>NZ_CP088923.1:3668707-3985884 GCF_021545845.1 Rhodanobacter thiooxydans
ACCGCCTCGAACGCATCGGCCGCGGTGTCGATGCTGTTCCAGCGCAGGCCCAGCGATTGCGCCAGTTTGCCCAGCCGCGCCGCGCCGGCACCCAGCGCCCGCTGGAAATCGCCGCGCTGGCGTTCGGACTGCAGCAGCACTTCGCAGCGCTCACCGGCATGTTCCAGCGGATAGCGCCCGGGCGGCGCCGGCGCCAGTTCCAGCGCATCGGCCACCACCAGCACGCTGATCCCGGCATGCCGGCCCAGGTCGAGCAGGCGCTGCCGCGCCGCGGTGTCGGCGCTGAAGCCGTCGCTGACCAGCAGCACGCGGCTGGCGCCGTGCAGCACGCGACCAGCGCGGGCCAGCGCATCGGACAGCGGCTCGACCCGATCGGACACCGGCTGCGCGTCCCATTCGGCCAGCGCACCGCACACCGCCAACGCACCGCGCGGCCCGGCCTGCGGCCGCAGCAACTGGTCGGCGTGGCCGAACGCCATCACCCCGACCCGCTCACCGGCGCGCACCGCGTACCACGCGGCGGCGGCGGCGGCGCGCGCCGCCTGCACCGACTTGAAGCGCACGCGGGTGCCGAAGCGCATGCTGGCATGGGTGTCGAGCAGGATCAGCAGGCAGCCTTCGCGGTCTTCCTGGAACAGCTTGGTGTGCAGTTTGCCGCTGCGCGCAGTGAGCCGCCAGTCGAGCCGGCGCACGTCGTCGCCGGCCTGGTAGACGCGCGATTCCGCGTAGTCCATGCCGCGACCGTACAGACGGCTGGACTGCTGGCCGCTGCGCGCGGCGCGGCTGAGCAGCGGCGCCAGGCGCGCACGGCCGACCCGCGCGCGCAGCGCGATCAGCTCGGCCAGCGCGACCCGGCTGCGGCCGTCACCGTCCGCACGATGTGACACGACGGCGTTCACGGCAGCGGCACGAGATCCAGCAGGCGCTCGATCACCTGGTCCGGGCGCACGCCTTCGGCTTCCGCCTCGTAGCTGAGCAGCACGCGATGGCGCAGCACCTCGTGGGCGATCGCGTGCACGTCTTCCGGCAATACGTAATCGCGGCCGGCCAGCCACGCCTGCGCGCGCGAACAGCGGTCCAGCGCGATGGTGGCGCGCGGGCTGCCGCCCCAGGCGATCCAGCGCTTCAGCTCCGGCCCGTAGCGGCCGGCGTCGCGGGTGGCCAGCACCAGTTGGGTCAGGTATTCCTCCAGCGCCGGTGCCATGTGCACCGCCATCGCCGCATCGCGCGCGGCGAACACGTCGGCCTGACTGAGCAACGCCGGCGGGGCGGCGACCGGATGGGCACGACGACTGGCCTGCTCGCGCGCCAGCTTGAGGATCGCCAGTTCGGCGACGGCATCCGGATAGCCGATCGTCACGTGCATCAGGAAACGGTCGAGCTGGGCCTCCGGCAGGGTGAACGTGCCCTCCTGCTCGATCGGGTTCTGCGTCGCCATCACCATGAACAGTTCGGGCAACTGCCAGGTGTGGCGGCCGACGGTGATCTGCTGCTCGGCCATCGCCTCCAGCAGCGCCGACTGCACCTTGGCCGGCGCGCGGTTGATCTCGTCGGCGAGGATGATGTTGTGGAACAGCGGGCCGCGCTCGAACTCGAAGCTGCCGGATTGCGGGCGGAACACGTCGGTGCCGGTGAGGTCGGCCGGCAGCAGGTCGGGGGTGAACTGCACGCGGTGAAAGTCCGCCTCGATGCGCGCCGCCAGCGCCTTCACCGCGGTGGTCTTGGCCAGGCCCGGCGCGCCCTCGACCAGCAGGTGGCCATCGGCGAGCAGGGCCACCAGCAGGCAGTCGATCAGGTGCGGCTGGCCGATGATGCATTGCTGCAGGTCGCCGCGCAGCTGCACGAAGGACTGCTGCAGGCGGCTGGGCGTCGGGGTTTCGGGCATATCCATGAGCGGGTTCCGTGCTTGGCGTGACGGCGGCGCGGCCCGGATGGCCGGATGCCGCCGAACCGGATGGCGTGCTACAGACCATCGGCGACCTTGGAAGTTTAATCGGCCCGCGGCCGCTTCGCGGGCGCGCGCAAAAAAAAGAGGCGGCCGAAGCCGCCTCTTTCATGGCCGGCGTGCGCGCTTACTGCAGCGTTTCGCTGAGGATGCGCGGCGTCACGAAGATCAGCAGCTCGGCCTTGGTGTTGGTCCGTGAGGTCTTGCGGAACAGCACGCCGACGCCGGGAATATCGCCCAGACCAGGCACCTTGGTCATGGTGTTGGCCTTGTTGATCTCGTAGATGCCGCCCAGCACCACGGTCTGCCCGTTGTCGACCAGCACCGAGGTGTTGATCTCGCGGGTGTCGATGGTCGGGATCTTGCCGCTTCCTGGCGCGTCCACGTAACCGGCCAGCGCGTCCTTCTTGACGTTGATCATCAGGTAGACGCGGTTGTCGGCAGTGATCGTCGGGGTCACCTTCAGCTCCAGCACGGCGTCCTTGAACTGCACCGTGGCGGTGCCGCTGCCGGCGCCGCTGCCGGCGCTGTTCTGGAACGTCACGTAGCCGATTTCCTGGCCCTGGCGAATCACCGCTTCCTGCTGGTTGGCGGTGATCACGCGCGGGCTGGAGATCACCTCGCCACGGCCCTCGGTCTGGGCCGCGGAGAGCTCCAGGTCGATCGCGTAGTTGGCGCCGAGGATGGCCAGGCCGAAGGTGCCGGCCGCCGGGGTGACCGGCAGGTTCACGTTGAGGCCGCCCGAAGTCACGTTGCCGCCGCCGAGGCCAGCGGTCAGCGCCGGCGTGGCCGTGGCGGCGTTCTGGAACTCGGTGTTGTTGATGCGGCCGTTGACGCCGAACTTCGCGCCCAGCTCGCGGGTGAAGTCGTCGCTGGCGACCACGATGCGCGATTCGATCAGCACCTGCTGCACCGGCTTGTCCAGCACCGCGATCAGCTCACGCAGCTGCTTGATCTTGTCCGGCGTGTCGTTGAGCAACAACGTATTGGTGCGCGTATCGAACGACACGCTGCCACGCGGCGACAGGAAGCCGCGCTGGGTATTGCCGCTGCCGCCGGCACCGCCGCCACCCTGCATGCTGCCGCTGGTCAGCAGCTTGGCGATGTCGGCCGCCTTGCCGTAGCTGATCGGCACGTAGTCGGTGACCAGTTCGGCGGTGTCCTGCGCCTTCAGCTTGGCGTCGGCGAGGTCCTGTTCGTACTTGGCCAGTTCGGCCTGCGGCGCGACCCACACCACGTTGCCGTTGCGGCGCTTGTCCAGGCTCTTCGCGCGCAGGATCACGTCCAGCGCCTGATCCCACGGCACGTTGACCAGGCGCAGGGTGACGCTGCCGCCGACACTGTCGGAGGCGACCAGGTTGAGGCCGGAGATATCGGCGATCAGCTGCAGCGCCGAGCGCACCGGGATGTCCTGGAAGTTGAAGGTGACGCGCTTGCCGTTGTAGCTCGGCTCCTGGCCCAGCCGGGCCAGCTTGGCGTCCTTGGCGGCCTCGGCCTTCTTCGGCGCCACCTCGACCACGTACTGGTCGGCGGTCTGGTAGGCGGAGGTCTCGACGTTGCCCTTGACCGTGATTTCCATGCGTGCGCCGCCGCCGTTGCCAGCGCGGGTGACGATGGACTGCACCGGTGTGGCGAAGTCCAGCGTGTCCAGCCGCTGGGCGAGGTTGGCCGGCAGGTTGGCGTGGTCGATGCTGACCAGCACCTTGTCGCCCTTGCGGGTCATCTCGGCATTCGCGCCGCTGCCGCTGAAGTTGACCAGCACGCGGCCTTCGCCGTTCGGGCCGCGACGGAAGTCGATGTTGGAGATGGCCGGACCAGCCGACGACGACGGCAGTGCCTTGGTCGGGTCGATCGTGGACGCGGTGGTCACCGACTGGTCGGCGCTGCCGTTGTTGACGGTCAACACCAGGCTGTTGCCCTCGACGCGCGAGCGGTAGCTCGACTCGCGCATCAGCTCGACCACCACGCGGGTGCGTCCGCCGGCCGATACGGCGGATACGCCGGAGGTCGAGCCCTTGCCGATGTCCAGATGCCGGGCTGCCGCGTTGTCGGTGTCCGCAAAGTCGACCGCGATGCGCGGCGGATTGCCGGTGGTGAAGATCTTCGGCTGCGGCACCGGGCCATCGCCGAAGTCCATGTGCAGCTCGACGCTGCCGCCGGGCAGTGCGTCGTAGCTGATGTTCTTCAGCGTGGTGGTGGTTGCCATCGCAGCGCTGGCCCAGGTGGCGCCGGCGATCAGCAGGCCCATCAACATGTAACGGCTCGCATGGCGCATGACACGGCCCCGGACGGATTGGATTTGGTTGGTCATTGCATCTGCCCCTGTATTCCTTATTTCGCGTCGAGCGCGACGCTGGCGGGACGTTCCATCCAGCCACCATTACCGTTGGATACCAGCTCGACCAGCTCAATGTGGTCTTCGCTGATCGCAGTGATATGTCCGTAGTTCTGGCCCATGTACTCGCCGTCATGAACGCGATGGATCACGCCACCCGGATCCTTGACCAGCACCTCCATGCTCGCGCCGGTGCCGACCGTGCCGACCATCTTCAGGCTGTCCAGCGCGAACAGCTCCAGCGGCTGCTTGGCGCGGTTGGCGTCCGGCCGCGGTCCGCTGGCGGCGGCGCTGTTGTCCATCTCGGCCGTGCTCGGGCTGAACGGATCACGCCGGTCCTGGTCGGTGTAGGTGAACGTCTCGAAGGTCTTGATCACCGGCAGCGGCTGGATCGGCGCGCCCTTCTTGGCTTTTTCCTGGGCGACCCAGGTGCGCAGGTCCGACATGCCGCGGGTGCATCCGGCGAGCATCAGCGCGGCGCCGAGCATCAGCATCAGCCGGGCGATGCGGGTGGGCGTGATTGCAGCAGACATGTTCATCACTTCGCCCCCCCGGCCGGCTTGCCCTTGCTCGCGGCGGCGCTTTCCTCGTCATCCAGGTAGCGGTAGGTCTTCACGGTGCCCTGCAGCACCAGCTGGCCGTTGGAGGTGCCGTCCTTGCCCGGCGACTTCGGCGTCAACGAGACGTCGTGCAGGGTCAGGATCACCACCCGCGGCAGCGAGGCCACGCCGCTGATGAAGGTGCCGAACTGGTGGTAGGTGCCGGTAAACTTCAGGGCAATCGGTTTTTCCGCGTAAAAATCCTTCGGCGTCTCCGCACCGGGCTGAAACAGGTCGCTCTCCAGACCGGCGGCCTGCGCAGTCTGCGAGATGTCGACCAGCAGCTCGGGCATCTCGGTCTTGCTGGGCAGCTGGCGCAGCAGCTGGCGCAGCATGTCCTGCATCTCGTCGAGTTGCTGCTGCAGCGCCTCCAGGTTGACCGACTTGGCCTGCTTGGTGGAGAACTCCTGCTTGAGCTGGTCTTCCTTGCCGGCCAGCGTCTTCAGGCTGTCCTGCTGGTCGCTGACGAAGAAGTACCAACCCACCAGCAGCACGAAGCCGAACAGCAGCGCGGTGAAGAAGATCTTGACCGTCTGCGGCCAGCCACCGACGTTGTTGCGGTCGAGGTTCTGGATATCGTGGAGGAAACTCATGATCCGGCGCCTCCCGCGGCAGTTGGCGCACTCACCGGCTTGGTTTCCGGAACGGCCGTCGTCGCAGACTTCGCCACAGGAGCAGCCACCGGCGCGGTTGCCGCGGCGGGCACCGTCGCCGCCGCAGCGGGAGCAGCGGCGCCCGGCAGCATCGACACCTTGTCGGTCTCGTCGGCCTTCGGCTTGTTCAGCGTCACGTTCAGCCCGAAGGTATAGGGCATGCGGCTGCCGTTATGGGTGTTCTCGGTCTTGCGCAGGTCGGCATGGCCCATCCAGGGCGAGCCTTCGATGTTGCGCATGTACTCGGCGACACTGGCGTTGGATTGCGCCACGCCGTCGAGCGACATCGCCTGGCCACCCTGTTTCAGCCCGCTCAGCCGCGCGCTGGTGGGAATCGTCTTCACCAGCTCGTCGAACAGGTGCACCATCTGCGAGCGGTCGGCCTGCAGCTGCTCGATGATCTGCTTGCGTGCCAGCAGGTGCTCGCGCACCTTCTCAAGGTCCTTGATCTTGGCGATGCGCACGTCGAGCTGCTTGATCTCGGTCTGCAGGTAGGTGTTGCGGTCGTTCTGGTTGTTGATGCGCTGGTCCATCCAGAAAATCCACAACAGCAGCACGCCCAGACCCACCACGAAGGCGGCACCGAGCTGCATGTAGAACTCGCGTTCGCGTTGCTTGCGCCGTGCGGCGCGCCACGGAAGTAGGTTGACGTGTGCCATCAGTCGAAGCTCCTCAGGGCGAGGCCGACCGCGATCATCAACGCGGGGGCGTCCTGCGCCAGCGACTGTGCCTGGACCCGCGGCGACAGCGACATGCGCGCCAACGGGTTGGCGACGACGCAGGGCACGCCGAGCTGCTCCTCCAGCATCTGGCCAAGCCCCTCGATCGAGGCGCAACCGCCGGCCAGCACCACCTGGTCGACCTTGCTGTACTCGCTGCCGGCAAAGAAGAACTGCAGCAAGCGGCTGATCTGCTGGATCAGCGATTCCTTGAACGGCTCCAGCGCCTCGGTCTCGTAGGACTCGGGCAGGCCGCCCTTGCGCTTGGCGCGGCCGGCCTCCTCGTAGGACAGCCCGAAGCGGCGCATGATCTCGTCGGTCAGCTGCTTGCCGCCGAACACCTGCTCGCGCGAGTAGATCGTGCGCTGGTTGCGCAGCACCGACAGCGTGGTCATGGTGGCGCCGATGTCGACTACCGCCACCAGCGCGTCGCGACCCACGTTGAGCTGGTCGGCAATCATCGCGAAGGCGTTCTCCATCGCGAATGCCTCGACGTCGATCACGCTGGCGGTGAGTCCGCCGAGGTCCAACGCAGCCACGCGCATGTCCACGTTCTCGGTGCGCGAGGCGGCCAGCAGCACGTTGTTCATGTCGGGGTTGTCGCGGACCGGACCGAGCACCTCATAGTCGAGGCTGACCTCGTCGATCGGGTACGGGATGTATTGATTGGCCTCGACCTGGATCTGGCCTTCCAGGTCGTCGTCGGAAAGGTCGCCGGTCATCGGGATGATGCGCGTGATCACCGCCGACCCGGCCACCGCGGCGGAAGCGTGCTTGAGCTTGGAGCCCGAGCGTGCCAGCGCGCGACGGATCGCATCGCCCACCGCCTCGATCTCGACGATGTTCTTCTCGACCACGGCGTTCGGCGGCAGCGGCTCGACCGCGTAATGCTCAACGCGATAACGGCCGCCCGCCTGACTTAGCTGCAGCAGCTTGACGGCAGTCGAACTGATGTCGACACCAATCAGCGCCGGCTTCTTCGGTGTAAAAAGCCCCACGGTGTTTCCCCCTTGCCGCTGACGCCCGTAGCCAGAATCCTGGCGGGGTACGCAATGGCATTAAATCGAAAAAATAACGCAATGGCAATGGCCTACAGGAACTTTCTCAAGTAATTGGCGTGATCCCCGCCACATTTATGGGGAAGCTCCGATCGGCCCGACCCTTGCTTTGCCGGACCAGCCTTTGGGTTTGGTCGACCGCTCCTCATGCCGGAAATACTCCTACATCTATACTCTGCCGTGTTTTGACTCAGGTCTCGCTATCCCCACACCATGCAAATTTTCAAACGCTTGCTGCGCTGGGCTCTGGCCCTGGCCTTTTCCGGTTTGCTCCTTGCAGTGGTCGCGGTGGGTGTAGCGTACTGGCTGATCGCGCCGAGGCTGCCCTCGGTGGCCGAATTGAAGAACTACCCGATGCAGGTGCCGCTGCGCGTGTTGAGCGCCGACGGCAAGCTGATCGCCAGTTTCGGCGAGACCCGGCGCATCCCGGTGGACATCGGGAAGGTGCCGGACCGGCTCAAGCACGCCGTGCTGTCGGCCGAGGATGCGGACTTCTACCACCATCCCGGCGTGGACTGGCACGGCATCGCGCGCGCCGGCTGGCACGTGCTGGTGACCGGCGGCGACAAGGGCCCCGGCGGCTCGACGATCACCCAGCAGGTCGCCCGCAACTTCTTCCTGAGCCCGGAGAAGCTCTACTCGCGCAAGCTCACCGAGATCTTCATCGCGCTGCGCATCGAGCACGAGCTCAGCAAGGACCAGATCCTCGAGCTGTACCTCAACAAGATGTTCCTCGGCCATCGCTCGTACGGCGTGGCCGCGGCCGCCGAGTACTACTACGGCAAGACGCTGGACCAGCTGACCGTGGCCGAATGCGCGCTGATCGCCTCGACCTTCCAGCTGCCCTCGGCGGTCAACCCGATCAACAGCCCGAAGCGCGCGATCGCCCGACGCAACTGGGTGCTGGGCGAAATGCTGCGCCATGACTACATCACCAAGGCCGTGTACGAGCAGGCGATCGCCGAACCGAACCGCGCCTACCCGCACGAGCAGCCGATCGAGGTGGACGCCCCGTACCTGGCCGAGATGGTGCGCCGGCAGGTGCTCGACCGCTTCGGCAACGACGCGCTGACCGAAGGCTACGTAGTCAGGACCACGCTGCAGAGCGGCCGCCAGCAGGCCGCCGTGGAAGCGCTGCGCGACGGGCTGATCGCCTACGACCGCCGGCACGGCTGGCGCGGGCCGGAAGCCCACCAGGAGCTGCCTGCCGGCGCCGGCGAGGCGGAGCTGGACAGCCTGCTGTCCGCCTACACCAGCGTCTCCGGCATGCAGCCGGGCATCGTCACGGCCAGCGACGCAAAGCAGGCCACGGTCTACCTGTCCAACCGCGAGAGCGTGATCCTCGACCTCGCCACTGTCAGCTGGGCGCGCCCACACATCAACGACGACCGCGTCGGCGCGGCGCCGAGCCGGGTCGACGGCGTACTCAAGCGCGGCGACATCATTCGGCTGGCGCGCGACGACAAGGGCGAGTGGCAGCTGGCGCAGATTCCGGCTGCGCAGGCCGCGCTGGCCTCGGTCGCGCCGGAGGACGGCTCGATCCAGGCGCTGGTGGGCGGCTTCAACTTCGTGCGCAGCAAGTTCAACCGGGCGGTGATGGCGGCGCGCCAGCCCGGTTCCAGCTTCAAGCCCTACCTGTACTCGGCGGCGTTCGAGCGCGGTTTCACCCCCGCCTCGATCATCAACGACGCGCCGCTCGCGCTGCCCGACCCTTCGCGTCCGAACGGGATCTGGACGCCCTCCAACGACGACGACAAGTTCGCCGGGCCGATGCGCCTGCGCGAAGCGCTGGTGCAGTCGAAGAACCTGGTCTCGGTGCGCCTGCTGGACGCCGTCGGCGTGCGCTACATGCGCGAATACGCCACCCGCTTCGGCTTCTCGCAGGACGCCATGCCGGCCAACCTGTCGATGGCGCTGGGCACCGCCTCGGTGTCACCAATGGGCATGGCCCGCGGCTACGCGGTGTTCGCCAACGGCGGCTACCTGGTCACGCCGTACTTCATCCACGAGATCGACGACCGCAACGGCCAGCCGGTGTACGTGGCCAACCCCGCGCGCGCCTGCCGCAACTGCCAGGAGCGCCTGCTTGACACACGGCCACCCGGCCCGCCACCGGCCGGGATGAACCCCGCGCCCGCCAACAGCCTGGCCAGCGCCTCGTCCACCGCGCCCGCCGGGTCCGGCAGCGTCGACGGCGTCGGAGACGCGGTGCTGCCGGCCGACGCGCATGGCGAAGGCGCGCATCCGCCGGTACTCGCGCCGGGCGTGATCGAGGCACGCAACGACTACCTGGTCACCTCACTGATGAAGGACGTGATCCTGCGCGGCACCGGCTCGGCCGCACGCGCGTTGGAGCGCGACGACCTGGCCGGCAAGACCGGCTCCACCAACGACCACCGCGACGCCTGGTTCGTCGGCTTCGACGGCGAGCTGTCGACCGCCGTGTGGGTGGGCTTCGACGACTACAGCTCGCTCGGCCGCGGCGAGTTCGGCGCCAAGGCCGCGCTGCCGATCTGGATGTCCTACATGGGCAGCGTGCTCAAGGGGCAGCCGTCGAGCACGTTGCCGATGCCACCGGGAATCAGTACGGTATGGATCAACCGCTACAGCGGGCTGCCCACCGCCACCAGCGACCCCGACGGCATCAACGAGATATTCAGAGTGGAAGACGTCGACCGCCTGCGCAGCCAGGCCGCCCAGCAGAAGGAGCAGGACCAGCAGCACGCCTACGACATCTTCTGATGCCCTCCGGGGCGAGACCCGCCCCGGCCGTCGCCCACCCATCGTTGAGGAATGCGCCATGTCCCGAGGCGACCACCACCGCATCCACGCGCATGACCGCCTGCAGCGCAACCGCCTGCGGGTGGCCCAGGAAGCCGCGCGGCTGATGAGCGAACACGGCATCCGCGACTTCCACCATGCCAAGCTGAAGGCCGCCGAGCGGCTGGGCATCCTCGATGCGCAGGCGTTGCCGCGCAACCTGGAGATCGAACAGGCGCTGCGTGAGCACCAGCGGCTGTTCCTCGCCGACCGCCAGCCGCAGCTGCTGCGCCAGCGCCGCGAGGCGGCGGTCGAGGCGATGCGTTTTCTCGCCGCGTTCGAGCCGCGCCTGGTCGGCAGCGTGCTCGAAGGCACCGCCGACGCGCATTCAGCGGTGTGCCTGCACGTGTACAGCGACGACCCGGAAGCGGTCGTGCTGTACCTGCGCGAACGCGGCGTGCCGGTCGAGACCCAGGTGCGCCGGCTGCGCTACAGCCGCGACGAGCAGCCCGAATACCCGGTGCTGCTGTTCGCCGCCGACGAGCTGCCATTCGACCTCACCGTGCTGCCGCGCGACGCGCTGCGCCAGGCTCCGCTGGGCCGCGCCGACGACCGGCCGATGCGGCGCGCCTCGCTGGCCCAGGTGGAGATGCTGCTCGACGAGAATGCCGACCAGGCCTTCGAACAGCGGCTGGGTGCGGCATTGCGCTGATTCCGGGCCACCTCGCCGCACGAAAAAGCCCCGGCCAGGACCGGGGCTTTTCATCGGTGCCACGTGGGCGATCAGCGCTTCGCGGTCGGCACGTAGTTGCGCACGTCGGCGCCGATATAGACCTGGCGCGGGCGGCCGATGCGCGATCCGGGCGTTTCGTGCTGCTCGATCCAATGCGCGATCCAGCCGGCGGTGCGCGCGATGGCGAACATCACGGTGAACATCTCGGTGGGGATGCCCAGCGCCTTGTAGATGATGCCGGAGTAGAAGTCGACGTTCGGGTACAGCTTGCGCTCGACGAAGTAGTCGTCCTTCAGCGCCGCCTCTTCCAGCTTCATCGCCACGTCCAGCAGCGGGTCGTTGACGCCCAGCTCGGCCAGCACCTTGTGGCACATCTCGCGGATGATCTTCGCGCGCGGGTCGAAGTTCTTGTACACGCGATGACCGAAGCCCATCAGGCGGAAGCTGTCGTTCTTGTCCTTCGCGCGCAGCACCGCCGACTCCACGTTGTCGGGCGTGCCGATTTCCTGCAGCTGCTTGAGCACCGCCTCGTTGGCGCCGCCGTGCGCAGGCCCCCACAGCGCGGTGATGCCGGCGGCGATCGACGCGTACGGGTTGGCGCCGGTGGAGCCGACCAGGCGCACGGTCGAAGTGGAGGCGTTCTGCTCGTGGTCGGCGTGCAGGATGAACAGCAGGTCGAGCGCCCTGGCCGCCACCGGGTTCATCTGCAGCGGCTCGCTCGGCACCTCGAACATCATGTGCAGGAAGCGGTCGACGTACTCGAGGTTGTTGCGCGGGTAGCGCATCGGCCAGCCGATCGAATAGCGGTAGCAGGCGGCGGCGATGGTCGGCATCTTGGCGATCAGGCGGATCGCGGCAAGCTTGCGGTCGGCCGGGTCGTCGACGTTGAGGTCGTCGTGGTAGAACGCCGACAGCGAGGCCACCGCAGCGGCCAGCATCGCCATCGGATGTGCGTCGTGGTGGAAGCCATGGAAGAAGTTCTTCAGCGACTCGTGCAGCATCGTGTGGTGCGCGACGTCGTGCTCGAACGTGGCGAACTCGGCCGGCTTCGGCAGCTCGCCGTTGAGCAGCAGGTAAGCCACCTCCAGGAAGCTGGAGCTCTCCGCCAGCTGCTCGATCGGGTAGCCGCGGTACAGCAGCACGCCCTTGTCGCCGTCGATGTAGGTGATCGCGCTCTTGGTGCTGGCGGTCGAACCGTAGCCGGGGTCGTACGTGAAGTGGCCGGTGTCCTTGTACAGCGTGGCAATATCGATGCACGCGGGGCCGAGCGTACCGCTGACCAGCGGCAGTTCGCTGCTGCGCTTGCTCGATTCATCCACCAGCTTGACGGTCTTGAGATCGGACACGGAAACCTCCTTACATGTGGGTCGCCACCGCCGGCAACCGCGAGGGGAGCGCCGGCCGGCGAGGGAATGCTGGGCATGGCATGCCGGGGAAAACACGCGATGCAACGGGCGCGCTGACGCCAGTTCAGCAGCCATTATCGCACAAGGTCGCGCTGGCATTCGATGGCGAATGGTCGAATGGCCAACGCAAAAAGACACGGGGCAGGCCTGCGCCTGCCCCGTGTCCCAAACCGCAATCCGCGCAGCCGACGCCCGGGCGCCGGCTCTCGCGTCACTTATTCCTTGATGGCACCCGCATAGCGGCGGCGGAACTTGTCGACGCGACCGCCGACGTCCAGCGTCTTCTGCTTGCCGGTGTAGAACGGGTGGGAATGGCTGGAGATATCCACCTTGATCAGCGGGTACTCATTGCCGTCTTCCCACTTGATGGTTTCCTTGCTGGACATGGTCGACTTGGTCAGGAACGCGAAGTCGGACGACAGGTCCTGGAACACCACCGGGATGTAGTTCGGATGGATAGCAGGCTTCATGGCTGGCTCTAAAGCGGTGGTGAAAAGAGCGGCATTGTAGCGGCGAAGCCGGGAACGCCGCAAGTCCGCTCAGGTAGGCACGCCCAGCGCATACCGCACCATCGCGGCAAAGCGGGCCTGGTCCACTTCCAGCACGATGTTCGCCCGGGCCGGCCAACCCAGCCGCCCCTTCCAGTCGACCACGGTGGCGCCGCGGGTCAGGCCGCCGTCCAGTTCCACCGCCACGGCGCGGGTTTCGCTGCGGGTGACGATGGTGGGGTCCAGCGCCACCGCCATCGCCAGCGCGTCGGCGGCTACCAGCCCGTGGCGATCATGCTGCGCATTGTAGCGGCGCGCGATGGCCACGATCTTGCCGAAGAACGCCGCGCGCCGATCGCCGGTCGCCAGCCAGCCGTCGAATTCGGCATCGTCGAAGGCATGCCGCAAGGTGGCTTCCCAGTCCACCAGGTCGAACGTCGGGAACGCCTCGAACACCACGTGCGCCGCCTCCGGGTCGAAGCCGATGTTGAACTCCGCCGGCACTTTGCCGGTATTGCCGTGGCCCGTCACCGCGCCGCCCATCACCACCAGCCGCTTCACTCGCGCGGGCAGCGTGGGATCGAGTCTGAGCGCCAGCGCCAGGTTGGTCAGCGGCCCCAGCGCCACCAGGGTCAGCTCGCCCGGCCGTTCGCGGGTTAGCCGCAGCAGGGCCAGCGCGGCCGGCTCGGCGGCGAGCGCAGCGGCCGGCTCGGGAAAACCAATGTCGCCGAAACCGTCCTGGCCATGCACGAAGGCGGCATCCTCGTCCGCCGCGCGCACCAGCGGCGCGGCACAACCGGCGAACACCGGCGTCGCCGCGCCGACCAGGTCGACCAGGGTGCGCGCGTTGCGCACGGTATGGCCGAGTCCCACGTTGCCGGCGGCGATGCTGAGACCGGCGACGTCGGCATGGGCGTAGGCCATCAGGACGGCCAGGGCGTCGTCGACGCCGGGATCGGTGTCGATCAGGAGTTGCGGCTTGCTCATGGATGGATGATCACAAGAATTGAAAAGTGCGGCCAGGGATGGCCGCCCGTTTGATCTTCGCAATCAGGGACGATTGCAAGAATATTGAAAAGTGCGGCCAGGGATGGCCGTCCGTTTGATCTTGCGACCACCCTCCTTGGCGGCCGCCCTTCGGGCCATCGCTGGCACGGTGTCAAAAATCGCTCCGGGCGATTTTTTCGCGATCAAGGATGATCGCAAAAAACTTGAAAAGTGCGGCCAGGGATGGCCGCCCGTTTGATCTTCGCAATCAGGGATGATCGCAAAAATCACGCATGCGCGTAACGCGCCGCGCCACCGATCCAGCGTTCGATCAATTGCGTGGTCTGGCGCGGGTGTTCGGCCAGCATATGCTCGCCGACCTGCTGCACCGCCGGCAGCAGGTGCGCGTCGCGGGCCAGATCGGCGATGCGGAAGCTGAGCTGGCCGGTCTGGCGGGTGCCCAGCACCTCGCCGGGACCGCGCAGTTCGAGATCCTTCTCCGCGATGCGGAAACCGTCGCTGGTGTCGCGCATCACCTGCAGCCGTTCGCGCGCCAGCCGGCCCAGCGGCGGCTGGTACAGCAGCACGCAGTTCGACGCCACCGCGCCGCGCCCCACCCGGCCGCGCAACTGGTGCAGCTGGGCCAGGCCCAGCCGCTCGCTGTTCTCGATCACCATCAGGCTGGCGTTGGGCACGTCCACGCCTACCTCGATCACTGTAGTCGCCACCAGCACGGCCAGTTCGCCGGCCTTGAACGCATCCATCACCGCCTGCTTTTCCTTCGGCTTCATGCGGCCGTGGATCAGGCCGACCCTGAAGCCGGCGAGTGCGGCGGAGAGTTCGGCGTACGCCACCTCGGCCGCCTGCGCCCGCAGCTGCTCGGATTCCTCGATCAGCGTGCATACCCAGTACACCTGGCGCCCTTCGCCACAGGCGGCGTGGATGCGTTCGATCACGTCGCTGCGCCGCGCGTTCGAGATCGCGATGGTCTGCACCGGCGTGCGCCCGGGCGGCAGTTCGTCGATCGACGACACGTCGAGGTCGGCGTATGCACTCATCGCCAGCGTGCGCGGGATCGGCGTGGCGGTCAGCACCAACTGGTGCGGCACCAGCTCGCCGTCCCTGCCCTTGTCGCGCAGCGCCAGCCGTTGTTGCACGCCGAAGCGGTGCTGCTCGTCGACGATCACCAGGCCGAGCCGCGCAAACGCCACGCCCTCCTGCATCAGCGCATGTGTGCCGACCACCACCGGCGCGCCTTCGGCGACCCGCGCCAGTGCCTGCTGGCGCGCCTTGCCGGTGACCTTGCCGGCCAGCCACTCCACCTCGACGCCGAGCGGCTGCAGCCAGTGGCGGAAGTTGCGCAGGTGCTGCTCGGCCAGCAGTTCGGTCGGCGCCATCAGCGCGACCTGGTGGCCCGACTCCACGGCGGCGAGCGCCGCCAGCGCAGCAACCACGGTCTTACCGCTGCCGACGTCGCCCTGCACCAGCCGCAGCATCGGCCGCGGCTGCGCCAGGTCGCGCGCTACCTCTTCGCCAACGCGCTGCTGGGCCGCAGTCAGGCGGAACGGCAGGCCTGCCAGCAAGCGCCCGCGCAGCTCGTCCGCGCCGCCCAGTTTCGGCGCGCGCCGCTGGCGTACCGCCGCGCGCATCCGTTTCAGGCTGAGGTGCTGGGTCAGCAGTTCCTCGAATGCCAGCCGCTGCTGCGCCGGATGCCGGCCCAGCATCAGCTGGTCCAGACGCGCATCCGGCGGCGGACGATGCACGTACAGCAGCGCGTCACGCAGCGAGGTGAGGCCATGCCGGGCGCACAACGCCGCCGGGATCAGCTCCAGCTGCGCCGCCGGCGGCAACAGCGCCAGCGCCTTGCCGATCACCCCGGCCAGCCGCTTCGGGCCCAGCCCCTCGGTGGTGGGATAAACCGGGCTCAGCGTCTCGTCGACGGTGGCTGCCGCCGCCTCGTCCAGGCGCCGGTAGTTGGGGTGCACCATCTCCAGCCCTTGCGCGCCGTGGCGTACTTCGCCGTAGCAAAGCAGCCGCGTGCCGGGCAGCAACTGCTCGGCCTGCGCACGGTTGAAGTGGAAGAAACGCAGCAGCAGGGTCTGCCGGCTGGCGTCGCCGACCGCCACCTTCAGCTGCGGGCGATAGCGAAAGCCGCGTTCGACTGCCTCGACCACGCCCTCGACCTGCGCCCGCTCGCCCACCCGCAGCTCGGCGATCGCGGTGATCCGGGTCTTGTCCTCGTAACGCAGCGGCAGGTGGAACCACAGGTCCTGCACCCGCTCCAGCCCCAGCCGGGCCAGCGACGCGGCCAGCGCCGGACCGACGCCCGGCAGCGCGCTTACCGGGGTGAGGCCCGGGTCGGCATCGATGGCGAGAGCGGGGCGAATGGTGCGGGTGGCCATGGCCTGCAAGCCTAACCGAGCGCCGCCTTCCGTCGTAAACCACGCGCCGACAACGCGTGTCGGCGCACAACGCCCATGATGCTCAGCCCAGCACCATCACCGCGTCGACCTCGACCTGCGCCGCCTTCGGCAGGCCGGATACCTCGATGGTGGAACGTGCCGGATACGGCTGCTGGAAGTATTCGGCCATCACCGCGTTGACCGCGGCGAAGTTCGCCAGGTCGGTGACGTAGATGCCCACGCGCACGATCTGCGCCAGCGAGCCGCCAGCCGCCGCCGCCACCGCGGTGAGATTGTCGAACACCCGCCGCGTCTGCATGGTGATGTCGCCGTCGACCAGCGCTGCGGTGGCCGGGTCCAGCGGGATCTGCCCGGAGAAATACACGGTATTGCCGGCACGCACGGCCTGCGAATACGGGCCGATCGCGGCGGGGGCTTGCTCGGTGGAGATGATGCTGCGGGACATGGATGGCCTCGGGATTCGGATTCGGATCCGGGAAGATTAGCGTGTCGCAGCTCCCCTGCCCACATTCCGGCACGCTGAGGCTCCGAACGAATCCCGAGTCACAAGGGGTAGCGATAGGCGCCGCTGACCACCCCGGTGCGGCGCACGCGGCGGATCACGTCGGCCAGGTGCTTGCGGTTCTTCACTTCCAGCGCGAACAGCAGGGTGGCCGCGACGGCGTCGCGCTCGACATACTCCACGTTCTCGATGTTCGAGTCGGCGGCGGCGATCGCGGCGGCCACGGTGGCCAGCACGCCGGGACGATTGGTCACCTCAATGCGCAGTTCGGCGCGGTAGTCGCCCTGCACGTCGCGGTCCCACTCGATCGCCACGCAGCGCTCGGGCGACTTGCGCAGCTCGACCACGTTCGGGCATTCCTCGCGGTGCACCACGATGCCCTTGCCCGAGGACAGGTAGCCGATGATCTCGTCGCCCGGCAGCGGATGGCAGCAGTTGGCGAAGCTGAGCACGCCACGCTCGGCGCCGGTGATGCGGATCTTCTCGTGCGCGTGCGCCGCCGTGTGCGGCTTGCCGGCCTTCCTGCCGCGCGACGCCAGCAGTTGGCTGGCGACCACGTCGGGCATGCGGTTGCCCAGCGCGATGTCGGACAGCAGTTCCTCCAGCCGCTTTAGCTTGGAGGTTTCCAGGAAACGGTCGAGTACCGCCGGCGGAATGCCGTCCAGACTGCTGCCCTGCGCGTCCAGCGCGCGATCGAGCATGCGGTGGCCGAAGTCAACCGCGTCCTCGTGCTGCAGGTGCTTCAGGTACTGGCGGATCGCGGTGCGCGCCTTGCCGGTGACCACCACTTCCAGCCACGCCGGATTCGGCACCGCCGACGGCGCAGTGATGATCTCCACCAGCTGGCCGGACTCCAGCTTGGTGCGCAGCGGCAGCAGCTTCTTGTCCACGCGCGCGGCCACCGCATGGTCGCCCACGTCGGTGTGCACGGCGTAGGCGAAGTCCAGCGCGGTGGCGTTGCGCGGCAGCGACAGGATGTCGCCGCGCGGAGTGAACAGATAGACCTCGTCGGGGAACAGGTCGATCTTGACGTTCTCGATGAACTCCGACGACGACACCGTGCTCGCCGAGCTGTCGACCAGCGAGGACAGCCACTCGCGTGCCCGCGCCTGGGCGCTGTTGGCCGGACCCGAGTCGGTCTTGTAGGCCCAGTGCGCGGCCACGCCGCGCTCGGCCACCGAATCCATCTCGGCGGTGCGGATCTGCACCTCGATCGGCGCGCCGAACGGGCCCAGCAGCACGGTGTGCAGCGACTGGTAGCCGTTCGCCTTGGGAATCGCGATGAAATCCTTGAAACGGCGGTCGACCGGCTTGTACAGCGCATGCACTACGCCGAGCGCCATGTAGCAGCTCATCGCGCTGTCCACCACCACGCGGAAGCCGTAGACGTCCATCAGCTGGGCGAAGCTCTTGTGCTCGTTGCGCATCTTCGAATAGATGCTCCACGACGACTTGATGCGGCCGACCACGCGCGCCGGCAGGTGGTCGGCAACCAGCCGCGCGGACAGCGCCGCCTCGATCTTGCCCATCGCCTCGCGCCGGTTGCCCAACGCGGCGCGGATGCGTTCGCTGATCACCCGGTAGCGGTCCGGGTACAGCGCGCGAAAGCCGAGATCCTGCAGTTCCGCCTTGAACTTGTTCATGCCCAGGCGCTGCGCGATCGGCGCATAGATCTCCAGCGTCTCGCGCGCGATGCGGCGGCGTGACGGTGCGTCCTTGGCGCCGAGCGTGCGCATGTTGTGCAGGCGATCGGCCAGCTTGATCAGGATCACGCGGATGTCGCGCGCCATCGCCAGCAGCATCTTGCGGAAGCTTTCCGCATCCGCCTCCTGGCGCGTGCCGAAGCGCATCTTGTCCAGCTTGGTGACGCCATCGACCAGTTCGGCCACCACCTCGCCGAACTCGGTGGCCAGCATCTCGCGGCTGAGCTCGGTGTCTTCCAGGGTGTCGTGCAGGATCGCCGCGATGATCGTCTCGGTATCCAGCCCGAGTTCGGCCAGGATGCCGGCCACCGCCACCGGGTGGGTGATGTACGGCTCGCCGCTCTTGCGCTCCTGCCCGGCATGCGCCTGCGCGCCGAGCTGGAACGCGCGCAGCACGCGATCGACCTGCACCTCGGGCAGGTAGGCAATGCGCTCTTTCAGGGCCAGCGCATAGGGCGGCAGCGCGGAGAGGTCGACCGTGGCGGGGTGGGTGGCCGCAGTCATTCGCTGCCGGCGCCTGCTCAGGCGCCCACCTCGCCGGGGGTGAAGCGGCTGGCTGCGCGGCGCGCGCCGACCGCCGCACCGGACTTGCCGGCGCGACAGGTGCGTTTGCTACAGCAGCCGCCGTCCATCAGTCGTCGCCGCCCTTGGACAGGTCGTCGTCAACCTCGGCCGCGGCCCACTCCAGCGCCTCGCGCTCGGCGCGCTCGCGCTCGGCCTTGTCGATCTGGTCGATGGTGGCCTGGTCGATGCGGCGGGCGGCGATCTCGCGCAGCGCCAGCACGGTCGGCTTGTCATGGTCGGGGTTGACGGCCGGCTCGGCGCCCTTTTCCAGCTGACGCGCGCGCTTGGTCGCCATCAGTACTAGTTCGAAACGGTTGTCGACCACCTCTAGGCAGTCTTCCACGGTAATGCGTGCCATGCGAAATCCTTAGGGATTAAAACGACTTATATGGCCTCACAGTGTAGATGAGCGGATGCTTTGCTGGCAATGCGGCTGCCGCGTATCATGGCGGGCTGGCCGTGAACCGGCGGCGCACTCGCCGGAAGCCAGCTGAAAGCCGTGTAAGATACAAAACCAGACAGTACACTTACTACCCCCACGACGCGAACCCCCGCACCGATGCCCTCACCGCTTCGACTCCCCAAGTTGCGCCGCTGGTTGGCCGTGCTCGCGATCATCTTGCTGGCCGGCTGCACCATCGCCAAGCCGCGCACCGACGATCCGCTGGAGAAATACAACCGCGGCGCCTACAAATTCAACGACGCGGTGGACCAGGCGGTGATCCGCCCGGTTGCGATGGGTTACCGCAAGGTGACCAATCCGCCGGTACGCCGCTCGTTCAGCGACTTCTTCACCAATATCCGCATGCCGGTCACGGTCGCCAACGACCTGCTGCAGGCGCGTCCGAAGCAGGCGCTGCAGAGCACCGGCCGCTTCCTGGTGAACCTGACCCTGGGCGTCGGCGGCTTCTTCGATCCGGCCAGCCAGCTTGGCCTGCCGATAGAAGACAACGACTTCGGCGTCACCCTGGCGCGTTGGGGTGCCCCGGAAGGCGACTTCCTGATGTTGCCGTTCTTCGGCCCCAGTACCGCGCGTGATATCTGGCGTCTGCCGGTCGACAGCTACTTCTTCGACCCGTTGAGCCTGTATGCAGTCAACCATGACTACAATGGCCTGGAGTACGTGCCACAGGCGATATACCTAGTGACCTTGCGCTCGCGCGGAATCGACGCGGAGGGCTTCCTGCAATCCGCCTACGATCCCTACGTATTCATCCGCGACGCGTACCGCCAGCAGCGCCTGTACAAGATCTACGACGGCAACCCGCCGGTCGAGATCATCCAGCAGATGCAAGGCCTGAACGAAAAGAATTTCGACCCCGAGGAACTGCTGGACCAGCAGCACCAGTGGGAAAACAAGCACCCGGAAACGTCCAGCAAGCAGCCCTGAGCGCAGCGCATGGTCGACACAAAGAAGGGGCCTCGCGGCCCCTTCTTTGTGTTGCGCGACCCCGGGCCTTCGCTCAGCCGAGCAGCCGGTCGACCTCGCAGACCTGGGCCAGCGACTGCATGCCGGCCGGCACGTGCACGACCTGCAACGCCTGACCGCGACGGGTCGCGTCGGCCGCGACGGCCAGCACGCAGGCCAACCCGGCGCTGTCACTGTGGCGCACGCCGGCCAGGTCCAGCCGCGACACCGGGCCGCCCGCCAGCGCAACGCGGATCGCCTGCCACGCAGCGGCCGCGGTATCGAAGCTCAGCTCGCCGCGCACGCCCAGCGTGCCGGGCGTGCCGAGGTCCAGCTGGAAGCTGTCTGCGGCGGCCTGCGTCACGACTTGTCCTTGTTGTCCTTGGCCATCACGTCCAGCGCCTTGGAGCCCTGCGTTTCGATATTGCTGATCAGCTGCTCGACGCCGACCTTGCGGATCTCCGCGTCCACCTGATTGCGGTAGTTGGTGACGTAGGAGATGCCCTCGATGATCACGTCGTAGGCCTTCCAGTCACCGTTGCGCCCCTTGCGGAAGGCATAGTCGACCGACACCAGCTTGCCGTCGTCCAGTACCACCTGGGTGCGCACCACGGTGCGCTTGTCGTTGAGATCGCCGTTGAACGGCAGCACCTTGACCCGGCCGCGGGTGTAGTTCAACAGGCCCTCGGCGTAACGGTGCGTGATCGAGTTGTAGAACGCCCGGGCGAAGCGCTCGCGCTGCGCCGGGGTGGCCTCGCGGGCATGCTGGCCGAGCACCAGGATCGAGGCGTAGTCGATGTCGAAGTGCGGCAGGAACGCCTCGTCGATGACGCTGATGAGCTTCTCCTGGTTCCTCTTCAGCTCGTCGCGATGCCCCTCGATCGCCGTGGCCAGCTGGTCGGCGATGGCTTGCACGACCTGCACCGGAGCCAGCCGGGTCGCCGCCGGGGCTGCGACCGGGGGGACCGCCTGGGCGAACGCCGGAACCGTGGCGACAGCGCCGAATGCGACGGCGCCGAATGCGATGGCGGTGGCAAGAGCCAGTCTGCGCAACATGGGTAACTCCTTGGGCTAACCGGCTCGGCGAGCCGGCGGGGAATGGCGGGCTATTTTATTTGTTGCCGTTGCCGGCGTCTTTCTTGTCGCCGGGCGAACCGTTGACCAGGAACTTGCCGATCAAGTCCTCCAGCTGCAACGCGGACTGGGTCAGGATCATCTCGTCGCCGTCCTTGAGCGCGTCGGGCGAACCGCCCGGCTGGATCGCAACATACTGGCTGCCGATCAAACCGCTGGTGAACACCGCAGCGGAGGAATCGTCGGGAATCGCGTCGTAGCGCTTGTCGATCGACAGCACCACGTCGGCGTTCAACTTGACCGGGTCGGCATGCACCGATTGCACGCTGCCGATCACCACGCCGGCCATCTTCACCGGCGCGCCGGCCGACAGCGTGCCGACGTTGGTGAAGCTCGCCTTCACTGCATAGCTGCCGCCGACGTTGTCGACCACGCCGCCGGCGCCGAAGAACTTGCCCAGCATCTCCTCCAGCGGCTGGGTCGACTTGGTGCGCGCCAGCGTGCCGCCGGCCGCCACCACCTGCTTCGCGCTGCCGTACTCGATGCCCACGTACTGGTCGCCGAGCAGGCCGCTGGTGAAGATGGTCGCCACCGAATCCTGCGGGATCCTGTCGTGGAGCTTGTCGATCGACAGCTTCACCTCGGCCACGTCGCGGCCCGGCTGCAGCGTGATCGACTGCACCTGGCCCACGCGCACACCGGCCACCTTCACCGGCGCGCGCTCCTTCAGCTGGCCGATGTTGGTGAACTGCGCGTCGACGACGTAGCTGTCGCCCTGGCGCACGTTCGCCACCGAACTGGTCTGGGTGGCCAGGTAGGCCAGCGCGGCAAAGCCGAGCACGATGAACAGGCCGGTGCCGACGGCGTAGGAACTTCTCGGTTGGCTCACGGCAGAATCCTCGGAAAACGACAAGTCATGGCGGTCACATCAGGAAGGCGGTGAGGACGAAATCCAGCGCCAGGATGGCGATCGACGACGCCACCACGGTGCGCGTGGTGGCGTAGGCCACGCCTTCGCTGGTCGGCGGCGTGGTGAAGCCCTGGAACACCGCGATCAGCGACACCACCGCGCCGAACGCAAGGCTCTTCAGCAGCACGCCGTTGACGATGTCGGTACGCACGTCGACCTGGGCGGTCATGTTCGACCAGAACGTACCGTTGTCGATGCCGAGCCAGGTCACGCCGACCAGGTGGCCGCCGAAAATGGCCATGGCGCAGAACACGCAGCTCAGCAGCGGCATCGCGATCAGCCCGGCCAGGAAGCGCGGCGTGGCGACATAGGCGACTGGGTCGACCGCCATCATCTCCATCGCCGAGATCTGGTCGGTGGCGCGCATCAGGCCGATCTCGGCGGTGACCGCGGTGCCGGCACGCCCGGCGAACAGCAGCGCGGTGACCACCGGCCCCAGTTCACGGTACACCGACAGCGCCACCACCATGCCGCTGGCCGAGGTGCCGCCGAAGATCGACAGCACGTGGTACAGCTGCAGCATCAGCACCATGCCGACGAACAGGCCGCAGACCATGATGATGGTCAGGCTCATCGCGCCGACGAACCACAGCTGGCGGATGGTTTCGCGCAGGTAGCGGAAGCTGCGCGGCACCGCCGCCAGCAGGGTCAACAGGAACAGGCCACAGGCGCCGATCTGCGCCAGCGACTGGGTCAGCACGTTGCGGGGCCGCGGAGCGCGTGCGTTCATTTCGCCGCCCCGGCAAAGCCCAGCTCGGTGGCGTAGTCGCCGGCCGGATAGCGGAACGGGATCGGGCCGTCCGCCTCGCCGCCGAAAAACTGCCGCGTCCACGGCGAGCCGTCGTCGGCGATCGTCGCCGGGTCGCCCTGCGCCACCACCTTGCCGTTGGAAAGCAGCACCACGTGGTCGGCCATCTGCTGCACGGCAGCCAATTCGTGCGACACCACCACGCTGGTGATGCCCAGGGTGCGGTTCAGGGTGAGGATCAGCTTGATCACCTGGTTCAGGGCGACCGGATCGAGCCCCACGAACGGCTCGTCGTACAGGATCAACTGCGGGTCGAACACGATCGCCCGCGCCAGCGCTACCCGTCGCGCCATGCCGCCGGACAGCTCGTTCGGCATCAGCCGTGCCGCGCCGCGCAGGCCGACTGCCTGCAGCTTCATCAGCACCAGGTTGCGGATCAGCACCTCCGGCAGTTTGGTGTGCTGGCGCAGTGGGAACGCCACGTTCTCGAACACGTCGAAATCGGTCAGCAGGGCGGAGTTCTGGAACAAGTAGCCCACGCCTTCGCGCAGCTTGTACAGCTCATCGCGCGACAGCTCGGCCACGTTGCGGCCGTCGACGTGGATGCTGCCGGCATCGGCGTACATCTGCCCGGTGATGTGCTTGAGCAGGGTGGTCTTGCCGGTGCCGCTGGGGCCCATGATCGAGGTGATCTTGCCGCGCGGAATGTCCAGGTCCAGCGCGTCGAAGATGGTCTTGCCGCCGAGCACCGTGGTCAGGCCGCGGATGCGCACCAGGGTGGCGTCGTCAGGCGTGGCGCGAACGGTTTCGGTCATGGGCGGAGAAAGCCGTGGGGAGAGGAGACAAGGTAATGGAAGCGCGCTGCGAAGACCATGTAAAAACGGTCACGGGTCTCAGGCTCCGGCCATCAGCTCGGCGATCAGCGCCTCATGCCGCTGCCACTGCAGCGCGCTGCGCAGGCGCACCGCCCGCACGATCGCCTGCAGCCCGGCCAGCGCCTCGTCGAACACGTCGTTGACCAGGATGTAGTCGAACTCGTGCGCGTGGGCGATCTCGCCGCGCGAATTGCGCAGGCGGCGCTCGATCACCTCGGCGCTGTCCGATCGACGACCGCGCAGGCGCCGTTCAAGTTCCGCCCGCGACGGCGGCAGGATGAACACGCTGACGCAATCGGGCTTGCTCGCGCGGATCTGCTGGGTGCCCTGCCAGTCGATCTCCAGCAGCACGTCGCGGCCCTGCCCCAGCAGCTGCTGCACCGCAGTGCGCGAGGTGCCGTACAGGTTGCCGTGCACCTCGGCATGTTCCAGGAAGACGCCTTCGGCGATCTCGCGCTCGAACTCGGCGCGCTCGACGAAGTAGTAGTGCCGCCCGTACTGCTCGCCCGGCCGCGGCGGCCGCGTGGTGTGCGACACCGACAGCGAGATCCCCGGCTCGCGCTCCAGCAACGCGTTGACCAGGGTGGACTTGCCCGCACCCGAGGGCGCGGCGACCACGAACAGGGTGCCTTCGAGCGGGGCGTTCATTCGATGTTCTGCACCTGCTCGCGCATCTGCTCGATCAGCACCTTCAGCTCCACCGCTGCGTTGGTGCTGCGCGCGTCGACCGATTTGGAGCCGAGCGTGTTCGCCTCGCGGTTGAACTCCTGCATCAGGAAATCCAGCCGGCGGCCGACCGGTTCCTTCAGGCCGAGCACGCGGCGCGTCTCGCCGATGTGCGTGCTGAGCCGGTCCAGTTCCTCGTCGACGTCGGTGCGGGTGATCTGCAGCACCAGTTCCTGCTCCAGCCGGCCCGGCTCGACCGGCTGCTTGAGATCGGCCAGCCGTGCTTCCAGCCGGCTGCGCAGCGCGGCGCGGATTTCCGGCATCCAGCCGCGCACGTCGACCACCACGCGCTCGATCGCATCCAGCCGGTCGCGCAGGATCGCGCCCAGCTTCTCGCCCTCGCGCTCGCGGGTGGCGGCGAGCGC
This sequence comes from Rhodanobacter thiooxydans, assembly GCF_021545845.1. NCBI lineage: Bacteria > Pseudomonadati > Pseudomonadota > Gammaproteobacteria > Lysobacterales > Rhodanobacteraceae > Rhodanobacter > Rhodanobacter thiooxydans. The sequence continues at coordinate 3,693,749 of NZ_CP088923.1, forward strand.
GTCCAGCGCGCGATCGAGCACGTCGAACAAGGCCGCCTGCTGCGCCTGCGGATCGGCCTCGGCCTGCTGCAGCACGCCGGGGAAGCGCAGCAACTCGGTGAACTGCACCTGCAGCCCGGGAAACAGCGCGGCCATGTCCAGGTTCAGCTCCGACAGGCGCGACAGCAGCGCATGATCCACCTGCAGCGAGCCGCTGCGCGCATCGCTGGTGCGGCGCACGGTCAGGTCCAGCTTGCCGCGCGACAGCTTGGCCGCCACCCGCTCGCGCAACTGCGACTCGAAGCCGCGCAGGTCGTCCGGCAGTCGCGGGCTCAGCTCGAGATAGCGGTGGTTCACCGTGCGCAGCTCGCAGCTGAGCGTGCCGGCGGGGCCGGTGTTCTCGGCACTGGCATAGGCCGTCATGCTGCGGATCATCGGCGTCTTCCGGACATGGGGAAAGGATGCAATGGTAAACTCTCCGGTCCGCGTTGCCCAATCCGGCCAAGCGTCCCCAGGACCGCCCATGAACTCCGTCATCCGCCCCAGCGGCCGCGCCAGCGACCAGCTGCGCAGCGTCAGCATCGAACGCCACTACACCCGCCACGCCGAAGGCTCGGTGCTGGTCAGCTTCGGCGATACCCGCGTGCTGTGCACCGCCAGCATCGAGGACCGCGCGCCGGCCTGGCTGCGCGGCAAGGGCGAGGGCTGGATCACCGCCGAGTACGGCATGCTGCCGCGCGCCACCAACACCCGCACCCAGCGCGAGGCCACCCGCGGCGGCCAGGGCGGGCGCACCATGGAGATCCAGCGGCTGATCGGCCGCAGCCTGCGCGCCTGCGTCAACCGGCAGGCACTGGGCGAGCGCGTGATCACGCTGGACTGCGACGTGCTGCAGGCCGACGGCGGCACCCGCACCGCGGCGATCACCGGCGCCTACGTGGCCCTGGTGGACGCGGTGAACCTGCTGATGAAGCGCGAGAACCTGCGGCGCAACCCGGTGGTGGGCGCGGTCGCCGCGGTCTCGGTGGGCATCTACAGGGGCGTGCCGGTGCTCGACCTCGACTACGCCGAGGATTCGGACTGCGACACCGACATGAACGTGGTGATGAACGACGGCGGCGGCTTCATCGAGGTGCAGGGCACCGCCGAGGGCCACGCGTTCCGCCGCGACGAGATGGACGCGCTGCTGGTGCTGGCCGGGAAGGGCATCGGCGAACTGGTCGCGGCGCAACGCGCGGCACTGGCCCGATAGCGTAGGGCGGGCACTGCCCGCCATCGTCCTGCCACCCAGCAGCCGGCGGGCAGTGCCCGCCCTACACGCATTTCCAAAGGTTGACGGAGTGAGTCCATGACACAGCGCATCGTGCTGGCCAGCAGCAACCGCGGCAAGCTCGCGGAGTTCAATGCGCTGCTCGCCGACAGCGGCTTCGAGGTGGTCACGCAATCGAGCCTGGGCATCGAGGACGCCGAAGAAACCGGACTCAGCTTCGTCGAGAACGCGCTGCTCAAGGCACGCCACGCCGCGCGCGCCAGCGGCCTGCCCGCGTTGGCCGACGACTCCGGCCTGTGCGTGAATCACCTGCATGGCGCGCCCGGCCTGTACTCCGCACGCTATGCTGGCGAGCACGGCGACAGCGCGGCGAACAACGCCAAGCTGCTGCGCGCGCTGGACGGCGTGCCGGCGGCGCAGCGCGGCGCATTCTTCCTCTGCGCGCTGGTCCTGCTGCAGCACGCGGACGACCCCGCCCCGCTGATCGCCGAAGGCCGCTGGCACGGCCGCGTGCTCGATGCGCCGCGCGGCGAGCGGGGTTTCGGCTACGACCCGCTGTTCCTGCCGCACGGCCAGTCGCGCAGCGCCGCCGAACTCGAGCCGGCGCTGAAGAACACGCTCAGCCACCGCGGCCAGGCGCTGGCGCAATTGCACGCGAAACTTCGCCCGGCCTGATCCGGGCAAGCATCTGCGCCGCCGCTACCACACCACGACTTGGTGTCGGGCTGCATGAAGGTGCTGGCCGCAGGCAGCATCCGCCACGATGTTGGCGCCGTAACTAACAGGTACCGCTTTCGCTTGTTTCGCTTTTGCGTTTATTGCGTTTATTGCGTTTATTTCGATGCCGCGTTACGCTCGTCCTCCATCCACGGGAGGCTCTGCTATGACCGCCCTGCGCAACGAACAACTCGTCAACCTGCCCGCCACTCCCCAGGAATCCGAACTGGCGCGCACCAGCAGCCGCCTGCTGGCGGCCTGTATCGGCCACGGCTCCACCGCACGCCTGCGCGTGATCGACGGCGAGCAGGAGATCGAGGTGCCGGTGGCGGCACTGCGAATGCTGGTAGACATCCTCGCCAACATGGCCGAAGGCAACGCGATGAGCCTGGTCCCGGTCCATGCCGAGCTCACCACGCAGCAAGCCGCGGATTTTCTCAACGTCTCACGGCCGTACCTGGTCGGCTTGATCGATCGCGGCGAGCTGACCCATCACAAGGTCGGCACGCATCGACGTATCTATTTCCGCGACCTGATGGCGTACCGCGAGCAACGTCTGATGCAGAGCCATGCAGCACTGGACGCCCTAGCCGAACAGGCACAAAAACTCGATCTGGACTATTGAGGCATGTCGAACTTCGTCGCGATGTTCGACGCCTGCGTGTTGTACCGCGAATCCCTGCGCAATCTCTTGCTACATCTCGCCCTGAGTGGCTTGTACCGCGCGCGCTGGACTGCGCGCGTACACGAAGAATGGATCAGGGCATTGTGCGCCAGCGTCCCGATCTTTCCCGCGACGATCTGGAGCGAACTCGACGACTGATGGATGAAGCGATACCCGACTGCCTGATCACGGGATACGAACATCTGGAGAACGGGCTGCTCCTGCCCGATTCCGACGACCGCCACATACTTGCTGCAGCAATTTTCAGCCACGCCGGAACCATCGTGACCTACAACCTAAAGGATTTCCCTGACAACGCGCTCGCGCCACACGGAATCACCGCACAGCATCCCGACACCTTCATCGAGCATGCCTTCGGCATCGACCGATCGGCCGTGATTATGGCCGTTCGCAGTCACCGCGCATCGCTCAAGAACCCACCGAGAACGACCGAAGAGTTGTTTGACAGCTATTTGCGACACGAACTGGCAGCGACCGTCGCCTTGCTGAGACCTCATGCGCCACTACTCTGATACATCCGCACATCCCGGCCATCTGCCGTGTCGCTGACCGCACCGCCACTGTCGCTGTACGTGCACATGCCGTGGTGCGTGAAGAAGTGCCCGTACTGCGACTTCAACTCGCACGGCCTGCGCAGCGAGCCGCCGCCCTACGCCGCCTACATCGGCCACCTGCTGGCCGACCTCGACGCCGACCGCGCCGAGTTTGCCGCGGCGCTGGAAGGCCGCCCGCTGATCAGCATCTTTTTCGGCGGCGGTACGCCCAGCCTGTTCGCGCCGGAGCTGATCGCGCGCCTGCTCGACGGCGTGCGCGAGCGGCTGCCGCTGGCCGACGACGCCGAGATCACCCTGGAGACCAACCCCGGCACGGTCGAGCACGGTCGCTTCGACGGCTACCTCGCCGCCGGCGTCAACCGCATCTCGTTCGGCGTGCAGAGTTTCGACGACGACAAGCTCCGGCGGCTCGGCCGCATCCATTCGGCCAGCGAGGCCGAGGCCGCGGTGAAATCGGCGCAGGACGCCGGCTACGCCAACATCAACCTCGACCTGATGTATGCGCTGCCGCGGCAGGATCTCGATGGTGCACTGACCGACGTGGAACGCGCGGTCGCGCTCGCGCCCACGCACATCTCGCACTACCAGCTGACGCTGGAGCCGAACACGGTGTTCGCCGCCAACCCGCCGCCGCTGCCCGACGACGACCACGCCTGGGCGATGCAGGAGGCCTGCGAGGCGCGCCTGGCCGAGGCCGGCTACGGCCAGTACGAAATCTCCGCGTACGCCCGGCCTGACCGACGCTGCCTGCACAACCTCAACTACTGGGAATTCGGCGACTACCTCGGCATCGGCGCCGGCGCCCACGGCAAGCTCAGCGACGCGGCCAGCGGCCTGGTGCGGCGGCGCTGGAAGAGCCGCCACCCGCGCGCCTACATGCAAGCGAACGGCGGTCCGGACCGGATCGGCGGCGACAGCATGGTCGGCGCGGACGAGCTGCCGTTCGAATACATGCTCAACGCGCTGCGCCTGGTCCACGGCGTGCCGATGGCCGCCTTCGCCGAGCGCACCGGCCTGCCGTCGGCGCGCATCGCCGCCGCACTGTCAACGGCGCGCCGGCACGGCTGGCTGCACGACGACCCGCAGCGGCTGCACACCACCGCGCTGGGCCAGCGCTTCCTCAACGACGTGATCGGCCTTTTCCTGGACTGAAAAGCGCGCTGCGGCCACCCGCGCGGATGGCGTCGCTGCCGCAACCGGCATAGACTTGCCGCTTCGGGGGATTCACCAGGGTTCATGCATGGATGTCGGGCACGATCGACGTCATTCGTCCGCGTTGCATCAGGGCAGCCGCATCGGCAATGCGCATTGGCCGGCGCGTACGCAGCGCCTGCTGGAAGCCAGCTGCCATCAGTGCGTGGACGGCTTGCAGGAACCCCTGCGGCGCTGCCTGAGCGAGTTCGAGAAGCAGCTTTTCGCGCAAGCCGAGCGCGCGCACCATGCCGGCGACCAGCAGGACTGCTTCTCCAGCCGGCAGCGTGTGCTGCAGGGCCGCGCCGCCTACACGCAACGTTTCGTCCTGCATATCGGCAGCGCGTTCAACGGCATCGACAGCGCCCGGTCCGCGCCGGCCGCCGCCAGCCCCAAGCCGTGGCAGACGCTGGCGCTGGTCGACCCCGGCGAGCAGGAAGTGTCGATGAGCCAGGAACAGCTGGGCGTCCGCGGCGAGGTGCGCCACGCCAGTGTGCTGTACGAGCTGGGTCATCGGCTGGCGGTGCTGATCGGTGCACCGCCACTGGAGGGGCTGGCGCTGCCGCTGGGTCCCTACGCGCTGGCCCGGGCCTGCCACGAGGCGGGGGCGGAGCTGGAACTGCCGCTGAAGCACCAGTTGATGCTGCTGCAGCACTTCGACCAGTGGGTGATCCAGGCGCTGGCGCCGATGTACGACGTCATCAATGCGCACCTGCAGGGCGACGGCATCCTGCCGCAACTGCGCAGCATCCCCATCCCGCGCCACGTCGGCAAACGATCGCGCCCTGTTGCCAGCAGCGGAGCTGCAGCGGCCAGCGAACCGGCTGCCGCGCCCACCGGCGCACCCCACACCGGCGTCAGCGCCGGCAGCGGCGCGCCGATCGAGGTGCTTGAATCCCTGCGCGACCTGCTCGCGCGCCAGCGCGCCAGCCAGAGCGGGGTCAGCGGCCAGGCGGCCGGCCGCGCCGCCAGCGAACAGGAGCTGCAATCCGCGCTGGGCGCGCTGCAGCAACACCTGGCCCAGCTCACCGACCAGGCCGGCCGTGAACTGCGCAGCGCGGCACGGCTGCGCGAGGAGCTGCTGGCCCAGCTCAACGCCGGCAAGCCCGGCGACGCGCCACGCACCCGCCTGAGCGATGAGCAGAGCGACAAGGTCGAACTGGTCGCGCGGCTGTTCGAACAGCTTGGACAGCAGCTGCAACGCGGCGGCAACGCCCGCCAGCTGCTCGGTGACCTGCAACTGCCGGTATTGCGCATGGCGGTGACCGACCGCGGCTTCTTCGAGCAACGCGAGCATCCGGCGCGCCGGCTGCTCGACACGGTGACTGCCGCCGCAAACGACTGGCTCGACGGCAGCGACGACGAGAGCAACCGCCCACTCGCCAGCAAGCTCGAGCAACTGGTCGCCCGCGCCAGCCGGGAACCGCCCAGTGCGGGGCTGTACACCACGCTGCTGGCCGACATCGAACACCACCTGGCCCTGCTCACGCGCAAGGCGCAGGCCGCCGAACGGCGCCACGTGGAAGCCGCGCAGGGGCGCGAGCGGCTGGACCAGGCCCGCCACCGCGCCGGCGAACTGATGGCCGAACGCTTCGCGCTGTCGCCGCCGCGCGGCCTGTTGCGCGCCCTGCTCGACCGCGCCTGGTCCGACGTGCTGGCTCTGACCCTGCTGCGGCATGGCGAGGACAGCGAGGCGTTCGACACGCAACTGGCGATCACCGACCAGTTGCTCGGCCGCCTGCCGGTGGGCGACCGCCGGCAGCTGCAGGCGGAGGTGGAAGCCGGCCTGCAGCGGATCGGCATGCACGCCGAGGAAGCCGTGCAGGTGGCGCAGCGGCTGCTCGGCGCGGGTGCCCCCGACCCTGTCGGCGAGCTGCCCAGCGCCACCGACCTCGCGCTGCGCCTGAAGCAGCATCAGCGCCTCGGCGAATTGCAGTCCGCTCCGCCGCAGAAATCGGCGCTGGCGCCGCCGGCCGCGGCGCCAGAGCCCAGCCCGCGTGAACGGGACATCGAACAGCACCTGCGCCAGCTGCCGTTCGGCAGCTGGTTCGAGTTCGTCGACCCGGCCAGCGGGCGGATCGCCCGGCGCAAGCTGGCCTGGTACTCGCCGGTCTCCGGGCATTGCCTGCTGGTCAGCCAGCGCGGCCAGCGCGGCGAGGAGACGAGCCTGGCGCAGCTGGCCCGCGAGGTGGCCAGCGGTCGCGCCTGCGAAGTACCGGCGCAACCGGAGAGCCTGCTCGACCGCGCCTGGCGCAGCCTCACCGGCAGCCTGCGCCAGGCCACCGCGCCACGCCGCCACGCCCCGCCGGAGGACGCACACCGATGAGCAGCAGCGACCAGCGCCGCGCCGAACGCAAGCGCGCCAGCGCCAACGCCGTGGTCACCGACGCGATCAGCGGCCTGCCGATCGGCCACCTGGGCAACCTGTCGATGACCGGCATGCTGCTGATCGGCGCGCAGGCGCCGCGCAGCGAAGCGTTGTACCAGGTCAGCCTGACGCTGCCCGGTGCGGAGCGGATGCTGGCATCGTCGCAACCGATCGAAGTCGGCATCCAGGAGCAGTGGCATGAAGCCGCCGCCAGTTCGGGGCAGATCTGGGCGGGCTACCGCATCGTGGCGATCACCGACGCCGACGCCGCGCGGATCGAGAGCTGGCTGGCGCAGGACTGAGAGGTTGTGATTTTTTCAACCTCTCAGGCCAGCCGCGGCGAGGGCATGGCGAGGGCATGGATGCCCGAGTTGAGGCAACCCAGGAGCGGTTGCCCGACGGCCGAACATGAAACAGTCACGCCAGTGACTGTTTCATGTGAGCGGGTCCGGGCGTGTACCGGACTCGCGATCGAAGAAAACCACGGGATGTGGTTTTCTTCACAAGCTCTGAGAGGGTGTCGACAAAACAAAAATAGGCTGCGAACATGCCGTAAACAGGCACTTTGGGCGGGTTTGAATGAGCAAGACCGAGGCGACGCCGGTGAAACGAGGGCGCAAGCCGAGCCTGAACGCAGGGCATGTCACCGCCTTGCGTACCATCGTGAAGGCATCGCCGCACGCGACCTTGGACGAGGTGACCGGCGCGTTGCGTGAGCAAACGAAGGTCAAGGTCTGTTCGGCCACGGTGCGCAAGGCGCTGCGGCAGGCCGGTATCCACAAGGCGAAGCCTGCCATCGCCAAGCCGGAACCCACGCCGGCGGATGGTGCACCCCAACGCTATGGCTATACGGCAAGGCATCGGCGCAAGGAAGGTGCCAGCGGCATGAACACCGACCTGACCGACGCGGAATGGGCGTGGGTGGCTGACTTGTTCGAGCGCGATGGCGGGCAGGGGCGGCCCGTAAGCTATGCGCGCAAACGCGTCGTCGACGCCTGTTGTTATGTGGTGCGCACGGGGTGCGCCTGGCGCTTGCTGCCCAAGAGCTTCCCGCCGTGGGCCAGTGTCCACAAGACGTTCAGCCGCTGGGCGAAGGCCGGTTTGTTCGAAGCCATGCATGATCGTCTGCGCGCCCAGTGGCGGGAACGCGAAGGCCGCAAGCCCGAGCCCACGGCCGGCGTGATCGACGCACAAAGCAACCGCAGCAGCGCGCAAGGCGGCATGACTGGACGCGACGCCGGCAAGAAGGTCAAGGGTCGCAAACGCCACCTGTTGGTGGACACGCTCGGGTGGTTGTTGGCGGTGAGCGTGACCGCCGCCAGTGTGCAGGATCGCGATGCCGCGCCCGCCGTTGTGGATCAAGCCGTTGCCAAGGTTCCTGGACTGCTCAAGCTCTATGCCGACGGCGCCTACGCCGGCAAGTGCAAGGAAGGCATCGAGGCCGCGCACCCGAGCTTGAAGGTCGAGATCGTTCGCCACCCGCAAAACCGCAACACGGGATCGTGGCAGGGTGCACAGCTTCCGCTACTGCCCGACCCCGTGGCCAAAGGCTTCGTCGTCCTTGCCAAACGCTGGGTTGTTGAGCGCACTCATGCCTGGAACGAGCGCGCCCGGCGACTGATGGTGCACCATGATCGCTCCGCATGGGCGCCGGTGGCTTGGGTCTGGTTAGTCGAAGCGCGTATCCTCGCCACTAGACTCGCAAGCTGATTGTTTTGTCGACACCCTCTGAGCCGCCTCCGCCCGTCGTTCGCTGGCGGGCAGCGCGCGTACGCGCGATCATGGTCACCTGTTTCCCCTTCCCCGTTCACGGGCCGCGCCGGCGCCCGCGCGACGCGGCCACTGGCCGCCGCCGATCCGCCCGCGCCGCCGAGGAGTCACCATGCACGAGCAGGCCGCCCCGCTGTATCCGCACCACCTGGCCACCCTGCGCGAGCGCGCCGACAAGGCCCTCGCGCTGGGCGGCTTCGACCACCTGCTGGTCGCCGCCGGCACGCCGCTGCGCAAGTTCCTCGACGACCAGGACTACCCATTCATCGCCAACCCGCACTTCAGGCACTGGCTGCCGCTGGACGGCGCGCCGGGCAGCTGGGTCGCGTACACCCCGGGGGCGAAACCGAAGCTGGTGTTCGTGCAGCCGCGCGATTACTGGCACGTAGTGCCGGAAGCGCCGCGCGGCTACTGGGTCGAGTACTTCGACATCGTCACCGTGCGCAGCGCGGCGGAAGCCGTCGCGCAGCTGCCGGCCGGCAGGTGCGCGGTGATTGCCCCGGCCTGCCCCGGCATCGACGGCGTGGAGGTCAACAACCCGCCAGCGGTGCTCGATTACCTGCACTGGCACCGCTCGTACAAGACCCCGTACGAGTTGGCGCTGATGCGCGAAGCCAGCCGCATCGGCACGCGCGCGCACCGCGCCGCCGAGGCCGCTTTCCGCGCCGGCCGCAGCGAGTTCGGCATCCACCTGACCTACCTCGCCGCTGCGCGCCAGATCGACGCCGAACTGCCCTACGCCAGCATCGTGGCCCTGAACGAACACGGCGCGGTGCTGCACTACACGCACTTCGACCGCACACCGCCGCATGAAAGCCGCTCGTTCCTGATCGACGCCGGCGCCAGCGCCGCCGGCTACGCCAGCGACATCACGCGCACCTACGCCGCGCCCCACGCGGCCGAATTCCAGGCGCTGATCGACAGCCTCGACGCCGCCCAGCAGGGTTTCGTGGCGAAGGTGCGCGCCGGGCAGAGCTACCCCGAGCTGCACATCCACGCCCACCACGTCATCGCGGGCGTGCTGCGCGAGCACGGCTTCATCCGCATGAGCGCGGAAAGCGCGGTCGAGTCCGGCGTCAGCAGCGCGTTCTTCCCGCACGGCCTGGGCCACCCGATCGGCCTGCAGGTGCACGACGTCGCCGGCTTCCAGCAGAGCGAGCACGGCGGCAGCATCGCGCGCCCGGACGGCCACCCGTACCTGCGCATGACCCGCGTGCTGGAACCGGGCATGGTGGTGACGATCGAGCCCGGCCTGTACTTCATCGACATGCTGCTGGCCGAACTGCGCAACCAGCCGGTCGCCGCCGACGTCGACTGGGCGAAGGTCGACGCGTTCCGCCAGTACGGTGGCATCCGCATCGAGGATGACGTGGTGTGCACCGACGGCGCGCCGGAAAACCTCACGCGCGACGCGTTCGCGCTGAGCTGAGCCGGACCATCGCGACCGACACCGCGCCCGGTACCAGCCTCCGCTGCGATATTCGTCCACACCGCGCCTACATCCGTGCGGCGTATGCTGACGAACAGGTGATGCACGGATCCGTAGCATGTCCGGTCCCGCGATTTCCAGCGTTCCGCCCGCAAGCCTCCGGACGGCACCACGTCCGCTGCGGCGGCTGACGCTCGAGCTGTTCGGCATTGTCGCGCTGAAGCTCGCGGCGCTCACGCTGATCTGGTGGGTGGTGTTCGCGCCGCAGCCGAAACCCGACGTCAGCCCGGCTGCGGTCGCACAACGACTGGCCCCTGCCTCGCCCGCACCGCCGGAAGCCCAGCCATGATCCTGATCGACGCCGACGTGGTCACGTTGTCGCGCCTGCAGTTCGCGCTGACCGCGCTGTACCACTTCCTGTTCGTGCCGCTGACGCTGGGGCTGGTGTGGATGCTGGCCATCATGGAAAGCGTCTACGTGATGACCGGGCGCGAAGTGTGGAAGCGCATGGTGCAGTTCTGGGGCGTGCTGTTCGGCATCAACTTCGCGATGGGTGTGGCCACCGGGGTGACCATGGAATTCCAGTTCGGCATGAACTGGGCGTACTACTCGCACTACGTGGGCGACATCTTCGGCGCGCCGCTGGCGATCGAGGGGCTGATGGCGTTCTTCCTCGAAGCCACCCTGATCGGCGTGTTCTTCGTGGGTTGGGACCGCCTCTCGCGGATCAAGCACCTGCTGGTGACCTGGTTCCTCGCGCTGGGCACCAGCCTGTCGGCGCTGTGGATCCTGGTGGCGAATGCGTGGATGCAGCACCCGGTGGGCTCGGCGTTCAACCCTGCCACGATGCGCATGGAGGTCACCTCGTTCTCCGAGGTGCTGTTCAACGCGGTGGCGCAGGAGAAGTTCGTGCACACGGTGAGCGCCGGCTACGTGCTGGGCGCGATGTTCGTGCTGTCGATCAGCGCGTGGTACCTGCTGCGCGGGCGCAACGTGGACTTCGCCAAACGCTCGATGACGGTGGCAGCCAGCTTCGGCCTGGCCGCGGCGCTGTCGGTGGTGGTGCTCGGCGACGAATCCGGCTACGGCGTGTCGCTGAACCAGAAGATGAAGATGGCCGCGATCGAGGCGATGTGGGAGACCGAGCCGGCGCCGGCCCCGTTCACCGTGTTCGGCCTGCCCGATATGGGACAGCGCACCACCCGTTACGCGCTGAAGATCCCGTGGGTGATGGGGCTGATCGGCACCCGCTCGCTCGACCAGACAATGCCCGGCATCAACGAACTGGTGAATGATGCGAAGGGACGCATCGGCAACGGCATCCAGGCCTACGACGCGATGCTGATGCTGCGCCGGAACAAGGACGACGCACAGGCGAAAGCGACGCTCGCTGCGCACGACAAGGATCTCGGCTACGCGCTGCTGCTGAAGAAGTACGTGGACGACCCGCGCCGGGCCACGCCGGCGGACATCCAGCAGGCCGCCGACAGCACCATTCCGAACGTGCCGGTGCTGTTCTGGTCGTTCCGCATCATGGTCGCCTGCGGTTTCTATTTCATCGCGCTGTTCGCACTCTCGTTCTGGAAGGCTAGCAAGCGCACGCTGGACAGCCAGCGCTGGTACCTGCGGCTGGCGCTGTGGAGCCTGCCGCTGCCGTGGGTCGCCATCGAGCTGGGCTGGATCGTGGCCGAGTACGGCCGCCAGCCGTGGGCGATCGAGGGCGTACTGCCCACCGCGTTGGGCGTGTCGGCGGTGAGCACGGGGCAGGTCCTCACCTCGCTCGGCGGCTTCGTGCTGTTCTACACCGCGCTGGCGGTGGTCGACGTGGTGCTGATGCTGAAGTTCGCGCGCAAGGGGCCGGACGGGCTGGGCATCTGGCCGCCGGCGACCACCGTCCTTTCCTCCGACCGGCCCTGAGGAGATCGCCATGCTCGACTACGCGATGTTGCGGGTGATCTGGTGGGCCTTGCTGGGCACGCTGCTGATCGGTTTCGCGATCATGGACGGCTTCGACTTCGGTGTCGCCGGCCTGCTGAAGGTGCTCGGGCGCGACAATGAGGAACGGCAGGTGCTGCTGGAAGGCATCGAGCCGACCTGGGAAGGCAACCAGGTGTGGTTCATCCTGGCCGGCGGCGCCACCTTCGCGGCGTGGCCGATGCTCTACGCGGTGTCGTTCTCCGGCATGTACTTCGCCATCGCGCTGGTGCTGCTGGCGCTGATCCTGCGCCCGGTCGGCTTCAACTTCCGCGGCAAGATCCACGACGCGCGCTGGGCCTCGCTGTGGGACTGGGTGCTGACCGGTTCCGGGCTGGCGGTGATGCTGCTGGCCGGCGTCGCGTTCGGCAACCTGTTCCTCGGCCTGCCGTTCCGCCTCGACGACGACCTGCGCATGAGCTGGCATGGCGGCTTCCTCGACCTGCTGCATCCGTTCGCGCTGCTGTGCGGACTGATCTCGCTCGCCATGCTGCTGGCGCACGGCGCGTGCTTCGCGGCGTTCAAGGCCGACCACGCGATCGCCGCGCGCGCGGTGGCGATCGCGCGCTGGACCACGCTGGTGTTCGCCGCGCTGTACGTGCTGGCCGGCCTGTGGCTGGCCTGGGGCGTGCCCGGCTACGCGATCGTCGGGCCGGCGGCGACCGCAGGCGTCTCCAACCCGCTGTTCAAGCAGGTCGCGGTCGGCGGCAGCTGGTTCGCCAGCTACCTGCAATTTCCGTGGTTCTGGGCCGCGCCGCTGCTGGCGCTGGCCGCGGCGGTCGGCGTGCAGGCGCTGGTGGGCCGACGCAACATGGCAGGCTTCCTCGCCAGCAGCGTGATGGTCGGCGGCACGATCGCCTCGGCCGGCTTCGCGCTGTTTCCGTTCCTGCTGCCGTCCAGCCTCGACCCGCGTTCCAGCCTCACCGTGTGGGACGCCTCGTCGAGCCGCGGCACGCTGCAGCTGATGCTGGTAGCCACGGCGGTATTGCTGCCGGTGGTGATCCTCTACACCGGCTGGGTGTACCGGGTGATGCGCGGGCGGGTCACGCTGGAACAGGTGCGCAAGGCGCACGGCGGTTATTGAGTGCGCAACGAACCGGAGGTGGTCTGACTATGTGGTACTTCTCATGGATCCTCGGCCTGGGTCTGGCCTGCGCCTTCGCGATCCTCAACGCGATGTGGTACGAGCTGCACGCCACCGACGAGGCGAACCGCCAGCGCGAGGATTCCGAACTGCCGGACGCGCTGACCTAGCGACGCCCCAATCCGTTCACCCGCGTGCGGCCAGCAGCGCCTCGATCGCCTCGGGTTCCTTCGGCACCGCGGCGCTCAGCACCTCGTGGCCGTCGCGGGTCACCGCCACGTCGTCCTCGATGCGGATGCCGATGCCGCGCCAGCGTTCGGCCACCGAGCGGTCGTCGGGCGGCACGTACAGGCCCGGCTCCACCGTCAGCACCATGTCCGGTTCGAGCAGGCGCGATTCGCCGTCGACCCGGTAGTCGCCCACGTCGTGCACGTCCAGCCCCAGCCAGTGGCCGGTCTTGGCGGGGAAGTAGCGCTGGTAGCTGCCGCTCGCAACCGCCTCGTCGGCGCTGCCCTTGAGCAGGCCCAGTTCGCACAGGCCCTCGGCCAGCACGCGCACCGCCGCCGTGTGTGCGGCGCCGAACGGCCGCCCCGGCCGCACCTCCTCGATCGCCGCCAGCTGCGCGGCCAGCACCACTTCGTACAGCGCGCGCTGCTCGCGGCTGTAGCGGCCGTTGACCGGGAACGTGCGGCTGATGTCGGACGCATAGCAATCCAGTTCGGCGCCGGCGTCGATCAGCAGCAGTTCGCCGGCACGCAGCGGCGCGCGGTTGCTCTGGTAATGCATCACGCAGGCGTTCGCGCCGCCGGCGACGATCGGCGGGAACGCCGCCACCGCGCCGCGGCTGCGCACCACCCGCAGCAGCTCGGCCTCCACCTCGTACTCGTGGCGGCCCGGCGTGGCGGCCTGCATGCCGGCCAGGTGCGCGTCCGCGGCGACCGCGGCGGACGTGCGCATCAGCTTCAGCTCGGCGCGCGACTTGTACAGGCGCAGGTCGTGCAGCAGGTGGCCGAGCGCCACGAACTCCTTCGGCACCACGCCGCCGCCGCGCAGCTGGCGCAGGCGGCGCATCCAGCCGAGCAGGTGCGCGTCGAAATCCGGCTCGCGGCCGAAGTGGCAGTACACGCGGCTGCGCCCTTCGATCATGCCGGGCAGGATGTCGTCGATGTCCTCGATCGGGAAGGCGTCGTCCAGCCCGAAGTCGGCCACCGCCCGCTCGGTGCCGATCGACGGGCCGTGCCAGCGCTCGCGCGCCGGATCATGCTCGCGGCAGAACAGCACCGCCTCGCCGTGCCGGCGCCCCGGCAGCAGTGCCAGCATGGCGTCGGCCTCGGGGAAACCCGCCAGGTAATGGAAGTCCGAATCCTGCCGGTACGGCCACGCCGCGTCGGCGTTGCGCATGCGTTCGGGCGCGGCGGCGACCAGCACCACCGCATCCTCGCCGGCCATCTGCATCAGCTGGCGGCGCCGTCGCGCGAACTCCTCTGCGCCGATCGCCAGCGCAGCCAGTTTCGAGGCATCAGGGATCAATGCACGCGGCCGCTGGACGACGGGTCGGGCGCCGCGCATTCGGCGTACAGCAACATCGCCGCGACGCGCACGAACTCCTGCACCTCGACCAGCGCGTCCTCGTCCTCGTCTTCATCGCCGAAATCGAACGACGAGGCGGCCACCGTGCCGAGATCGCGCAACACCTCCTGCGCCTCCTCCGACAGCTGCGCGTGCGCCGCGGCGCCAGCCAGACCGAAACCGCCCAGGAAACCGCGGCACCAGTCGACCATCGCCTCGGCGCGTTCGGCCAGCGGGCGGTCGTCTTCCGGCAGCAGCGGCTCGAAGCCCAGCTCGGCATCGGCCAATTCGGCTTCGCTCTGCCGGGCCAGCCGGTCGAGCAGGGCCAGGTCCTGCGCGCCGACGTCGGCGACCTCGCCATCCAGTTGCAGCGCGGCCAGCACCGGGCTGCCGCGCAACGAGCCGCCGCCGGCCAGGTAGCCGCTCAGCGAGCCATGCAGCTCGCTGCCCGTGGTGCCCAGGCGCAGACGCCCGACCAGCGCGTCGATCTCGTCGTGGCCCACGAATTCGGGTGCCGCCATGGCGATGCTCCTGCAGGAAATGGCCGCCAGTCTAATGCAGCCCGGCACCGCCACCGAGCCGGCTGTTTTCCGCCGGCGTCCTGTTATAGTTTTGGACATGAGCACGCCCGAACCCGTCCAGACCGATCCGGTCCATCAAGAGCTGGCCGCCTTGGCCCGGCAGCTTGACCGGCTGCTCGATACGGTGCGTCGCCTCACCGAGGAGAACCGCAGCCTGCGCCAGAGCCAGGAACAGTTGTCCGGCGAGCGCGCCGGCCTGCTGGCGCGCAACGAGCAGGCCCGCAGCCGCGTCGAGGCGATGATCCAGCGGCTCAAATCGCTAGAGAACAACGGTTGAGCGTGCCCATGTCCAGCAGCAGTGAACCGGTCGCACTGCGACTGATCGACCGCGAATTCCTGATCGCCTGCGCGCCGGAAGAGCGCGAGGGCCTGCTCGAGGCCGCCGGCTTCCTCGACCGCAAGATGCGCGAACTGCGCGCCAACGCCAAGGCGCCGAGCTTCGAGCGGCTGGCCGTGCTTACCGCGATCAGCGTGGCGCACGAATTCCTCAGCCTGCGCAAGCAGCACGACAACCAGGAGCGCCGCCTCAGCGACGGCCTCGCCACGCTGCGAAGCAAGCTCGATGCCGCGCTCGACGGCGAACCGCTGCGGCGCTGAACAGCGGTCCGCACGCTCGCCGGCAGTGGCACATTCCGGAACAAGCGCCTAAAATCGGCCCCGGCGTTTTCTGCGATGTGCGCCAGCACGCCGTTACATTTGCCTTGTTCCTAAATACGGCCCCGGGTCGGCTTCACATCGGCTGTTGTGCATGTCCGCCACGTGCGGAAAGCCTTGAGGCCATGTAGCTCTCCCACCTGATCCATCGTGGATCAAGGTCGTTCGGCGGGCAGCGGCATCGCGGTTGACGCCACTCATTCCCCCGCCCCGTTCGTCCAGCGACGAACGGGGCGCACCACGACGGAGTTGCGCGCACCGTGGACGCCCTCGCCCGACGACGCGAGCTTCGCCAACGCCTGGCCGACCAGCGTCGCGCCCTGCCGCCGACCGAGCGCATCGCCGCTGCCCAGGGCCTGCGTCGCAGCCTTGAGCAGCTGCCCGAATACCTCACCGATACCCGCGTGGCCGGCTACTGGGCCAGCCACGGCGAGCTGCCGCTGAATCTGGCGATCGCGCCGCTGGCCGGCCGCGGCCAGCAGTTCCTGCTGCCGGTGATCACGGCGGGCCGACAGCTGCGCTTCGCGCCCTGGCAAGCCGGCGACGAGGTGCAGCCGAACCGCTACGGCATACCCGAGCCGGTCGCGCCGGGTGAACTGCTGGAGCCGTTCCAGCTCGACCTGATACTGGTGCCGCTGCTCGGCTTCGATCGCCACGGCCACCGGCTCGGCCACGGCGGCGGCTACTACGACCGCAGCTTCGCCTTCCTCAACGAGCAGGTACGCCCGACCGAACCGCTGCTGGTCGGCATCGCCTACGCGTTCCAGGAACTGCCCGCGATCGAAGAGGCGGAATGGGACGTTCCGCTCGATTTCGTCGCCACCGAGCGCGAACTTATCGACTGCCACGCGCCAGCCCCCCACCCGGAGACCGCCGCGTGAACCACTGGCTGATGAAGTCCGAACCGGACGCGTTCTCGATCGACGACCTCAAGCGCAAGAAGCGCGAAGCCTGGGACGGCGTGCGCAACTACCAGGCGCGCAACTACATGCGCGACGACATGCGCCCCGGCGACAAGGTGTTTTTCTACCACTCCAACTGCGCCGTGCCCGGCATCGTCGGCATCGCCGAGGTCGCCACCGACGCTTACCCCGACCCCAGCCAGTTCGACCCCAAGAGCAAATACTTCGACCCCGGCAGCTCGCGCGACAACCCGCGCTGGATGCTGGTCGACGTGAAGTTCGTGAAGAAGCTCAAGCGCACGATCAGCCTGGACGAACTGAAGGGCCACGACGCGCTGGCCGACATGCCGCTGTTGCGCAAGGGCAACCGGCTGTCGGTGATGCCGGTCGATGCCGCGCACTGGAAATACATCCTCGCGCTGGAATGAGCGCTGCCCGACCCTCTTTCACCGGACCCCATCCATGAGCAATGCCAACGAAAAACGCCTGGCCGGCGAAGCCGCGATCCGCTACGTCGAGGATGGCGCCATCGTCGGCGTCGGCACCGGCTCCACCGTGGCGTTCTTCATCGACGCGCTGGCCGACCTGAAGCAGCGCATCCAGGGCGCCGTGTCCAGCTCGGAGCAGTCCACCGCGCAGCTGAAGAAGCTGGGCATTCCGGTGCTCGATCTCAACGCCACCGGCCCGTTGACGCTCTACGTCGACGGCGCCGACGAGTGCGATCCGTACAAGCGGCTGATCAAGGGCGGCGGCGCCGCGCTGACCCGCGAGAAGATCGTCGCGGCGGCCAGCGAGAAGTTCGTCTGCATCATCGACTCCAGCAAGCGGGTCGAGCTGCTCGGCAAGTTCCCGGTGCCGATCGAGGTGATCCCGATGGCGCGCAGCCTGATCGGCCGCGAGATCGTCAAGCGCGGTGGCCAGCCGGTGTGGCGCGACGGCGTCACCACCGACAACGGCAACTGGATCATCGACGTGCACGGCTGGCAGATCGTCGACCCGGCCGCGCTGGAGAGCGAGCTGAACCAGCTGCCCGGCATCGTCACGGTCGGCCTGTTCGCGCGGAGGCCGGCGGACGTGGTGCTGATCGGCGACCGCGAGATGTGAGGCGTGGGCGGCCCGGCGCAGCGGGCCGCCGCCTCTGTCTGCCTCAGCGCTTCTTCGAACCGCGGGCGTGCCCGTAGCCTTCCATCAGGTCGCCGGCAGCCTGGCGTGGTTTCAGGCCGTCGCGGAAACGCAGGTGGCGCGAGGACTCGCGCGCCTCGCGCAGGCGCCGCGCATGGGCAGCAAGGATGTCGCCGCGGGTGAGGATGCCCACCAGCCTGCGCGAGTCGTCCTTGCCCACCACGATCAGCCGCCCCACCTTCTCGGCCACCATGTGGTCGGCCGCCTCGCGCAGCGAGTGGTTCTCGTTGACCGCGATGGGCTCGCGCGTCACCAGCTCGCCGAGGGTCTGGGTGTAGTGCCACTGCGGATCGAGCAGGGTGCGCCTGGTCAGCACGCCGTACACCCGGCCGCTCTCGTCCACTACCGGGAAACCCTGGTGGCGCGTCTCCGGCGCGCCGTCGTTGAGCCAGGGGCGCACCTCGGCCAGAGTCTGGCTGGTCCTGAGCGTCACCACCTCGCGTGAACACACGTCGCCCACCGCCACCTGTTCGAGGTAATCCGCCGCGTACTCGGAGGGCACGCGCACGCCGCGGCGGGCGATTTTCTCGGTCATGATGGTGTTGCGCATGATCAGCGCGGAGATCAGGTAGGCCGCAGTGCAGCCGCCCAGCAGCGGCAGCAGGCAGGCCGGCTGGTGCGTGGTCTCGAAGGCAAACACCACCGCCGTCAGCAGCGCGCGCGAGGAGCCGGCGAAGATGGCCGCCATGCCCACCAGCGCTGCGATACGTGGGTCGATGGCCAAAGCCGGCAGGACATGATCCAGGCCGATGCCGATCACCGCCCCCAGCGAACCGCCGATCATGAACAACGGCGCTAGCGTGCCGCCGGACGTGCCGCTGCCCAGCGCGATCACCCAGGAGATGAACTTCAGCGCGCCGAAGCTGAGCAGCATGGCAAGGCCGAAGTGGCCCTGCACCAGCGCGTCGATGTTGTCGTAGCCCACGCCCAGGGTGCGCGGCTCGATCCAGCCGACCACGCCAGCCACGAGCGCGCCCAGCGCCGGCCACCACATCCAGTGGATCGGCAGCTTCTCGAACAGGTCCTCGACGCCGTACACCGCCTTGGTCACCCACACCGAGGCATAGCCAACCAGGCCGCCGATCAGGACGAAGCCGATCAGCGCCCAGCCGCCCGGCTGCGGCACCACGGGCATGGGGAATACCGGCTCCGCGCCGTAGGTCGCGTAACGCACGCCGACCGCAGTCACCGCCGCCAGCGCCACCGGGATCAGCGAACGCGGGCGCAGTTCGAACAGCAGCAGTTCCACTGCCAGCACCAGCGAGGCCACCGGCGCACCGAACACCGCCGCCATGCCGGCCGCCGCGCCGGCGGCCAGCAGCACCTTGCGCTCGTTCGCGGTGACCCGCAGCAGCTGCCCGATCAACGAACCCATCGCGCCGCCGGTGGAGATGATCGGACCCTCGGCGCCGAACGGACCGCCGGTGCCGATGGCGAAGGCCGAGGACAGCGGCTTCAGCCAGGTGATCCGCGCCGGGATGTTCGACTCGTTGGTGAGGATCTGCTCCATCGCCTCGGGAATGCCGTGGCCCTGGATCGCGCGCGAGCCCCAGCGCGCCATGATGCCCGCCAGCAGACCGCCAATGACCGGAACCAGGATGACCCAGGCGCCCAGCTGGTTGCCCGCCGGCGACAGTACGAACGAGCCGCCGCGCGCATGCGGGCCGATCACGTCCGACACCCGGCCGTAGAAGCACAGGTCGGTGATCAGGTTGATGGTGAGCATCAGCAACTGCGCGATATACGCCGCCAGCACGCCCAGGATCACCGCCAGCACGCTGATCAGCAGGATGCGGCGGGTGACCAGGGTTGATTTGCGCGGCATCCGCGCCGCGTCCAGCGAAAGGCCGAGGGCCGGGGCAATCGGCAGCGCATCGGTGCTGCCTACCGTGCGCACGTCGGTGTGCGCCACGGGGGTGTCGGTGGCTCGCGTCATGGGGTGACCATGGAGGAAATTGGAAATTTTACGCTGCCGCGATGCGTAACCGAAGAGGCGGGACGCCAGAATGGCGGCGAAATTTCCTGCGGATTCATGCGGTTCGCCGCACCCGGGTCGCCACAACGAAGAAGCCCGCCAAGAGGCGGGCTTCCGATTCGGCGCCATGCATGCTGGCGCGTGATGGCATCTGGATTTGGCAGCCCCGGATGGATTCGAACCACCGAATGCCTGAGTCAGAGTCAGGTGCCTTACCGCTTGGCGACGGGGCTATGGAACTTGGCTTAGCGCTTCGAGAACTGCGTGGCGCGACGTGCCTTGTGCAGACCGACCTTCTTGCGCTCGACCTCGCGGGCGTCGCGGGTCACGAAGCCGGCCTTGCGCAGCGGCGACTTCAGGCTTTCGTCGTATTCGATCAGCGCACGGGCGATGCCCAGACGGATCGCGCCGGCCTGGCCGGTGATGCCGCCGCCGGCAACCGTCACCTTGATGTCGAACTTGTCGGTGTTCTGGGTCAGCTCGAGCGGCTGGCGCACGATCATGCGCGAGGTCTCGCGGCCGAAGAACTGTTCGAGCGACTTGCCGTTGACTTCGATTGCGCCCTTGCCCTTGCGCAGGAACACGCGGGCGGCGGAGGTCTTGCGGCGGCCGGTGCCGTAATTCTGCTGGGTTGCCATGCTCATTTCCTTAAATCTCCAGCGCCTGCGGCTGCTGTGCGGTATGCGGGTGCTCGGCACCGCCGTAGACCTTGAGCTTGCGGTACATCTCGCGGCCCAGCGGGTTCTTCGGCAGCATGCCCTTGACGGCGATCTCGATCACGCGCTCCGGGTAGGTGGCCAGCAGGTCCTTCAGGCTGGTGGTCTTCAGGTTGCCGACGTAGCCGGTGAAGCGGTGGTACATCTTGTCGTCCAGCTTGGCGCCGGTGACCGCCACCTTCTGCGCGTTGATCACCACGATATAATCGCCGGTGTCGCAGTGCGGGGTGTATTCCGGCTTGTGCTTGCCGCGCAGACGACGGGCAATTTCGGTCGATAGGCGACCGAGCGTCTTGTCCGTGGCATCGACCACGAACCAGTCGCGCTTGACGTTGTCGGCATTGGCGCTAAACGTTTTCATTTCAGAATACCTGTCTGCCGCCGTGAGGCGGTACGCATGATTCAGGAAGCATGCTTCGGTGGAACAAAGGCGCGAGATGATAGCGGAGCCGTCATCCACGGCGCAAGCCCACCGGCCGGCGAGCTGTGAGCTGGCAATGATAGCATGACCACCGGACCGCTTGAAAAGCCCCCACCATGCGGGCCACCTGCCGCAGACGGTGGCGGCGAGGCATCCACCGGCCTCGGGTCCGAACCACTGCTGGAAATCCTATGGACATACGCACGCTGAGCCACCTCGACCGCCTGCTTGCCGGCTGCGAACGCGCGCTGGAAGCGATCGCCGGCACGCCCGCGGCGCACCGCCGCTCGCCCGCCACCGGCCTCGCCGAGGCCGCGCTCGACGATGCCGAGCGCCGACACGCCGCCGGCCTGATGCGCGTCAACCATACCGGCGAGGTCTGCGCGCAGGCGCTGTACCTCGGCCAGGCTGCGCTGGCGCGCAACGCCGACAACCGCCAGCACCTGCTGCATGCCGCCGTCGAGGAAACCGACCACCTGGCCTGGTGTGCCGAGCGGCTCAAGCAACTGGACAGCCGCCCCAGCCTGCTCAACCCGCTGTGGTACGCCGGCAGCTACGCGATCGGCGCCGCCGCCGCACTGGCCGGCGACCCGCTCAGCCTCGGCTTCGTAGTGGAAACCGAGCGCCAGGTGGAAGCCCACCTGGCCGAGCACCTGGAAAAGCTACCCGCGCAGGACCAGCGCTCGCGCGCGGTGTTGACCCAGATGCAGTCGGACGAGATCCGCCACGCGCAGGCCGCGCAGCAGCGAGGAGGCGTTGACCTGCCTGCCCCGCTGCCGACGTTGATGCGGTTCAGCTCGCTGGTGATGAAAGCGGTGGCCTACCGCGTATAGGTCCGGGTTCCCGCGGGGCACGAGCCAGCGCCACAAAAAATGCGGCCCGGGGAGCCGGGCCGCATGGCAGATCCAAAACGCTTCGCGGACTCTCCGGCCTACTTGCCGCTTTGGTAAAGCGAGAGATAGCGACCGGCGGCGACGGCATAGGCCGCGCGGGTGACAGAAAGGCCCGGATCGAAATAGGCATGCAGGGTCGGCTGCAGGTCATACGGACCCTGGACCACCGCGAAGCGCGCATTGATGACGCCGCGATCCAGCGCCAGCTGCACGTAACCGCGCAGGTTGGCCGGAATCGAGGCCGCATCGTCGAGCGGGATGCGCCGTCCGTCGTAGAACGCGGTGAGGTCGCCAGTGAACGAACGCGCCTCGTTCTGCAACGCCAGGCTTTGCACCAGGGAATAGGCGAGACCGAGCCGACTGACACTGTCGTTCGGCCGGAACGTGGCGTTCGGCTGCAGCGTCATCACGCCGTCCTGCTTGTTGCTCAGATCGCGCAAGGCGCCCCCGCTGGCGACGGCCGACTCGGCAAACGGATACACGCTGTCGCTGGTACCGACATCGGTAAAGCTGCGCTGGCCGGAGAACGGCAGGTACTGGCGCACGCTGGTGCCCATCAGCAGGTATTGCGCCAGCTCGCCGCGCTTGAGGAACTGGTCGGGACGGAACTGCCCATTCGGGTAACCGTCGACGAGGCGGTTGGCCACGGCGAACTGGATCGCCGACTTGGCCGGATGGTTGGCGATGTCGCCGAGTCCGGTGTAACCGCCGCTGTTGAGGAAGCCGATCTCGCCGTTCACCGTGCCGGGCGCCGCATAGCCGTTGGTGACCTTGGCCGGATCGAGGGCGACGCCGGAAACCGAACCGATGCCGCGCACGGTGACGCGCCACACGCCCGGCTTGGCCGGCGCGCCGGTGGTCACCGTGTCGCCGAGCACCGGCAGCGCGATCGACGAGCCGTAGCGCACGCCGTCCGGATCGATCAGCACCAGCGCGAGGGTGTTGGCGTCGATGGTGGCGCGCGCGCTCACCCAGGCCGTCTCCGGCCCGACCGTGAAGGACTGCTCGCCCACCGGCCCGATCGGCGCGAAGTTCACCGAGAACGGTACCGGCGGCGGCCCCGCGACCAGCACCTCGCTGCTGTTGAAGCTGTTCAGCGCGTTTACGGTCGCACCGAAGCCACCGCGCACGCCGGCGGCCTCGGCCACCGCGGTGTAGGCGTTGATGTGGCCGGCGCCCGCCTCCCACGGCAGCCGTCCGGTCATGTTGGTGGCGGTGCGCGTGACGATGTCGCGGACATTCGCCGGGGTCAGGTTCGGGTTGGCCTCGAGCATCAGCGCGACGATGCCCGCCACGTGCGGCGTGGCCATCGAGGTGCCGCTCATCACGGTGTAGAACGGCAGTTCGGCCGGCGCAAGCGTCGCCGCGTCCTTTTCAGCCGCGAGTGCCGGCAGCGTGCCCGTGCTGTCGCGGGTGGAGACGATGTCCACGCCAGGCGCCACGATGGTCGGCTGGTTGATATAGGTCCACTGCACGCCGTCCGGCATCTTGAAGGTACCGGACTCGCCGCGCTTGCCGCGCGAGGAGAACCCGGTGAGCACGCCGTTCTTCTCGCCGGCGCCCACCGAGATCACCCATGGCGCCTGGGCGTAGGGATTGTGAGTGTCTTCGCCCGGGCCGTCGTTGCCTGCGGCGAACACGCTGACGATGCCGCGCTTGTAAAGTTCGTAGCTGGCGATGTTGACCGGATTCAGTGGATCAAACTTGCCCGAGCTGCCCCAGGAATTGCTGGTCACCCGGATCGGGTTGCGGAAGCTGAACTGGTTGGTCGCGGCGTAGTCGAGGCCACCGACCGCGTCGAGGATGAGCAGCACGGCGCCGGAGCCGTAGCCGACCAGGTCGGCCCCCGGCGCCACGCCGCGATACAGGCCGTTCGAGCGGGCGCCGGTGCCGCCGATGGTGCCGGCGCAATGGGTGCCATGGCCCGAGCCCCAGTCGGTGTTGGGCACGCCCTCGACATAGGTGATCGGCAGCATCGAATCGAACGAGGCGAGGTTGGTCACGCCCTGCGTGTTCTGCACCAGGTGCGGGCCGTACTGCAGGTCCATGTGGGTGCCGTCGACGCCGGAATCGTTGACGACCACGCTCACGCCCTTGCCGCTGAACGGGATCGCGCGGTGGTAGTCGGCCGGGTTCTCCACCGTGCGCGCGGCGCCGGAGATCTTGCGCGCCTCACTGTTGAGGTACTGCAGCGGGGCGTTGAAATAGATCGAAACCACGTCGCTGCGCGTGGCCAGCGCGCGGATCTCGCCAGGGGTGGCCAACGCGCCGGCGATCGGCAGCGTGCGCATGGTCACGCCCCTGTCGATGCCAAGCGCCTGGAGCGCGGCAACCTGCTCGGCGGTGACCGGGCCGGACTGCTGGTAACTGATGACGACCTGCAACTGGTCCGTGGGGGCGGCAACGCCCATCTTCGTCAGCAGCTGCGGATCAAGCTGGGCATCGGCCAGCGCAACGCCGCTGGCCAGCAGGCCTGCCGCCACGGCACAGAGGCGGAAGGTCCTGCGTTTGACGTTTGGAACAAACCTGGACGACATGGTGATGGCTCCGGAAATTCGCCCGCCGGGATGGGGCGCTTTTTGGAGTATCCCGGCCGGCATGGCGGCTTCTCCATCCGGGATTGCACCCATCCGCCACAGGGGAAATCACTCACGCCGCCCTGTCATTGGCATCCCCGCAGCCATGCACTCGGAGCGCCAGACGCGCGCGTACTGAGTGAACTCCCCTATTGGCGCCAGCGGACCGGATCGGCTAGGTTCAGGCGTCCGCACGATTTTTCGAGCGCCTGCCGTCACCGGCGCCGCATTCAGGAGGCCCGCCATGCCGAAATCCGCCCTTGCAGCCAAGCTGGTGTTTGGCTTGGCCCTTTGCCTGTGCGCCCCGCTGGCCTTGGTGCAGAACCTGCCGGTCACCGTCGCGGTCGCCGGCAACGTAGCGACGGCGCGGGTCGACCTGCCGACCCAGCAGACGCTGGCCGAAGTGATCCTGACTTTCGACGACAGCCTGGGCTTGAGTCCCGACAGTCTCGGCGTGAGTGCGCAACTGGTGGACCTGTCCAGTCCGGCGCTGCTGGCGCGGCTGCCCAATGCGGGCCTGAACCGGCTCGATCCCTCGTTTCCGCTGATGGTCACGATCGAGCCGCCGGCACTGGGTGGGCTCAGCTTTCAGCGCACCGTGCGCGTCGAGGTGCATACCCATGCGCTCACCTACGCGGCCGGAAGCCAGCTGCGCCTGTTCAAGGCACCGCTGAACGGAAGTTTCCGCGACATCACCGATGAGATTGCGCCCGGCAGCGTGCGCGCACGCGGCACCACCGGAGGTTTCTCGCAGTTCCTGGTGCTGACCGATGCTCGCCCCAGCAGCGAGGTGGTGGCCGACAAGTTCGACCGGCTGCAGTCGCTGATCGCGGCGCTGCCGCTGTCCGAACGCGGACCGCTGCAGATGAGCGCGGACGCGGCGCAGAGCGCCGTCAACCAGGGGCAGTTCGGCGACGCCCTGAACTCGCTCGATCAGCTGCGCGCACGCGTGGCGAGCCGGGCCGGCACGGCGATTCCCTCGCAATGGCGGGCCACCCGGGATACCGACAACCAGGCCGGCGAACTGCTGGCCGCCACCTCCACGCTGGCCTTCAGTATCGGCTACCAGCGCGATTTCGGTCGCTGAAGGGTTCGCCAGCGCGAACGTGGGTCTGGACGGCGCATGGGCTTCGCCGGGCCTTGTGCGGTCGCCTGTGCACGCGAATGCCGTGCGCTAATATCGCCGCATGCAGGCACGGCTGACCGCATTCGTCCCAGATCACGCCGCCCTCACCCGCCCCCTCGGCCCGGGTGACCGGTTGCGGATCGGTCGTGCCGACGACAGCGGTCTGCGGCTGGAACACCCATCGATATCGCGCATGCACGCCGAACTTTTCGCCAGCGACGGACGCTGGCAGCTGGCCGACCTGCACAGCAAGAACGGCAGCTTCGTCGAAGGCGCCCGGATCGACTCCGCGGTGATCGACACGTCCTGCTGGCTGCGCTTCGGCGACGTCCACTGCGAGTTCGCGCTGCTCGACGGCGCCGCGGCGGAAGCGGACGCCAAACGTCGCAGCGAACGCCGCCTCACGGCTACCGCATGCACCGCCCACCTGGACGCGATCGCCCGCAACGACAGCACCGATGATGCCGCCTCCGGCCAGTCGCTGCCCGACGCCAGCCTGCGTGCGGTGGCCGAACTCGCCGGCTGCAGCCGGGGCTTCCTGCTGGTCGACACGCACGGCCGCCACCGCGTCCTCGCCGCGCTCGCGCTGGAACCGTCGCAGATGATCGGTCGCGAATTCGCCGGCAGCCTCAGCGCAGTCACCCGTGCCATCGAGCAACGCCGCGCGGTCGTCTTCAACGACATCGGCGGCGATGCGTGGCCCGGCGCCTGCGCTTCGGTCGTGCAGGGCGGCTTGCGTACGCTGGTCTGCCTGCCGCTGCTGGACGGCGACCGGGTGCTGGGCGCGATCTACGCCGACCGCCGCGAAGCAGGGCCACCGCTGACCACGCTCGACCTGGAACTGCTGGAGGCATTTGCCGAGCGCACCGCGCTGTGGCTCATCGCGCATCGCGCGCGCGAGGACCTGGCCATGGTCCCGCCCACGCCGCTCGACTGGAACAGCATCCTCGGCGAGAGAATGCTGGAGACATGACGAGCGAGCCGACCGCCACTGGCATCTATGCGCACATGAACCTGGCGCCCGGCACCATGCTTGCCGGGCGTTTTCGCATCGAGGCGCTGCTCGGGGTGGGCGGCATGGGCGTGGTCTACCGCGCCCATGACACCGCGCTGGACGTGCCGGTCGCGCTCAAGCTGTTGCGGCCCGAGTTGGCGGCGCGGCCGGATGCGTTCGAACGATTCCGCCAGGAGCTGTTGCTCGCGCGCCAGGTTTCCAGCCCGCAGGTGGTGCGCATCCACGACCTCGCCCAGCACGATGGCCACTGGCTGATCAGCATGGACTACGTCGACGGCGAAGGGCTGGACCGGCGCATCGACCGTGGCGCGCTGCCGCTGGAGGACGCGCTGCGGATCACGCGGCAGATCGCTCTCGGCCTGCAGGCTGCGCATGCCCGGCAGGTGGTGCATCGCGATCTGAAACCGGCCAACGTGCTCATCGATCGCGAGGGCAACGCGTACATCAGCGACTTCGGCGTGGCCCGTTCGCTCGCCAGCAGCGGCCTTACCCTGGCCGGTACGGGCGCGGTGATCGGCACTCCCGACTATCTCTCCCCGGAACAGGCCCGTGGTGATCCGGTGGACACGCGCAGCGACCTGTATGCGCTGGGCCTGATCCTGCGCGAGATGCTGACGGGCACGCCTGCGTTCCAGGGCGCCACCGCCGCCGAGGCGATCGCCCAGCGACTGGTCCGTACCCCGTCGCCGGTCACCCGCGAACGCCCCGACGTGCCGACCTGGGTCGCCCGGCTGATCGAACAGCTGCTGCGACCGCGCCCGGCGCACCGATTGCCGGATGCGGCCGCCGTGATCGAGGCCATCGACCGCCGCGCGATGCCGCCCGACCTGCGCGCGCATCGTCGCGCCTGGCTCGCCACGGCGGCCTTGCTGACCACGATCGGTGTCGCCGGCACGCTGTGGTGGATGCCGCACGACAAGGCGGCCGGCATCGCCGCCGCGCCGCCGCTCCACCGGGTGCTGGTGTTGCCGTTGCGCGGCGCGGCGCTGCCGGCGCCGCGCGTGACCGCGCTGGACGCCTACCTTCGCGCAACCCTGTTCGCACTGCCCGGCGTCGCCAGCGTCGATGCCGACCGGACCCTCCAGGCGCTGCGCCAGCTGGACGCCGCCGGCAGCGCCCCCGACCCCGCCACGCTGCGCCGCCTTGCCGTGGCCGACCGCACCCTGTCCCCGGATCTGCGCCAGCGCGACGGTCACTGGTACGTGCACGCCGAGCTGCGCGGGGACGACGGCGTACCGCAAACCGTGGACGGTCCGCTGGCCGCGGATACGGTTGGCGCCCTGCACGCCTGGCTCACCGAGCCGGCCCTGGCCAAGGCGCTCGGCGCACCTGCGCCCGCATCGGAGCTGAAACTACCCACCGCCATAGCGACGCTGGATACCTTCGGCGCGGTTCTGCAGGCGCGTGAGAAAAACGACATCCCCGCCGCACTGACGGATTTGCGCGCCCTCACCCGGCATGAACGCGACGACCCCGAGCTGTGGCGCACCCAGCTCCGCCTGGCGCAGGCGATCGGCGAGCGCGATGTGGCGCTGGAGGCGATCGAACACGGGCAGCGCGCGGCCAACGCCGGGCCTGCCCGGCTGCAGCGCGTGTTCGCCGCAGAACGCGCGCTGTCCGACGGCGACGTTCCGGCTGCGATCACGCAATGGCGTGCGCAACTGGCCGAAACGCCCGACGACACCCTGGCCGATCTGCAACTGGCGCGAGCCCAGGGCGGCGGCGGCGATTTTCGCGCCGCCATTGCCAGGCTGTCGCAACTTACTGCCCGCGACAGCGACGATCCGCGCGCCTGGTTCGAGCTGGGCAAGTTCTCGATCCTGCAGGGTGAGGCGAGACGCGCCGTCGACGATTACCTGGTGCGCGCGCTGGTGCTGTACAAGCGTGGCCGCAACCTCTACGGGGTAGCGGAAACGACCAACGCGCTCGGCATCGGCTATGGCCGCCTCGGCCAGACCGCCAATGCCGAGGAGCAATACCGCAAGGCGGCGGCGCTGCAGCGCGACGTCGGCAACCGTCGCGGCGTGGCCACCAGCCTGCGCAATCTGGCCAACGTGCTGAGCCTGCGCGGAGCCTTCGACGAAGCCGGCAGCGCACTCGCGCAGGCCCGCGCGCTGACGGTCGAGCTCGACGACCGCGAAGGGTTGGCTGCCGTGGACAACGAACTGGGCGTGCTTGCCGAGGAACGCGGCGACTACCATGCAGCACTCGACGCCTACCGTCGTGCGTTGCAGGGCTGGCAGCAGGTCGGCGATGCGCATGGACTGGCCCAGGCACTCAACGACATCGGCTTCGCCAACTTCCAGCTCGGCCGCTACGACGACGCGCAGAGCTACTGGCAACGTACCGCGGAAAGCGAGGCCGGCCTCGGCGACACCGGCCGCATCCGCACCGGGCAGAACCTGGGGCTGCTGGCGGCGGCGCGCGGCCGCTGGCCAGAGGCGCGCAAGCTGCAGGAAGGCGCGCTGGCTGAAGCCGAAAAGCAGCAGATGCCCGAAGAGGCGGCCGTGAGCCGGCGCAATCTGGCCAAGCTCGCGTTGATGCAGGGCGACGTGGCCGGCTCGCTCGCCCAGGCCGACAAGGCCATCGCCCTGTTCAGCCAGCGCGGCGATCGGCGCGGCGAAGCCGACACCCGCCTGTTGCGCGTGCAGGCCTTGCTCGCCGCGGGCGCCGAGGCCATGGCACGGGGCGAACTCAAGGCGCTCGAAGGTACCGGCCCCGGCACCTCGCGCGAACAGCGTGCGGGGGTCGAGATCGTGCGTGCGCAGCTGGCCGTGCATGCGGGCGACCCGAGAAGCGCGGCTGCAGCCCTGGACGACGCGCAGCCATTGGCCGAGGCGTCGGGGGTACGCGAACTTCAACTGCGGGTAGCGCTGCTGCGCGCGCACCTCGACCCGCGCGCCGATACCGGCCTGGATGCTGCGACCGCCATGCTCGGCAATGCCGAGCTGCGGCTGGACTGGCTGACCCTGGCGATGCAACGCGCGCTCGCCGCGCTCGATGCGACGGCGGCAGTACGCGCCTACCGCGAGGCGGTCAACCTGATGCGCGGCAGCGAGGTGCTGGGAGCGCCACAGATCCACACCTTGGGCGCCAGCGCCCAGCGGCTGGCCGGCGACGGCGCCGGGGCGACGGCTGCCGAGCAAGCCGCGGCGGCGGCGCGGGCCGCCTTCCAGGCCACATTGCCCGACCGATTGCACGATGCAGGAAGTGCGCCGGCCCGCCGCACGGAAGCGGATGCCCCTATGCCATGACCCACGACACCCCGCCTCCTCCCGCCGAAGCCCACTTGCGCTACCAGCACCTGCTGCAGCGGCTCGAAGCGAGCGAGCGCGAATTCCGTCGCCTCGGCCGCTCGGTGCTGCACGTGCAGGAGGACGAGCGGCGTCGCCTCGCGCGCGACCTGCACGACGGCATCGGCCAGAACCTGACGGCGCTCAAGCACCGGCTCGCACAGATCGGCGACGCGCTGCCGGTGCAATTCGGGACGCTGCGCGCCAGCCTCGACGAGGCGATCGCATTGTGCGCCGACACCCTCGATGACACCCGCCAGCTCTCGCGGCTGCTGCGCCCGCCGATCCTCGACGACCTCGGCCTTGAACCGGCACTGCGCTGGCTGGCGCGCAGCCTCGGCGAAGCGGCCGGCATGGCGATCACCGTGGAAATCGAACCGATACCCGCCCTTGACGAAGAGTTGCAGACGCTGCTGTTCCGCATCGCCCAGGAAGCGCTCAACAACGTGGTCAAGCATGCCGGCGCGCGCAGCGTACTGGTGCACCTGGTCGAGCGCAGCGGCCGCATGCAGCTGCAGATCGTCGACGACGGCTGCGGCTTCGACCCGGTGCAGGCACAGGCTGCCGGCGGCACCGGCCTGGGCGGCATCCGTGAACGCCTGCAATTGTTCAACGGCCAGTTCGAGCTGCGTTCCGCTTCCGGCCACGGCACCCGTCTGCGCGCGGTCGTGCCGCTGGACAATCGCTGACCCGGGCCCGCCGGGCCTGTGCTTGACGCAACCCGGGATGGCGGGCACGGTATCCGCATGCCGCCCAAGCCCATCCGTGTCCTGCTCGTGGACGATCACAACCTGGTCCGCGAGAGCCTCGTCGGCATCCTGCAGGGCGACGGCGACATCGAGGTCATCGCGCAGGCAGCCGACGGCGTCGAGGCCGTCGGCAAGGCACTGGCCACCCGTCCGGACATCGTCATCACCGACCTGTCGATGCCGCGCCTGAGCGGCATCGAGCTGGTGCGGCGCCTGACCCAGGAATTGCCGGACACGCGCGTGCTGGTGCTGACCATGCACCAGGAAGACCAGTACGTGCTGCAGGCCGTTCGCGTCGGCGCCAGCGGCTACCTGGTCAAGGACAGCGCGGCGGCCGAATTGCTCGCCGCGGTACGCAACGTCCACGCCGGGCGCGCGCATTTCGGGCCGCACGCCTCGCGCGCGCTGGCGGAGCAGTTGCAGCATCCCGAGCGCCTGCCGGACGATCGCTACGAACTCCTCACCGCGCGCGAACGCGAAGTGTTCGGCCTGATTGCCGAGGGCCTGACCACCAAGGAGATCGCGCGCCGCCTGTCGATCAGCACCAAGACGGCGGAAAACCACCGCACCCGCGTACTGACCAAGATCGCCGTGCGCAATACCGCCGAGCTGGTGCGATATGCGCTGCGCCGCGGCTTGCTCGACTAGCTATCCGCGGCGCGCCGCGCTACGGCGTATTCAAGACCGACCCGCAGCATGCCATGATGGGTGCCTGCACTCCTCCCGCTCTTTCCGAGCGCTGCATGCCAACGGTGCCCCGCATGCCCACTGCCCCTGATGCCGCCGATGGCCCGGCTGACTTTATCGAGACGTACCGCGATGCGCTGACTGCAGCGCAGTGCGCGATGCTGGTGGAGCGCTTTGCCGCCAGCGGAAAAACCCGCCCGGGCCGGGTCGGCAGCGGCGTGCTGCCCGAACTGAAGGACAGCCAGGATCTGGCCCTCAGCGAACAAGCCGACTGGCACGACGCGGAAGCGTTGCTCAACCAGACGGTGTTCCGCGGCCTGCTGGCGTACCTGCGCCGCTATCCGCACGCACTGGTCGCACCGCTGATGCTTGAGGTCCCGGGCCCAGGCGGCACGCGCCACCGGCTGACGCCCGAGCGCCTGCGCGCGATGGACGACGGCGCGCTGTCGGCCCTGGCGGAAATGGTCTTCCGGCCGGGCGCCATCAACCTGCAGCGTTACAGCGCGGGGCGCGGCGGCTATCCCTACTGGCATTGCGAGCTGTACCCGCGCGACCGGCGCGCGGACACCCTGCACCGGCACCTGCTGTGGACGATCTACCTCAACGACGGTTTCACCGAGGGGGAAACCGAGTTCCTCCATCAGCAGCGGAAGATCGTTCCGCGCACCGGCACGCTGCTGCTGGCGCCGGCTTCGTTCACCCACACCCACCGCGGCAACCGCCCGCAGGGCGGCGACAAGGTCATCGCGACGAGCTGGGTGCTGTTCCAGCGCGCCGAGCAGCTGTTCGGCGGAGCCTGAACAGCAGGTGCCGCATGGCACGGTTTCCGACCCGGATCCCGACAGAAAACTCCAAAAAAAACCCGCCTTCCGGCGGGTTTTTCGTCACATCAGGTTGCGGCCGTGGAACAGTTCCTCGATCTCGCGGCGCAGTAGCTGCTCGATGCGCTGGCGGTCCTTGAACGAGAGGTCGTCGGCGTGCGCCTCGAACAGGTAGGTGTCGAGGTCGAAGTCCTTGATGTGCATCTTCGTGTGGAACATGTTCTCCTGGTACACGTTGACGTCGAACATCTCGTACTTCTGGCGGATGTGCTTGGCCAGGTAGTCCTGCACCGAGTTGATCTTGTGGTCGATGAAGTGCTTCTTGCCCTTCACGTCGCGGGTGAAGCCGCGCACGCGGTAGTCGGCGATGACGATGTCCGACTCGAAGCTGTCGATCAGGTAGTTCAGCGCCTTCAGCGGCGAGATCACGCCGCAGGTGGCCACGTCGATGTCGGCGCGGAAGGTGGCGATGCCGTTGTGCGGATGCGTTTCCGGGTAGGTGTGGACGGTGATGTGGCTCTTGTCCATGTGCGCCACCACCGCGCCCGCGATCGAGTCGCGGCCGAGCTTCTCCACCACCGGCTCCTCGGAGATCAGGATGGTCACCGAGGCGCCCTGCGGGTCGTAGTCCTGGCGGGCCACGTTGAGGATGTTCGCGCCGATGATCTCGGCCACGTCGGTGAGGATCTGGGTCAGGCGGTCGGCGTCGTACTGCTCATCGATGTACTCGATGTAGCGCTGGCGCTGGTCCTCGGACACCGCGTAGCAGATATCGTAGATGTTGAAGCTCAACGCCTTGGTCAGGTTGTTGAAACCCTGCAGGCGCAGACGGGGGAGTGGCTTGACCACAGGCGGCTCTCCATGGCCGAACACTCGGCCAGCAGCAGAGGCGGGTTAGCGACAAGGGTCCCCGCGATATGGTGTGAAGTACAGGCGCGCAGCCTGCACGACCCTTGTGAACCGCATGCGACGGCCTCGCCGCATCCGGAAGACCGCGAAGTATGAGGCAAAAAGAACAGAAATTGAACCAGCGACAAGCGCTCAGGTTTGCCATAATGCTGGCTTGCAAGGATGGTTCATGAACACGCACGGCGTGTGGCAATGGTTGCCGCTGTTCAATGACAACCACCGTTAGGAGATGATCGTGGCGCAACTCAAGTATCAGCTCCAACAGGCCTTCGAACGTTCGCAGGCGCCGCTCGGCTTTGCCCCGGACCCCGCCGCGATGGAGCGCTTCCTGGCGCTGTGCCACCGCCGGCGCTACCCGGGCAAGACCGCGATCATCCGCCCTGGCGACCCGGCCAACACCTTGTATTACGTGATCGACGGCTCGCTGGCGGTGTGCACCGAGGACGAGCAGGGGCGCGAGCTGATCCTCGCCTACATCAGCCGCGGCCAGTTCATCGGCGAGATGGGCCTGTTCGTGGAGCAGGCGCAGCGCGAGTCGATGGTGCGCACGCGCGCGCCGTGCGAGATGGCCGAGGTCAGCTACGAGCGCCTGTTCCAGCTGATGGAAGGCCCGCTGCGCGAGGAATGCCCGAAGATCCTGTTCGCCATCGGCTCGCAGCTGACCAACCGCCTGCTGCGCACCTCGCGCCAGGTCAGCCGGATGGCCTTCATGGACGTCACCAACCGCATCTCGCGCACCCTGCTGGACCTGTGCCAGGAGCCGGACTCGATGACCCACCCGGACGGTACCCAGATCCGCATCTCGCGCCAGGAAGTGAGCCGCATCGTCGGTTGCTCGCGCGAGATGGTCGGCCGCGTGCTCAAGCAGCTGGAGGAACAGCGCATGATCGACGTCTCCGGCAAGACCATCGTGGTGCGCGGCACGCGCTGATTCCACGCAGGCTCGACCATCCGCCGTCTGAACCGGTTTTTTACGGAGACTGGTCAAGGATGGCGTTCCGCCACCGGCTGCGAGACAACGCTTGGACTACGGGCAATTCTTCGTCTTCGCCGGTGTCGGCCTGCTCGCCCAGCTGGTCGATGGCGCGCTGGGCATGGCCTACGGGCTGGTTTCCAACTCGATCCTACTGGCGCTGGGCCTGCCACCGGCGGTGGCCAGCGCCACCGTGCACACCGCCGAGGTATTCACCACCGGCGTCTCCGGCGCATCGCACGCCTGGTTCGGCAACGTGCGTTGGCGGCTGTTCTGGCAGCTGGCCATTCCCGGCGCGATCGGCGGCATCCTCGGCGCGACCTTCCTGGCCAGCGTGCCGGGCGAGGCGATCCGGCCCTGGGTCAACGCCTACCTGCTGATCTTGGGCACGATGGTGCTGCTGCGCGCGTTCGGCCGGCGGCTGACCCGCCACCAGGTCCAGCACAGCGGCGTGCTCGGTTTCTTCGCCGGCCTGCTCGACGCGATCGGCGGCGGCGGCTGGGGCCCGCTGGCCACCAGCACGCTGATCGCACGCGGCGGCGGCGTGCGCAGCACGATCGGTTCGGTCAACGCCGCCGAGTTCGTGGTGACGATCTGCGTCTCCGCCACCCTGGTCTGGCACGTCGGCGTCGGCCACTGGCCGATCGTGCTGGGCCTGCTTACCGGCGGCGTGGTCGCCGCGCCGTTCGCCGCCTGGCTGGTGCGCCACCTGCCCGAACAGGCCGTGATGGCCGCGGTGGGCAGCCTGATCGTGCTGATCAGCCTGGGCCAGCTGGCGCAGACGCTGCTGTAGCGGCTAGAACCATTCGACGCGGGTGACCGCGCGGCCCAGCGCCTTCTCGATCTTCTTGCACAGCTTGGGCGTGCCGTTGACCAGCACCGCCTCGGCGGCCAGCGCCAGCATCGCCGCGTCGTGCATCGAATCGCCGTAGGCGACTTGCCAGCCGCCGACGCCGTACTCGGTCAGCGACTGCACCTTGCGGCGGCCCACGTTGTGCCGCAGCAAGCGCATGCCCAGCCAACCCGGCCGCAGCTGCGAGGCCAGCACCTCCAGCCCGGTCAGGCCGAGCTGCTGCAGGATCCCGCTGGCCAGAGTGTGCTCGCAACCGGTCACCACCAGCACGCGGTCCCCCGCCAGCTGGTGTCGACGCAACGCCTGCAGGCCATCGCGGCAGAACTGCTTCGGCCGCCGCGCCAGCATCGCGGCGAACGCGTCCGCCGCCGCCCGGTAGCGCTGCTCGCCCAGCCCCAGCAGGGCGATGCGCACCAGCGTGTACAGCGGCAGGCGCCGCGAGAACGGGCGCTGCGCCAGCAACAGCGGCGAACACAGCAGGGCCAGCGCGCAGCGCCACGGCGACCGCCGGTAGCGCTCGCGCACGAACTGGCGGAACGTATCGCCGCGGATCAGCACACCGTCGAAATCGAACAGCACCACGCGTGGCGACGCGGCCACCCTTTCCCCCTCGGTCATCACGGTCACGGCAGGGCGAACAGCCGCTTGAGCTCGCTGCCCGGGTCCTCGGCGCGCATGAACGCCTCGCCGACCAGGAACGCCTGGATGCCGCCCTCGCGCAGGCGCGCCACGTCTTCTTGCGTGTGGATGCCGGACTCGGCCACCAGCACGCGGTCGTACTCGATCAGCCCCTGCAGGGCCAGCGAGGTCTCCAGCGAGGTCTCGAAGCTGCGCAGGTTGCGGTTGTTCACGCCGATCAACGGCACCGGCAGCGCCTGCGCGCGCTCCAGCTCCTCCTCGTCGTGCACCTCGCACAGCACGTCCAGGTCGAGCTCCGCCGCCAGCAGCGACAGTTGCAGCAGCACGTCGTCATCCAGCGCCGAGACGATCAGCAGCACGCAATCGGCGCCGATCGCGCGGGCCTCGTACACCTGGTAGGCGTCGATGATGAAATCCTTGCGCAGCACCGGCAGCGAGCACGCCTCGCGCGCCTGCTGCAGGAACGCCTCGCTGCCCTGGAAGAAATCGCTGTCGGTCAGCACCGACAGGCAGGCAGCGCCGGCCGCCGCGTAGCTCCTGGCGATCGCGGCCGGGTCGAAGTCGGTGCGGATCAGCCCCTTGCTCGGGCTGGCCTTCTTCACCTCGGCGATCACCGCCGGCAGGCCGGCGTCAATCTTGGCCTCGATCGCCGCGGCGAAACCGCGGGTGCCGGGCAGCTCGGCGATGCGCGCGACCAGCTCGGTTTCCGGCAGCCGGGTCCGGCGCTCGGCCACCTCTTCCGTCTTGCGCGCAAGAATGCGATTGAGGATGTCAGTCATGGCATCTCACTGGTGGTGTGGGGCGCGTCCAGTGCGCAACAAGGATACCGGCGCCGCGTGCAGCTACCGCGAAGGGGCAAGCCGCCGGGTGGCTGCCACGAAGACCTGCATTTTCGCATGCGCCGCGCCGCTGGCAATCGTGGCGCGAGCCAGCTCGATGCCTTCGCCGATCGAAGCGGCCACATCGGCGGTGTACAGCGCCGCGCCGGCGTTCAGGCAGACGATGTCGTGCTGCACGCCATGACGACCCTGCAGCACGTCCAGCAGCATGCCCTTCGACTCGTCCGCATTCTCCACCCGCAGGTTGCGGCTGGATGCCATCGCCAGGCCGAAATCCTCCGGCTCCACCTCATACTCGCGCACCACGCCGTCGCGCAACTCGCCGACCAGCGTCGCGGCGCCCAGCGAGATCTCGTCCAGACCGTCGCGGCCCCACACCACCAGCGCATGGCGTGCACCAAGCTGCTGCAGCACGCGCACCTGGATGCCGACCAGGTCGGGATGGAACACGCCCATCAGGATGTTCGGCGCACCGGCCGGGTTGGTCAGCGGGCCGAGGATGTTGAACAGCGTGCGTACGCCCATTTCCCTGCGCACCGGCGCCACCACCTTCATCGCCGGGTGGTGGTTCGGCGCGAACATGAAGCCGATGCCGGTCTCGGCCATGCACTGCGCGACCTGCGCCGGCGGCAGCTCGATCGCCGCGCCCAGCGCTTCCAGCACGT
Organism: Rhodanobacter thiooxydans; assembly: GCF_021545845.1. Taxonomy (NCBI): domain Bacteria; kingdom Pseudomonadati; phylum Pseudomonadota; class Gammaproteobacteria; order Lysobacterales; family Rhodanobacteraceae; genus Rhodanobacter; species Rhodanobacter thiooxydans. The sequence goes on from NZ_CP088923.1 coordinate 3,730,808, forward strand.
CAGCGCTGCCGGACTTCGACGACACGCTGCGCCCGCCGTGCTTGGCGATGCGCGCACCGGCCGCCGCCGCCACGAACATCGCCGTGGTGGAGATGTTGAAGCTGGAGGCGCCGTCGCCGCCGGTGCCGACGATGTCGACGAAGTGCTGGTGCGCCGGCACGTCCACCTTCGCCGATAGCTCGCGCATCACCCGCGCGGCGCCGGTGATCTCGCCCACCGTTTCCTTCTTCACGCGCAGGCCGGTGATGATCGCCGCAGTCATCAGCGGGCTCACCTCGCCGCCCATGATCTGGCGCATCAGCGCGATCATCTCGTCGTGGAAGATCTCGCGGTGCTCGATCGTGCGCTGCAACGCCTCCTGCGGCGTGATGGTGATCTCGCGGGCGTGACCGTTCATGCTGCCACCCTCAGCGGCTGGCCCAGGAAATTGCGCAGCAGGTCGTGGCCGTGCTGGGTCAGGATCGATTCGGGGTGGAACTGCACGCCCTCGACCGCGAGTGTCTTGTGGCGCAGGCCCATGATCTCGTCGATCGAGCCGTCCGGGTTTTCCGTCCACGCGGTGACTTCCAGGCAATCCGGCAGCGAGCCCTGCTCCACCACCAGCGAGTGGTAGCGCGTGGCCTCGAACGGATTCGGCAGGCCGGCGAACACGCCCTGCCCGCGATGGATCACCGGCGAGGTCTTGCCGTGCATGATCCGCTTGGCGCGGACCACCTTGCCGCCGAACACCTGGCCGATCGCCTGGTGGCCCAGGCACACGCCGAACACCGGAATCTCGCCGACCAGCTCGCGCAGCACGTCCAGCGACACGCCCGCATCGTCCGGCGTGCCCGGCCCCGGCGAGATCATGATGTGCGAGGGCTTCAGCGCGCGGATGCCGGCCACGGTGAGCGCATCGTTGCGCACCACCTTGACCGTCTGCCCCAACTCGCCCAGGTACTGCACGAGGTTGTAGGTGAAACTGTCGTAGTTGTCGATCATCAGCAGCATGGCGGGAGTCGCTTCGGTCGCATTGGCGCAGTGCATCATGATAACCGCACTGCGCGCACCGCGCGTGACCGCGCCGGGTCGCCGGCCCGCGCCACCGCCACCGCGTCAATTCACGGAAGCGCCCGGCCGAGGTCGCCCCGCGACTGCCGCGCCACCACGCTGGTGGCGGTCATGTCACCGGTGACGTTGCCCAGCGTGGCCAGCGCGTCGGGGATGGTGTCGACGGCCAGCATTAGGCCCAGCGGGGACAGCGGCAGGCCCATCGCCTGCGCCACCGGCAGATTGGTGGCGATGAAGGTGACCTGGCCCGGCAGGCCGACCGAACCCAGGCTGATCACCACCGCCAGCAGCGCACCGGCCAACAGCTGCGCGGTGCCGAGGTCGATGCCGTAGGCCCAGGCGATGAACACCGCCGAGGTGACGTACTGCACCGGGCTGGTCAGGCGGAACAGGCTCACCGCCATCGGCAGCACCAGCGCAGCCACCTGCTGCGGGTAGCCGAGCCGGCGGTCGGCGCTTTCCAGCATCGCCGGCAGCGAGGCCAGCGAGGACTGCGTGCTGATCGCCACCACCTGCGCCGGCACCAGCGCCAGCGCGAAACGGCGCAGCTTCTCGCCGCCGAACGCCACCGCCAGCGGCAGCATCATCGCGGTGACCGACAGATACAGCAGGCACTCCACCAGCACGTACACGCCGAGCGCGCTGAGCATGCCCAGGCCCGAGCGGGCGCAGACCGAAAGAATCAGCGCGAACACGCCCAGCGGCGCGATCCACAGCACCCAGCGCACGATCACGATCATCGCGTCGGCGACCGCCTGGAAGAACTCCATCAGCAGCGCGCGCCGCTTTGCTTCGATCCGGGTCAGCGCGAAACCGAGGAACAGCGCGAACACCACCAGCGGCAGCATCGCGCTCTGCGCCGCGGCCATGATCGCGTTGTTCGGCACGATCGCCACCAGCGTGTCGATCCAGTTCGGCGCCGCCTGCACGGCCGCCGGCACGCTGGCATGGTCGAGCGCTGTGATCAGCGCCGGATTGTGCGGGAACAGCGAGAATACCAGCGGCGCGGCCAGCGCCGCGAACAGCGCGCCGCCGCTCAGCACCACGATGAACACCACGATCGCGCGGCGCGCGATGCGGCCCGAGGCGGCCGCGTCGGTGGCGGTGTTGACGCCCACCACCACCAGCGCCAGCACCAGCGGCACCACCGTCATCTGCAGCGCGTTCAGCCACAGCTTGCCGATCGGCTGCGCCACGTTCGCCACCTGCAGCGCCACGGTTTCGTTCCAGCCGGCCAGCAGTAAACCGATCACCGCGCCGGCGGCCAGCCCGATCAGCACCCGGGTAGTGGCACTCACCGCGCAGCCTCCGCCAGCGCCGGCAGTTGCCACGATGCGCGCAGGCGTTCGTACTCACCCTGCGGCAGCAGCACGAACACCGGATGATCCTGCGGCTTCAGCCAGGCCAGCAGTCTCTGCATCAGCGCGGGCGCCATCGCGGTGCAGCCGGCGGTGGCGTCGGCCGGCGACTTCCACAGGTGCGCGAAAATGCAGCTGCCGCCCTGCGGCGCCGCCTGCGCGTTGTGCTCGATCACGAAGCCGAGCCGGTAGCGCTGGTCGCCGTTCGCGTGCAGGTCGCGCCGCATCGGTTCGCTGGAACTGTTCACCGCCTCCAGGCCGACCACGTCCGCATCGACGATGCGGTTGTACTGCGCCGCGCCACTGACATCCATGCACCAGTCGGTGGCGGTGAGCGCACGGTACGGCAGCGCGGTGGCCGCGTGGGCGGCGTAGCCGAACGCCTCGCCGATGCGGAACACGCCGGCCGGGCTGCGCTTGTCACCCTCACGTTTCACTGGGCCACCGGTTTGCGGCGCACTCAGGCCCAGGCCCCAGCCGGCGCCGTTCTTGCCGACGGTCACCGGCGCGGGCGCGACGACCTCCTGCCAGGCGTCACCGCTACGCTCGAAGGCGCGCAGCTCGCCGTGATCGACGTTCCAGTCGGCGGTGGTGACCACGATCATCTGGCGGGCGTTCTGCCATGGCGCGTTCGCGGCGCCGGCGTGCGCGGTGCCGGCAAACAGGATGGCAAAGCCGAGCAGCAGGGAAATACGCATGGTTTGCGACGACCTCGCACGGTGGGACCCCTCTCCCCTTGGGAGAGGGGCAGGGGTGAGGGTTCGGGCGGAGCGGAGCGTGCGGCCTTGCCGTACCCTCTCCCCAACCCCTCTCCCGGGGGGAGAGGGGCTCAGGCGCCGAGGCATCGGGAACGCCTGAACGGCCAAATCACGGCTCCAGCATCAGCTGGATGCGGTCAAGGTTGGCCAGCAGCTGCGCGTGGAGGTCGTCGTGGCCTTCGCACAACTGCACGAACACGCCGTCGAGCAGGTGCTGCAGCGCCGACTGGTACAGCAGCGGCTGGATGTACGGCAGCTCATCGTGCGCCGATACCACCAGGCTGAGGTCGGCCAGCGCGCGCAGCGGGTTGGCGGTGTGCCGGGTCACCGTGATCACCTGGCCGCGGCGCTCGCGGAAATAGCGGGCGATCTTGCACAGCGCCGGGTGGTTGCCGTGCTCGGAGAACACCAGCAGCACGTCGCCGGGACCGGCGGCGGAGACGTTCGCGGTCATCCGCGCGGTGTCGAAATTGTGCACGGTGAGGATGCCCAGCAGCGACAGCCTCAGCGCGAAGCCGCGCGCATGGATGTCGTCCTCGCCCAGCCCGATGATGAACACCTTGCCGGCGCGGCCGGCCTGCTCGATCGCGTCGGCCACGGCATGCAGGGTTCCCGGTGGGTTGATCAGCCGGGTCGCCTCCTCGGCTTCGGACTTGCGCCGCCACAGGTGGCCGGCGGATGCGCCGCCGCCTTCGCCGCCGCTCGCCTCCGCGACCTGCGGCGTGTCGCCGTTGTCGGCGCGGGCGATGGCCTCGCCGACCGAGTACTTCAGGTCCGGGTAACCCTTGAAGCCCAACTTCTGGGTGAATTTGACCACGCTGGACTGGCTGATCCCCAGCGCATTGGCCAGCTGCTGCGACGAGTAGTCGCGCAGCAGCTGCGCGTTCTCCAGGATGAAGTCGGCGATGCGCCGCTCCACTGCCGACATCTGGTCGCGTTCCGAACGGATTTTGACCAGCGGCGACATCAGGCTTCGATCCTCTCCAATCCGCGGATCTCGCGGATGCCCAGTCCGGGCGCGTCCGTCACGGAGATCTCCGACTCGTTGAAGATTACCCCACCGTCGACCGGGTTGAACTGGCACAGCGAGGGGCCGTCCAGGTCGACCTTGGTGATCACGTTCGACTTCGCCACCGCCACGTGCACCGCCGCGGCCACGCTGATCGAGGTTTCCAGCATGCAGCCGATCATGCACTCGACGCCGTGCATGCCGGCGATGTCGGCGATGCGCACCGCATTGGAGATGCCGCCGGTCTTCATCAGCTTGATGTTGATGATGTCGGCCGCGCGCAGGCGGATCAGTTCGATCACCTCCATCGGGCCGAACACGCTCTCGTCGGCCATCACCGGGGTGTGCACGCGCTCGGTGACGTAGCGCATGCCGGCCAGGTCGCGCGCCTTCACTGGCTGCTCGATCAGCTCCAGCTTGATGCCGGCGTCCTCCAGCGTCTGCAGCGCGTACACCGCCTGCTTCGCGGTCCAGCCCTGGTTCGCGTCCAGCCGCAGCAGCGCACGCCCTTCCACCGCGGCATAGATCGCCTTGACCCGCTCGATGTCGACGCCGATGTCCTTGCCCACCTTGATCTTCAACGATTCGAAACCGCGCTCCACCGCGGAGACCGAGTCGGCCACCATCTTGTCGATGTAGTCGACGCTGATGGTGATGTCGGTGGTGATCACCGGGTCGCCGCCGCCCAGCAGCTTGTACAGCGGCGCGCCGTAGAGCTGGCCCCACAGGTCGTACAGCGCGATCTCCACCGCCGCCTTGGCGCTGGTGTTCTTCTCCATCGAAGACTGGATCAGCTGGGTGAGGTGATTGAGGTTGGCGATGTCCTGGCCGATCAGCCGCGGCGAGATGTAGTGGCGGATCGCGTCGATGATCGAACCGTGGGTGTCGCCGGTGATCACCGCGGTGGCCGGCGCCTCGCCGTAGCCGACCTGGCCCGAGTCGGTGTGCACCATCACCACGATGTCCTCCACCGTGTTGACCGTGCGCAGCGCCGTCTTGAACGGGGTTTTCAGCGGCACCCGCAGCATGCCGAACTGGATGTCTGTGATCTTCATGGATTGGCTTGCTCTGATCCTGTGCGATGACATGTCACGACGTGATTCCCGCGCAAGCGGTAGATGCTTTTTCAACAGCGAAGCTGGGCATCCATCCTGCTCCGGACCGGGAAGGCAAAGTGGATTCCCGCTTGCGCGGGAATGACGCCGCGAGAGAGGGGATGGGTTTCCGTCATGGGCGGATGCGCACGATGCTGGTCATGCGCTCGACATAGCTCTGCTGGTCGTTGAACAGCAGCGGCAGCAGCGGCGTCACCGACACCGCGTTGAGCTTGACCCGCGCCTTGCTGCCGTCGGCCTTGCGGTAGCTCATGCCGGTGGTGTCGTGGATCACGTACGGCTGGCCGTGCAGGTGGCCGATCACCATCATCACGTGAGCTGGGATGTAGACCAGGTCGCCCACCTCGAGCGCCTGCACGGCCGCGATGCGCGCCTCGCGGCTGTCCTTCGTGGTGAACGCGCGGTGCTCCAGCGCGGGGCTGATCGCCTGCCTGCTGGTATTGCGCGGCATCTCGACGCCCATGCTGCGGTACACATCGGAGACGAAGCCCGAGCAGTCGCGGCCGTCGTAGGCGTGGCCCCAGCCATAGCGCTCGCCGAGGAACTTGAACGCCTGGCGGATGATGTTGGCGCGGGTCAGCGGCAGGTAGTCGGCGGCGGTATCGGTGTTCTTCTGCAGCAGCGCCGGGGTGAACGCCAGCGTGCCGTCAGCCTTGCGCAGCGGCAGCTCGAGCACGTGCGCGGTATACGGCGTCTGGCCGTTGACCGGCTGGTCCGGCGGCAGGTCGGTGACCAGCGGTATGCGCGCACCCATGTCCAGTTGCAGCTGCGATACCGCCGGCTGCTCGCGGGTAAACACGGTGTGCTCGGTGGCGCCGGTGATCACCCGGTATGGCGTCTTGTCGGCGTAGCCAAACACTTGCGCAGCACTACCTTCGGCCACGTTTTCCTTCCCGGTCCACGCGGCGTAGCGGGGGCTGACCACGAACAGCCACCGGCCGTCGGCGCTGGCGTGCACGATCGCCACCGGCGTGCCGGGGAATTCGGCGGTCTCCTGGAAACGGTCGATGTCGGTGTCGCCCTTCTCGCTGAATACGCGCAGCGCGGTGGGGAACGTGCGCAGCGCAGCGCGGCGCACCACCAGGCCGTAGCGTGTCGGCTGCTGTGCGGGGATCGCGCCGAGGGCGAGGTTGCCGACCATGGCGTCCAGCGTGGCGGCCGGCACCGGCTGGCCGTCGACGTCGAACAGCGGACGGTCCGGTCGCTCGGACAACGCCGTGATCCAGCCGGCGACCTGCTCGCGACTCAGCGTTTTCGGCAACGCGCGCAGGTCGTGCATCGACGGATCGACCTGCAGCAGCTTCGCGTTCTGCGCCTCGATCGCCGCGCGGTCGAGGATCACCCGGTCGGGCTCGGCCTGCAGACCGATCCAGAACGTGGGGGTGAGCTGCGCCTCGCCGACGCCTAGCACGCCGGACGGCGGCACGGTCAACGCATCGTTCGCCGCGCGCGCCTGCAGCGGTGCGCCGGCGAAGGCGAGCGCGAGTACGGTGGCGGCAAGCAGGGGAATTCGCATCGTCTTGGTCCTATGTTGAAACCGCGTCACGGGCCGGCCAGCGCCGACAACACCATCGCCACCACCAGCCCGAAGCCGGTACCCAGGATGTAACCGAGCAGCGCCAGCAGGATGCCGACCGGCACCAGTGCGGCCGAATAGCTCGCCGCCAGGATCGGCGTGGCCGCCACCCCGCCAATATGCGCCAGCGAGGAGATCCCGCACAGGTACAGGTCGAAGCGGAACAGTTTGGCGAAGCCGACCAGCAGCACCGCGTGGATGGCGATGATGGTGACGCCACACAGCAGGTACAGCGGCGCCGCGGCGATGCCTTCGAAGTTGCTCTGCGAGGCCAGCACCGCTACCACGCTGATCAGCATCGCGCTGGAGATCGTGCTGGCGCCGGGGAACTCCGCCAGCGGCGTGTGCGCCGCCACCAGACCGAAGCCGGTAGCCAGCAGGATGGTCCAGGTGGTCGCGCTGACCATGCCGGATGCCGGCAGCCAGTCGGCCAGCCAGCCCGCCAGCGCCGCCGCCGCCAGCGCCATGCCCAGCCACAGCAGCACGCTGTCGTAGGTGGTCGGCGCCTTGGTCTTCGCCGGCGCCAGCGGGATGTCGCCGCTGGATACCGCCCGGGTCCAGCGGTTGAACGCCGGCGCCAGTCGCGCCACCGAGAACAGCACCACCACCCACATCGAGTAGCCGAGCGCATCGGTCAGCAGCGACATCGCCAGATAGGTATCGGACATGCCGATCGCCTGCTTCACCGCGATCATGTTCGCGCTGCCGCCAACCCAGCTGCCGGACAGCGCGGCCAGCGGCTGCCAGGCGTCGCCGGGCAGCCAGTGGCGGTAGAGCAGGTAGGTGGCGATGAAGGCCACGAACAGGCTGAGCGAGGTGCAGGCGAACACGCCGAGCACGCGCGGTCCGAGCCGCCAGATCGCGCGCAGGTCGCAATTGATCATCAGCAGGAACAGCAGCGCCGGCACCAGGTGGGAGACCAGCATCGACTGCGCCGCCTTGATCTCCGCGTTGACCTGCCACAGCCCGGACACCGCCAGCGCGGTGACAAACAGATAGGTCAGCACGATCGGCGGCAGCACCGAAAACACCTTCCAGCCGAAGCGGCGTTCGATCGCCGGAAACAGCCCGGCGATCAGCAGCATCAGCGCCAGGTAAGGCCAGACCGTATGGATCACTTGCATCCCCTCGTGGATCGTTCGCGGGTATTCGCAGGCTGGCCGGCTTCCGCCATCAAGGAATAGTTGATTCTTCTTTCATATTAAAGAAGCATAAATTATTGACCGGCATTTGCAAGCGTGTTACACAGCGGTTTCAGGGGATTCGTTGCGGGGACGTTTGTCGATGGATACGTTGCTGCCTGTCGCACCGGGAATATGCCGTCGCACTCGCGGCCTGCGCCTCGCTGCGCCCCTGCTCGCCCTGCTGCTCGTCGTGCCGTTCGCGCATGCCGAAAACAACAAAGACGGCAAGGCCGTCACCCCCATCATCGCCCAGATCGACGCCGGCCACTTCAAGGCCGCCGAAGCGGCGATCGCCGACGCACTGGCACAACCCGGACTGACCGCCGGCACGCGCGACGCGCTCGCCTTCCAGCGTGAACGCATGCGCCGCATCCTGCTCGACTTCACGCTGAGCGCCGACGATGTCGAGGCGCGCGTGCACAAGCAGATCCCCGACCTCACCGATGCCGAGTTCGCCAAATGGGACGCGGCCGGCCTGTTCGAACATCAGCTGATTGACGGCCGCACGCTGTACTTCAAGCGCGCGCCCGGCAACCTGTTCCGGCTCAGCCCCGAAGCGGTGGCGCGGCGAGCGGTGCGGACGCCGATCAGCGACGGCCCGATGGAAGTGCTGAACGACCACCAGCGCGCGATCTACCAGGCCGCGCTGGCCGAACACAAGAGCAGCGTGCTGCCGCAGCGCCTGCGCATGACGCAGACGCTGAGCATCGACGCCGACGCGGTGCCCGCCGGCGAGACGGTGCGCGCATGGATCCCCTACCCGCAGGCGGTGCCGGGCCAGCAGGAAGACATCCGCTACGTGGCCAGCATGCCGGCGAAACACGACATCGCGCCGGCGTCGGCGCCGCAGCGCACGGTGTACCTGGAAAAGCCCGCCGTGGCCGGGCAGAAGACGGTGTTCTCGGTCACCTACGAGCTGACCCTGCTGGCGCAGTACCACGCGCTCGACCCGGCCAAGGTCACCGCGGAAAAAATCACGCCGGAACTGGCCCCGTTCGTGGCCGAGCGCGCGCCGCACATCGTGTTCACCGACGCGATGCGCGCGTTCTCGCGCAAGGTCGTCGGCGACGAGAAGAACCCGTACCGCATCGCACAGAAGCTGTTCGCCGCGGTCGACCGCATCCCCTGGGCCGGCGCGCGCGAGTACTCGACGATCTCCAACATCAGCGACTACGCGCTGCACGCCGGCCACGCCGACTGCGGCCAGCAGACCCTGCTGCTGATGACCCTGCTGCGGCTCAACGGCATCCCCGCGCGCTGGCAGTCGGGCATGGTCTATTCGGACGACGGCAGCCGTTACAGCAACATCCACGACTGGGGCTACCTATACCTGCCGCCGTACGGCTGGGTGCCGATGGACGTCACCACCGGCCGCCTGCAGCCGAAACCCGGCGACGACCAGGCGCTGGAGTGGTTCTACCTCGGCGGCCTCGACAACTGGCGCATCGCCTTCAACGACGACTTCGGCCGCCGCTTCCAGCCGTCCAAACGGCACTTCCGTTCCGACGACGTGGACTCGCAGCGCGGCGAAGCCGAATGGCGCGGCGGCAACCTTTATTTCGATCAACTGGATTACGACTTCGACTGGCAGGTTCTGCCAGCGGCGCAGGGACGCAGCAGCAACTAACCAACCAGCAGCTTTTCATGAACATGGCATCGACGGCGTCGATGGGGGAGATGGGGACATGAACAATACCCGGACATTGCGCAGGACCGTACTCGGCACGGCGCTCGGACTGGCACTGGCCGCCTTCGGCGGACCGCAGGTGTACGCAGCCAACAACGACGGTTCGGTGGCCGGCCGCACCCAGGCCGGCGCCACCGTGGTCGTGACCAATCCGGCCACCGGCCTGACCCGCACGATCACCGCCGACAACGACGGCAACTACCGCTTCCCGTTCCTGCCGGTGGGCCAGTACACCATCAGCGCCAGCAGCAGCGGCCAGCCGGTGGGGCCGACGCGCAACGTCACGGTGGCGCTGGGCACCACCACCACGGTGGACCTGGGCGCGGCGAACGCGACCAGCCTGGCCACCATCAACGTCACCGGCTCGGTGCTGCCGGTGATCGACGTGAGCTCCACCGAGTCGGCCACCATCGTCTCGCGCGCCGAACTGGCGCGCCTGCCGGTCGACCAGAACGTCACCTCGGTGGCCCTGCTGGCCCCCGGCGTGGTCAAGGGCAACGCTGCCTTCGGCGGCATTTCCTTCGGCGGCTCCTCGATCGCCGAGAACGCGTTCTACGTCAACGGCCTCAACGTCACCGACTTCTACAACCGCAACGGTTTCTCCGAGGCACCGTTCGCGTTCTACGACCAGTTCCAGGTCAAGACCGGCGGCTACTCGGTCGAGTTCGGCCGCACCACCGGCGGTGTGGTCAACGCGGTGGTGCGTTCGGGCTCCAACGAATTCAAGGGCGGCATGGAGATCACCCTGGAACCGGGCAACTGGCATTCGCGCGCCGATGACCACTACGACGCCAGCGGCCGGCGCTACCTCACCGCCAGCCGCGACCAGGACTCGCTGGTGAAGACCAACGTCTGGGCCTCCGGCCCGATCGTCAAGGACAAGCTGTTCATCTTCGCCATGTACGAGGCGCGCGGCAGCAGCCCGCGCAACACCAACAACGCCGGCACCACGCTGACTTCCAACAACTCGCACACCGGCTTCTGGGGCACCACCATCGACTGGAACATCACCGGCAGCAACGTGCTGCAGCTGATGGCGTTCTCCGACAAGAACAAGAACACCGGCGACGTCTACGGCTACGACTACGACACCAACACCACCGGCACCCGCACCAACCAGGTCTTCACCGACACCGGCGGCAAGAACTGGGCATTGACCTGGACCAGCTACCTCACCAACGACCTGTCGATGAAGCTGATGACCGGTCGCAACGAGCGCGAGGCGTTCACCCACTCGCAGCTGGACATCGACTGCAACTACGTCGCGGCCAACAACGCCTTCAGGCGGCTGCACGACCCCGGCGTGCGGCTGGGCTGCACCAGCAGTTCCTCCGTGTACAAGCGCAACGACACCCGCAAGCAGGCGCGTGCCGACTTCGAGTGGACGCTGGGCGACCACCTGGTGCGCTTCGGCTACGACCACGAGAACGACACCTCCGACTACAGCCGCCACTACGCCGGACCGGGTGCGTACTACTACAACCTGTACGCCGCCAGCGCCGGCTCCACCATCTCCAACGGCGGCGTGGTGCCGGCCGGCTACGACGCCTACGTGCGCGCGCGGCGCTATGAGATCGCCGGCACCTTCACCACCAAGAACGCCGCGTACTACATCGAGGACAACTGGCAGCTCACGCCCAACCTGGTGATCAACGCCGGCGTGCGCAACGACAGCTTCGACAACCAGGACGCCGCCGGCCGCAGCTACATCAAGATGAGCCGGCAGATCGCGCCACGGCTGGGCTTCTCCTGGGACATGAAGGGCGACGGCAGCACCAAGCTGTTTGGCAACCTCGGCCGCTACTACCTGCCGGTGGCCAACGTGATCAACATCAAGCAGGCCGGCGGCCTGCTCGACGAGCGCACCTACTACGCGTTCGCCGGCTGGGAGTACAAGACCCTCAACGGCGTGCAGTACGCTGTCCCGAAGCTCGGGCCGCAAATCGGCGCGGTCGACAATTCGCAGGGCGACGGCACCGTGGGCGACCTGCGTTCCGAGGTCGACAAGAACATGGACCCGGTCTACCAGGACGAGGCGATCCTGGGCTTCCAGCAGCTGATCACGTCGCAGTGGTCGTGGGGCGTCAGCGCCACCTACCGGCGCCTGCACAACGCGATCGACGACATGGAGATCACCGCCACCCCGCAGTGCGGCGGCAACGGCTACATCGGCTGGGTGATGGCCAACCCAGGCAAGAACGTCACCGTGTGGGGCGACACCCACTGCACCGGCACCGCCGACGGCTGGGTCACCATCGATACCTCCAAGCAAGGCTGGGCGATGTACGACGCCTCCGGCAATTATCTCGGCCAGCGCGGCTGGGTGAAGCCGAAGCGAACCTACGCCGCCGTCGAGCTGCAGTTGAACCGCGCGTGGGACGAGAAATGGGCGATGAACGCCTCGTACACGATGTCGTGGAACCGCGGCAACGCGGAAGGCCCGGTCAACTCGGATACCGACTTCGACGACACCGGCCGCACCGAGAACTTCGACGATCCGTGGGTGAACCTGGGCGGCAACGGCTACCTGCCGAACGACCGCCGCCACCAGTTCAAGCTGCGCGGCACCTATGCGCTCACCCCGCACTGGCAGCTGGGCGCCGATGTGAACGCCGCCTCCGGCGGCCCGATCACCGGCTTCGGCGTAGGCAACCCCTACGACGCCACCAACTACCACAGCTACTTCATCTGCGTGCAGAACTGCGACTCGCCGGTATCCGAGAACCGCGTCTACCAGCGCTCGCCGCGCGGCAAGTACGGCCGCCTGCCGTGGACCTTCACGCTCAACGCCGGCATCAGCTACATCCTGCCGTTCGAAGGCGGCGAGTTCCGGGTCAAGCTGGCCGTCTACAACCTGCTCAACCAGAAGCACACCACCGCGGTGGACCAGGATCTGCAGACGTCCATCTCCAACTCCACCAGCGACACGTTCCGCCAGCCGCTGGGCTTCCAGTCGCCGCGGTTCACCCAGCTGACGATGTCCGTCAACTTCTGATCGGCCTCCCCCGGCCGTGGCCCGCGCAATTGGCGGGCCGCTTTTTTTCCGGCGCCACCGCACCAGCCACCGATAGCGAACCCATGCCCACGCAGACGACGAACCGCCCGGCAGCGCAGGAAACCGCCCGGGAAACGGACGGTGCCCCCGGCATGTTCGACGGCGTCGACCTGCGGCAACTGGCCGAACGCATCGCCACCCCCTTTCATGCCTACTCCGCCAGCGCGATCCGCCAGCGCATCGACGAACTCCAGGCCGCGCTGGCCGGCCTCGACGCCGCCATCTGCTTCGCGGTCAAGGCCAACCCGAACCTCGCCATCCTGCAATTGATGGCGAACGCCGGCGTCGGCGCCGACATCGTCTCGGTCGGCGAACTGCGCCGCGCGCTCAACGCCGGCATCCCGGCCGAGCGCATCGTGTTTTCCGGCGTCGGCAAGAGCGCCGACGAGATCGCCGGCGCGTTGAACGTCGGCATCATGCACTTCAACGTCGAATCGCTGGACGAGCTGCACACCCTGCAGCGCCTCGCGAAAGCGCAAGAGGTGACCGCGCGTGCCGCAATGCGCATCAACCCCGACGTGGACGCGCAGACCCACGCGAGGATCTCCACCGGCAAATCGGAAAACAAGTTCGGCGTCAGCATCGACGAGGCACGCCGCTGGTTCGCCGGCCGCAAGGCGCTGACCCACGTGCAGCTCGACGGCCTGCACGTGCACATTGGCTCGCAGATCCTCAGCCTCGACCCGTTCCGCCTCGCGCTGCAGCGGGTCGCCGCGTTCTGGCGCGAACTCGAACAGGCCGGCCATCCGGTCAACAGCATCGACGTGGGCGGCGGTCTCGGCGTGTGCTACCGCGCCGGCGTGGACCGGCCACTCGCTGCCACCGATTACGTCGGCGTGATCCGCGCCGCGCTGGCCGGCTTCCGCGGCCGCCTGCTGCTGGAGCCGGGCCGCTGGCTGGTGGCCGAGGCTGGCGTGCTGCTGACCCGCGTGCTGCGCATCAAGCAAGGCGCCGAGCGGCGCTTCCTGGTGCTGGACGCGGCGATGAACGATCTGCAGCGGCCCAGCCTGTACGACGCCTGGCACGACATCGTGCCGGTCGCGGACGAACCGCGCCCGCCGGCTACCTACGACATCGTCGGCCCGGTCTGCGAAACCGGCGATACTTTCGCTCGGGCGCGCGAGCTGCCCGAGTGCTCGGCGGGCGACCTCTTGCTGATCAGGGCCACCGGCGCGTACGGTGCGTCGATGGCGTCCAGCTACAACTCGCGGACGCTGGCGGCCGAGGTCCTGCTCGACCAGGGCCGCTATGCCGTGGTGCGCCGTCGCCAGCACTTCGAGGAAATGATCGCCGGCGAGCAGCCGGCGCGGAACTGGGAAACCGCATGAACCTGACCGTCCGCCTCGCCCTTCTCGCCGCCCTGGCCTGGCCCGCCGCTTCGCCGGCGCAGGCCGCGCAGGACCCACCGGTCACCATCGACACCCACGTCGACATTCCGTTCAACTACATGGCCGAGCCGCGCTTCGACGTCGGCAAGGACACCCGCCTGCTGGTCGACCTCGGCAAGATGGAGCGCGGCGGCCTCAACGCGGTGTTCTTCGTGGTGTGGGTGCCGCAGCACGCACTCGACGCCGCCGGCTACGCCAAGGCGGTGCAGCAGGCCAGCCAGAAGTACGACGGCATCGGCCGCATGCTGATGATGTATCCCGACCGCATCCGCCTGGCCACCACACCGGAGCAGCTCGTCGCCAACCACAAGGCCGGCCTGCTCTCGGCCACCATCGAGATCGAGAACGCCTACTCGCTCGGCCACGACCTCCGCCGCCTCGACGCCGCGTTCGATCGTGGCGCCCGTTCGGTCGGCCTGGTCCATGTCGGCAACAACGACCTGTGCACCAGCTCGCTGCCCGACACCGAACACAGCGAGCCGGCGATGAACAGCGCCGGCGACCAGGGCATGAGCGCGTTCGGCCGCGCCGTGGTGAAGCGCGCCAACCAGCTCGGCATGCTGGTCGACATCTCGCACGCCTCGGACAAGTGCGTGCGCGATGCGCTCCAGGCATCCGCCGCCCCGATCATCGCCACCCACTCCGGTGCCCGCGCCGTGCTCGACCACCCGCGCAACCTGCCCGACGAGCTGCTGCGCGCGATCGCCGCGAAGGGCGGCGTGGTGCAGGCAGTGGCGTACAAGGAATTCCTGAAGCACGACCCCGGCCGCGAGGCTGCCGAGAAGAAATTGCAGGAGGCCGTGGCCAAACAGGCCGGCGAGAAGGCATACGACAGCGACAACGACGACTACCGGCCCGAGATGGAAGCAGGCATGGCCGAGATCCAGAAGACCTACCCGCTGGCCACGCTGGACGACTACGTGAAGCAGATCCGGCACATGGTGAAAGTGGCTGGCATCGACCACGTCGGCCTCGCCTCTGACTTCGACGGCGGTGGTGGCATCACCAGCTGGAAGGACGCCAGCGAAACCCGCAACGTCACCGCTGCGCTGCGCAAGGCCGGCTTCAGCGACGCCGACATCGCCAAACTGTGGGGCGGCAACCTGCTGCGCGTGTGGGGCGAGGTCGAGCGGCATGCGCAACATTGACGCCGCGCACTTTCTGCTCCCTCCCCTGCATTGCAGGGGAGGGTTGGGATGGGGTGCTCTCCCGCACGCCCGGGCCACCCCTTCCCTGCCTCCCCCTGCAAGCAGGGGGAGGAGTCAGAAGCGCAGCGCCGACGCTCTGCTCCCTCCCCTGCATTGCAGGGGAGGGTTGGGGTGGGGTGCTCTCCCGCACGCCCGAGCCACCCCCTCCCAACCTCCCCCTGCAGGCAGGGGGAGGAGCCAGAAGCATTCGCTCCCTCCCCTGCATTGCAGGGGAGGGCTGGGGTGGGGTGCTCTTGCCCTTCTGCTCCTACTCGCACCGTTTGGCACCAACGCCCGATCCGCCAACCGCATCTATGACCCCATCGTCGACGCCGTCGTCGCCCGCTATCATCTGCCCGGCATCGCCGTCGGCGTGATCGAGAACGGGCAGGTCGTCTATATGCGCACCGCCGGCGAGACCGTCGCCGGCTCTGGCCAGCCGGTCACCCCGCGCACGCTGTTCAAGATCGCCTCCAACAGCAAGGCGATGACCACCGCCCTGCTCGGCCGGCTGGTCGACCAGGGCAAGCTGCGCTGGGACGATCCGGTGACGAAGTACCTGCCGCAGTTCCGCATGCACGACCCGTGGGTCACCACGAACATGCGCGTGGCCGACCTGCTCACCCATTCCAGCGGCCTGCCCGAGGGCGGCGGCGACCTGATGCTGTGGCCGGAGCCGAATGCGTTCACCCGCGCCGACATCATCCACGGCCTGGCCTTCATCAAGCCCAGCTACAGCTTCCGTGCGCAGTACCAGTACGACAACCTGCTCTACGTGGTGGCCGGCGAAGTGGCCGCCGCCGCAGGCGGTGCGCCGTACGAGACGCTGATGCGCCGCGAGGTGTTCGCGCCGCTGGGGCTGGACCGCTGCCAGGTCGGCGCATGGAACCGCGACGCGGTCGGCGACGTGGCCGCGCCGCACCGTCGCGACGGCAACCGCAATGTGGCGATGCCCGAGGCCACGGCAATCCCCGCGATCACCTCCGCGGCGGCCGGCGGCATCCGCTGCGGCCTCACCGACATGCTGAGCTGGGCGCGCAACTGGCTGACACCCACCCACGCGCAGCTGCAATGGCTGTCGCCGGTGCAGCGCGAAGTGCTGCAGGCGCCGCACATGCTGATCCCGATTTCCGAACAGCGCCGCGCCTGGGATAACACGCACGTGATGGCCTACGGCTACGGCTGGCGCATGGCCGACGTCGACGGCCAGTGGAGCGTGTGGCACACCGGCACGCTGAACGGCATGTACTCGATGCTGGCCCTGCTGCCCGACCGCGACGACGGCTTCGTGTTCATGATCAACGGCGACGCGGACGAAGCGCGCACCGTGCTTGGCGAAGTATTGATGAAGCACTTCACCGCGCCCGGCGACGATCGCGGCGTGGACTGGTACGCCGATGCGCTGGCGCAGCGGGCGAAGCAGCGGGCGCCGTCGTCGTCCGCGCCGGATACCTCGGCGCAGCGGCCAGCCTCGCCGGCCGAACTGGCGCACTGGAGCGGGCAGTATCGCGACGCGTGGTTCGGCGACGTCACGCTATGCCCGCGCGAGGGGAAGATGCATTTCGCCGCCGCGAAGTCGCCGACACTGGCCGGCACGGTGATGCGCCTGGGCGATCGCTACCTGGTGCACTGGGACGATTCGGCCAACCTCGACGCCTGGCTGGATTTTCGCGCCGTCAGCAACGACCAGCCGATCGCCCTGCGCATGGCCAAGCTCGACCCGCTGGGCGACTTCAGCTCCGATTATGAAGACCTCGACTTCCGCCGCGTAGGACGCTGCCCATGATCACCCACTCACTAGTGACGCCCCGTAGGAGCCCGCTCGCGGGCGATGCTTTTGCTCTCACGAATCCCGAATCCCATATCCCAAATCCCGACCCCAAGAGCATCGCCCGCAAGCGGGCTCCTACGACAGCTTGGTGTCTGTTCGTGCTCGCCTGGCTCGTCGCCTCCGGTGGCATCGCCCGCGCGGAGCAGCCACCCACCCTGTCGCCCGTCAGGACGGCCGCTGCGGCGAACCTCGTCGACATCCGCATGCTGGTGCCGGACATCGCCGAAGACATCAAGTACGCTGGCCACAACAACTTCGTGGGTGCGCCGGTCGATGGCTACCTGGCACCGAAGTGCCTGCTGCTGCGCCCGGTCGCCGAAGCGCTGGCGCGGGTCGAGCGCGAGCTGCGCACGCAGCAGCTGCGCCTGAAGATCTGGGACTGCTATCGCCCGGCCCGCGCCGTGGCGCATTTCGTGCGCTGGGCGCACGACCTCAACGACCAGCGTACCAAGCCGCAGCACTATCCCACGCTGGACAAGTCGAAACTGCTCGGCGATTACATCGCACCGGTCTCCGGCCACAGCCGCGGCGCCACCGCCGACCTCACCCTGCAGCGCTGCGCCGCCGACGGCACGCACTGCACGCCGCTGGACATGGGCACCGATTTCGACTTCTTCGACGTGCGCGCGCACACCGATGCGCCCGGCATCACTGCCGCGCAGCATGCGAACCGTCTGCTGCTGCGCGATGCAATGGAGCGCGAGGGTTTCCGCAACTATGCGCTGGAGTGGTGGCATTACACGCTAACGCCGGAACCCACGCCGCACACGCTGTACGACGTGCCGGTGCAATGACGCCGTACCCATCGAAACTCCCCTCTCCCCGTGGGAGAGGGGTCGGGGGAGAGGGTCCGGGCGGAGCCGAGCACCGCGGCGATCCCGCACCCTCACCCCAACCCCTCTCCCGACGGGAGAGGGGCTCAAACCAAAGGCACGGAGCCTTGCCATGCGTCTCGCCACGATCTTCGTCTCGATGCTGTTCTGCGCCGGCAGCGCTGGCGCATCGACCGCCGATGCCATCCGCCACGCCGATCAGTTGATGCAGAAGTACGCCGGCGACGTGCCCGGCGCCTCGCTGCTGGTGCTCAAGGATGGCAAGCCGATCGTGCGCCGCGGCTACGGCCTGGCCAATCTCGAAGACCGCGAGCGCGCCACGCCGGCCACCAACTACCGGCTCGCCTCGGTGAGCAAGCAGTTCACCGCCGCGGCGATCCTGCTGCTGGTCGAGGACGGCCACCTCCACCTGGACGACCCGGTGCAGCGCTGGCTGCCCACGCTGCCGCAGACGACGGCCGCGGTCACGCTGCGCCAGCTGCTCGACCACACCGGCGGCCTGGTCGACTACGAGGACCTGATCCCGCCCGGCACCACCGCCCAGGTCAGCGACGACGACGTGCTGCGCCTGCTCTCCGCCACGCCGAGGACCTACTTCGCGCCGGGCAGTGCCTACCGCTACAGCAACTCCGGCTACGTGCTGCTCGGCCTGGTGGTGGAACGCGCCTCCGGCATGAGCCTGCCGCTGTACCTCAAGCAGCGCATCTTCCGGCCGCTGCACATGGACCACACCCTGCTCTACGAGCACGGCAAGGGGCCGGAAGTGGCGGACCGCGCCTACGGCTACAGCGAGGAGCACGGCCACTGGACGCGCACCGACCAGAGCATCACCAGCGCCACCCGCGGCGACGGCGGCATCTACTCCTCGATCGACGACCTGGCCAAGTGGGACGCCGCCCTGTACGACGACCGCCTGCTCAGCGCCGCCTCGCGGCGGCTGGCCTTCAGCCCGCACGTGAAGGTCACCGGCGAACCGTACCAGGCCAGCTACGGCTACGGCTGGCGCATCACCGGCGACACACTGTGGCACTCCGGCGAAAGCATCGGCTTCCGCAACGTGATCGTGCGCTGGCCGCAGCAGCGCCTCACGGTGATCCTGCTCAGCAACCGCAACGACCCGGAGCCTTACCGCACCGCACTGGCGATCGCCGAGCCCTATCTGCATTGACCGCTGCCATCACTTTCGCCCACCTTCACCGTCATTCCAGCGAAAGCCGGAGACGCATTTCAACAGTCGTAGGCTGGTCATCCAGTGATATATGCGTGCGAAGCACACGAAATGGATTTTGAGTACTTCGCACGAGTCACCCGACTGGATTCCGGCGTTCGCCGGAATGACGAGCCATCAAGCCCAACGCCATGTGCCCGACACTCCCTGCATTCCGCCTTCTGCACATCGTTGGCCTGCTGATCCCGCTCGCCCTGCTCGCCGCCTGCGCCCCGCTGCCGCCGCGCAACCCGCTGGCGACCTGGGTGCCATCGCCGAACCACGACATCCGTCGGCCGGTGCTGATCGTGCTGCACTACACACAGCAGCAGTCGGTGCAGCAGAGCCTGGACACCCTGCGCTCGAGCAACAGCATGGGCCCGGTCAGCGCGCATTACCTGATCGGCGCCGACGGCCACATCTACCAGCTGGTGCCCGACCAGTGGCGCGCCTGGCAGGCCGGTCCGGGCCGCTGGGGCACCATCACCGACCTCAACTCCGCCTCGATCGGCATCGAGCTGGACAACGACGGTGCCACGCCGTTCGCCCAGCCGCAGATCGACGGCCTGCTGCGCCTGCTCGCCGACCTCACCACGCGGCTGCGCATCCCGCCCACCCAGATCATCGGTCATGAGGACCTCGCCCCCGGCCGCAAGGACGACCCCGGCCCGCTGTTCCCGTGGCAGCAGCTCGCCGCCGCCGGCTACGGCCGCTGGCCACAGGGCGAACTGGTCGAGCCGCCCGCCGGCTTCGACCCGTGGATGGCGCTGGGCCTGGTCGGCTACCCGCTGGACGACCGCCCCGCTGCGGTGCGCGCGTTCCACCACCACTTCCGCGGCATGCAGGGCGACACGCTGGACGACGAAGACCTGCGCATCCTGTACAACCTGGCGCAGCGGATCGTGGGCGGCAGCGGGAACTGAGCCACCCCGGCTACACCTCCAGGCGGTCGTCCGGCCGCGCCACGATCGCGTACAGCGCCGGCATCAGGAACACGCTGATCAGCAGGCGGGTGAACAGGCCGCTGACGATGACCAGCGCGAACGGCCGCTGCGTGTCGGTGCCGACGCCGGTGGCCAGCGCCGCCGGCAGCAGGCCGAGCGCGGCCACCAGCGCGGTCATCATGATCGGACGCAGGCGCAGGATCGCGCCTTCGCGGATCGCCTCGGCCACGCCGACGCCGTTGCGGCGCAGCTCGTTGACGTAGGAGATGTACACCACCGCGGTCTGCACCGAGACGCCGAACAGCGCGAGGAAGCCGATGCCCGAGGACACCGAGAACGGCGTGCCGGTCAGCCACAGCGCGATGATGCCGCCGGCCGGCGCGGACAGCACCACGCCGAGCACGGTGATGAAGGGGAACTTGAAGTTGCTGTACAGCGCGAACAGCAGCAGGAAGATCAAACCCACGGTGAGCGGCACGATCAGGTTCAGCTGCGCGCGCGAAGCGGTGTATTCCTTGTACTCGCCGCCCCAGTCCAGCCGGTAGCCCTGTTGCAGCTTCACCTTCGCGTCGACCTGGGCGATCGCATCCTCCACCGCGCCGGCCAGGTCGCGGCCTTCCACCGAGAACTGCACGCCGATGTAGCGCGAGTTGTCCTGCCGGTAGATGAAGGAGGCGCCGCTGGTCACCCGGATATCGGCGAATTCCTTCAGCGGCAGCTGCTGGCCGCCGGGCGTGGCCACCAGGATGTTGCCGATCGCCTCGGCGTTGTCGCGGAACGGCTGGTCCAGCCGCACGACCAGATCGAACTGCTTCTCGCCCTGGATCACCTGGGTGGCCACGTCGCCGCCGATCGCGGTCTGGATCAGACCGTTGATGTCGTCCACGTTCAGGCCGTAGCGGGCGATCACCGCGCGGTTGATGGTGATGCTGAGGCTGGGCTGGCCGAGCTCCTGCACCAGCGTCACGTCACGGATGCCGCGCACCTGTTCCAGCACGTGTTTGATCGCCTTGCCCTTCGCCTGCAGCGTGTTCAGATCGGTGCCGAACACCTTCACCGCCAGCGCGCTCTTCAGGCCGGTCTCGGCCTCGTCCACCGCGTCCTCGGCCGGCTGGGTGTAGTTGAAGCTGATGCCGGGGAAGACTTGCAGCTTGCGGTTGATCGCTGCGATCAGTTCGGCCTTGTCGTGGTACGCGCCCTTCCACTGCGCGTACGGCTTCAGGCCGACGTAGAACTCGACGTTGAAGAAGCCGGTGTGATCGGTGCCATCGTCGGGCCGGCCCAGCTCCGAGGCAACCGTGGTGACCTCGGGGAACGAGCGCAGGATGGCGCGGATCTGTGGCGCGATTTTCGCCGACTCGTCGAACGAGATGGTGTACGGCATGGTCGCGCGCACCCACAGCGCGCCCTCGTCCAGGTGCGGCATGAACTCCGCGCCGATGCGCGGCACCAGCAGCAGCGACAAGCCCAGCAGCAACGCCGAGACCGCCGTGGTCAGCCATGCCCGGGCGAGGCAGAAATCCAGACCCTTGGCATAGACCGACCTGATCGCCTCGAACATGCGGTTGCGCCGCTCGCGTACGCCCTTGCGCATCAGCCACGAACACAGCACCGGCAGCAGCGTCAGCGTAACGGCGAGCGAGCCGACCAGCGCGAACACCATGGTGTCCGCCATCGGCTTGAACAGCGTGCCGGACGGCCCGGACAGCACGTAGATCGGCAGGAAGCTGACCACGATCACCGCCACCGCGTAGAACAGCGGGCGGTCGACCTCCGCCGCCGCGTCGCGGATCACCTCGACGACGTTGAACTTCGTGCCCGCGCGATCGGCGAGCTGGCGATGGATGTTCTCCACCATCACCACCGCCGCGTCGACCAGGATGCCGAAGTCGATCGCGCCGATCGACAGCAGGTTGGCCGAGGCGCCCTGCAGGTCCAGCCCGATGAAGGCGACCAGCAGGGACAGCGGGATGGTGACCGCCACGATCAGCCCGGTACGCACGTCGTACAGGAAGAAGATCAGCACCACCACGACCAGCAGCATGCCGCGCAGCAGGTTGTCCCTGACCACCTGGGTGGTGATCGTCACCAGGTCGCTGCGGTCGTAGAACGGGTGGACCTTGATGTCCTTCGGCAGGATCTGCTCGTTGAGCTCCTGCGTCTTCGCCTCGACCCGCTGCAGCACGTCCTGGGTCTTCTCGCCGGTGCGCAGCGAGATCACCCCCTCGACCGCGTCGTTCTGCTTCTCGTAACCGAACAGGCCCAGCCGCGGCGCGATGCCGATGACCACGCGGCCGACGTCCTTGACCAGCACCGGATTGCCGTCGTGCACCGCCAGCACCACATTGCCGATGTCCTCCAGCGTGCGCAGCCGGCCCACGCCGCGCACGTAGTAGAACTGGCCACCCTGCGAATAGAAGCCGCCGCCGGCGTTGGCGTTGTTGGCGGCCAGCGCGGCCTGCACCTGCGTTGCGCTCAGGCCGACGCCGGCGAGTTTGGCCGGGTCGAGCAGCACCTGGTACTGCATCGTGCCGCCGCCGAAGCCGGAGTCGTCCGCCACGCCGGCGACCGCGCGGTACTGCGGCTCGACCACCCAGTCCTCGAACGTCTTCAGCTCCATCGGCGAACGGTCGGAGCTCTGCAGCACGTAGCGGTAGATCAGCCCCGACGGCGACGACAGCGGCGACACCGACGGCTTCACGCCGTCAGGAAGCTCGAGACCACCGAGCCGATTGAACACCTGCTGCCGCGCGAAATAGTTGCCGGTGCCGATGTCGAAGGTCAGCGTGACCACCGACAGGCCGTACAGCGAGATCGAGCGGACGTTGGCGGTCTTCGGGATACCGGTCATGCCGCGCTCGGCCGGCACCGTGATCAGCCGCTCCACTTCCTCGGCGGTATGCCCCGGCCACTGCGTGACGATCTCCACGCTGGGCGGCGACAGGTCGGGGTAGGCATCCACCGGCAGGCGGTGCAGCGCATGCACACCGGCGCCGATCAGCACCAGCACCAGCAAGGCGACCAGGAAGCGTTGCGCCAGCGAGGCACCGACGATGCGATTCATCAGCGAGGCCGCACGCGACGGCATGGGCGGCAGCGGGTCGCTCATTGGTTCTGCATGAACTGCACGAAGATGCCGCCGTCGACCACGATTCGGTCGCCCGGCCTGAGGCCGTCGCTGACCAGGTAGTCGTCACCCGTGCGCGAACCCGTCGTGACGTGCCGCCGCGCGAAGCTGCCGTCGGCCTGGGCGAGATAGACGAACGGCAGGTTGTCGTCGTCGCGCAGCAGCGCCGACGCCGGAACCAGCAGGCCCTTGCTGGCCTGGCGCGACTGGATCCGCACGCGCACGTACATCTGTTTGCGCAGCGCGCCCTGCGGGTTCGGCACCACGATGCGCGCGGCAATCGCACGAGTGTTCGGGTTCACCACCGCGGCGATGTTGTCCAGCGTGCCCGCCAGCTCGCCACCCGCTGCAGCCTCGGCCTGCGCCGGGTCGCCGACCCGGATTCCGGCAAGCTCCGCTGCCGTCACCTGCGCCATCACCCACACCTTGGACAGGTCGGCCACGGTGAAGCACGGCGTCGTGCCCGCCTGCAACAGCTGCCCGGGGCTGATCAGCTTTTCCACCACGGTACCGGCGACCGGTGCGCGGATGATGCCCTGCGTGCGCGCCACCGTGCGGCCGGACTGGATCGCCTCGATCGTGCCGGCGTCGACATGCAGCGCCACCAGCGCCTGCAACGCTGCATCGCGGTCGGCTTCGGCGCTGGCGGCGTCGGTCTGCGCCTGCTCGGCCTCGCGCCGCGATACGCCTTGGTGCTGCAGCAGGTCCTGGTCGGTGTCGGCCAATTTGCGGGCGTTGCGCGCACTGGCCAGTGCCTTGCGATAGGCGCCGATCGCGGCGGCGAAGTCCGGCGAGTCCACCAGCGCCAGCGGCTGGCCCTGGTGCACCTGGTCGCCCGGCGCCACCAGCACGCGCAACACCGGTCCGGAGAACGGCGCGAGCACGCCGGTCGCCTGGTCGTTGTCGAAATCCACCACGCCGGTGGTCTCGATCGCGCGATGGAAGCTGGCCGGCGCGACGGTGAACAGATGGATGCGCTGGCGCTGCGCCGGCGTCATCGTCACGTTCTGCGGCGTGTCGGATGCCGCAGCGTGTTGCGCTTCGGACCTGGAGGAACAGCCGGCCGCAGCAAGCACCGCGCCCAGCGCGAGCGCGAATGCCACAGGACGCCACGGTATCCGGCACGACGCCGAAGATGATCTACTTTTCATCGCTGTCCCGGTCTGCCTTGGCGTGATCCGAATCGGAGGGGCGTGGCTGCGTCGCTGCGGAATGGGCCTGCGCGCCGTCCGCGGCGTTCCACCAGCCACCGCCCAGCGCCTGGAACAGCGCCGCGGTGTCGGCGTAGCGGCTGGCCTGCGCCTGCACCAGCGCGATGCGCGCCTGCTGGTAGCCCTGCTCGGCACCGAGCAGCGACAGGTAGCCGGCATAGCCGTCCTTGTACTGCCGCTGCGACAGATCCAGGGTGAGCTTCGCCGCCTGTGCGGCGCTGCTCGCCGCCTGCAGGCCTTCGGCGTCGTGCTGCAATGCGGCCAGCGTATCGGCCACATTCTGGAACGCCGTCAGCACCGTGCTGCGGTATTGCTCGGACGCCTGCACGTAGGCCGCCTTGGCGGCGCGTTCCTGGTGCAGCAGGCTGCCGCCGTGAAAAATCGGCGCGGCGATATCGGCACCGATGCCCCAGAAGCCCGTACCGCTCTTGAACACCTGGCCGATCGCCACCGCGGTGCTGCCCGCGTTCGCGGTCAATGAAACATTCGGCAACCGATTCGCGATCGCCACGCCGATATTGGCGCTGGCCGCATGCATGTTCGCCTCGGCCTGGCGCACGTCCGGACGCTGTGCCACCAGCCTGGATGGCAGGCTCAGCGGCAGTTGCTGCGGCAAGTGCAGGCTGGCCAGATCGAATGCCGGCGCCGGCGCCCCACTGGGCAACCGCCCGGCCAGCACCGCCAGCAAATCGTTCTGCTGATCCAGCCGGGTCAGCAACGGCGGCAGCGTGGCCTGCAGCTGGGCCAGCTGCGATTCCTGCGCGGCGAGATCGAGCCGGCCGGCATACCCCTTGGCCAGCTGGTAGCGCAGGATGTCCACCATTTTCGAGTCGATCGCGATCAGCTCGCGGCTCGCGGCGATCTGCTCCCGCAACGAGGCCTGCTGCACGGCCGCCGCCACCACGTTGGTACTCAGCGTGATGCGGGCGGCGATCATCTGGAAACGCACGGACTGCTCCTGCGCCTGCAGCGACTCCACCGTGCGCCGGTTCAGGCCGAACAGGTCCGGCGCATACGAAATGCTGAGCTGCGGAGTGAAGAAGCTGTACAGATACTCCTGGGGTACCACCGGATAGTTCGGCCCGGGCGCAACCTGCTGTGATTGCTTCTGGCGGGTAGCCGAGAAGCCGGCGTTGACCGCGGGGTAGTAGGCACCGCGCTGCGCCCGGGCATTCTCGTGCGCCACCGCCAACGCTGCCTGCGCGGCCTTCAGATCGGAGTTGTGCGCCAGCGATTGTTCGATCAGCGCATTGAGCTCGGCGGAATGGAACAGTGTCCACCACTGCGCGGGAATGTCGGCGTCCAGGACGAAGCGCTGCGGCTGCCCGCCCGCGACATCCGCACCGGCGGTGGTGGTCGGCAGCGGGGCGGCGGTCAGGCGGCCGACTGCGGGTGCGGCCGGCCGCTGAAAATCCGGCCCCACCGCGCACCCGGCGAGACCCAGCACGACGACAGCCGCAAGCAGACGCCACAACGGCAACCACGCCGTGGATCGCAATGAGCGCGCTCGCCCGATCATCGCAGCCATCATGTCGACGGTGCCGGCAAGCACTCGAACCACGGGTCGTTCATGCGGGCGCGTCTTGGCGAGAAGATCGGAGACGCAACGATATAACGTACCAATTCGCCGCAAAACCCTGCAAGAAATTGCGTTCAACGATGTGCTGGCAACCACGGGGTCCGACGCGCAGGCCTGCTCGTCGAGTCGCACCTCGAACGTCGGAACAGCCGCGTACGGGCACACCGCCCGAACGAGTCGCAGGCTGGACGAAGCAGCCGGCGACAGCCGCGCCTACAGCCCCTTCGCCGCCTGCGCCACCGCGCGGAACAGCGCGCGGCCCTTGTTCATCGTCTCCTCCCACTCGGCGGCGGGATCGGAGTCGAACACGATGCCGGCGCCGGCCTGCACGTGCAGGCGGCCGCCATGGATCACCGCGGTGCGGATCGCGATGGCGGTGTCGGCGTCGCCCCACCAGCCGATCCAGCCGATCGCGCCGCCGTAGATGTTGCGCTTGTACGGTTCCAGTTCCTGGATGATCTCCAGCGCGCGCACCTTCGGCGCGCCCGAGAGCGTGCCGGCCGGGAAGGTGGCCTTCAGCACGTCCATATAGCTCAAGCCTTTGCGCACCGTGCCCTGCACCTGCGACACGATGTGCATCACGTGCGAGTAGCGCTCGATCGCAAACGAGCCGCTCACCTCCACGCTGCCGGTCTCGCTGATCCGGCCCAGGTCGTTGCGGCCGAGGTCGATCAGCATCACGTGCTCGGCGCGCTCCTTCGGGTCGGCCAGCAGCTCGGCTTCCAGCGCCTGGTCTTCCGCTTCCGTGGCACCGCGCCTGCGCGTGCCGGCGAGCGGGCGCACCACCACCTTGCCGTCCTTCAGCCGCGCCAGGATCTCCGGCGAGGAGCCCACGATCTGCGTTTCGCCGAGGTCGACGAAGTACATGTACGGCGACGGGTTCAGTGCGCGCAGCGCGCGGTACACGTCCACCGGCCGCGCGTTGAAGCCGACGCTGAGACGCTGCGACGGCACCACCTGGAAGATGTCGCCGGCGCGGATGTACTCCTTCGCCTTCTCCACCATCGCCTCGAACTCGTCCCTGGTAAACGAGGACTTGAAGTCGCCCTCGTCCAGCGCGATCGACTGCGTGAGCTGCGGATATGACGCGCCGCCCTGGCGCAGCCGGTAGACCAGCGCATCGAGCCGGCGCTGCGCGGCGGCATACGCCTGCGGCTGCGCGGGGTCCGCATGCACGATCAGGTACAGCCGGCCCTTGAGGTTGTCGAATACGGCCACTTCCTCGGCCAGCATCAGGAGCACGTCGGGCGTGCGCAATTCGTCGGCGCGATCCCACTGCGCGAGGCGCGGCTCGATGTAGCCGATCGTCTCGAAGCCGAAGTAGCCGACCAGGCCGCCCGAGAACGCGGGCAGCTGCGGCAGCCGCGGCACGTCGTACTGCGCGCGCAGCTTCTCGATTTCCGCCAGCGGATCATCCAGGTGCCGGCGCTCGCTGACTTCGCCGGAGTCTTCCACTTCGAGCTCATGCCCATGCAGGCGAAACACCCGCTTCGCCGGCAGGCCGATGATCGAATAGCGCCCCCAGGTGGCGCCGCCCTCGACCGACTCGAACAGGAAGGTGTACGGGCCATCGGCCAGCTTCAGGTACACCGACAGCGGCGTGTCGAGGTCGGAGAACACCTCGCGCACCAGCGGGATGCGGGTGTGGCCCTGGGCCACCAGCGCGTCGTATTCGTCTCGGGAGATCACGTAGGGGAGATCCGGATGGCCAAACGAGGAAGCGGCCATTGTAGGCGAAGCGCGCCCTCAGCCACTCAGCCGTTGTCGCGGCATACCGCGCAAGCGCAGGGTGAACGCCACGCCGCTGCCGTCGTCGAGGTTGCGTGCGCTGGCGATGCCGCCGTGGCGTTCGGCGACCAGCCGCACCACGTACAGGCCCAGACCCAGGTGCGGGACCCCGCCGGGGGTGGCCTTGTCGCGCAGGCTGACCAGCGAGTCGAATAGCCGGCCCTGCATCGCCGCAGGCAGCGGCGGGCCCTGGTTGGCCAGCTCGATCTCGGCGCCATCGGGTGTGGCGCGCAGCGCGAGACGCAGCCAGCCATCCGGCGGCGTGAACGACAATGCGTTGTCGAGCAGCTTGTCCAGCGCCTGCGCGATCAGCTCGGGCGCGCAGTGCAACGGCAGCAGCGCATCAGGCAGTGTGCAGTCGAGCCGGCGCGCCCCGATCAGTGGCCGGTAGGCATCGGCACAGCCGCGCACCACGTCACGCAGGTCGACGTCCTCAGGTTCGGCGGCAAGGATCGAGCGTTCCATCCGGCTCGACTCGCTCATCGCGCGCACCAGTGCGCCCAGCCGCGCCACGCCGTCGCGGGCGCGCGCCAGGTACGGCTGCGCCTCGGCCGGCAAGGCGGCATGCTCGAGGTTGTCCAGCGACGATTTCACGATCGCCAGCGGCGTGTTGAGTTCGTGCGAAAGCTTCGAGGCCAGCGTGCGCAGGTAATCGGTGTAGCTGCCGACCACCTCGAACAGCCGCTCGAAGCTGCGCGCCAGGTCGCCGATCTCGTCGGGCGCGTCGGTCATCGGGAACTTGCCGCGTTCGAACAGGCCGTCCAGACGTCCATCGTTGAGCTGGGCGCGCTCGGCCGCGTTGCGCAGGCGGCCCAGCCGCAGGCTGAGCTTGGTGGCGAACAGCAGCAGGATGCCGCCGGCGACCAGCAGCACGCCGAAGCTGGTCAGCAGCAGACCAAACAACGCACGGTTGGCGAGCAGCGGCACGCTGCGGCTGGCCTGCTCCAGCAGCAGCACGCCACCGACCCGGCCGGCATGTCCGATCGGCACCGCGGCGGCCAGCACCACGCTGCCGCGCTCCTCGCCGCTGCGCCACACCGATACCGGCTGACCGGCACCCGCCTCGGCCACTTCGCGGGTGTCCAGCCGCGGCACGTCCTGCGCCCACAGGTTTGCATCTTCCAGCCGCGTCGCCAGTAGCGAGCGGTAGACCAGCGCGGCGAACCAGCCTGGCTGGCCGTCGCTGCCGGGCATCGTGTTCAGGCGGCCGCTGCGTGCCAGCAGCCAGCCCTGCGGCGCCAGCACGCGCGCCTGCACGCGGTCGGGCACCAGCTGCGCCAGCTCGCCGGCAAGCTTGCCCGAATAGCTGAGCAGTGGCCGCGTATCGGCGGCCAGCCGGTCGCCGCCCGCGGCCGTGTCGTACACGCCGATGCCGAGCGTGCGCAGCTTGAGATCACGCGGCAGGCGCAACTCGACCCGGTAACCGCTGCCGTCTTCCTGCCACTGCGCGGCGATCAGCTCGGGCAGGCCCTCCACCGGAGGATCGAGCGGCTGCGCGGTGAGCGGACCGGGCGCCGCGCTGGCCAGCAGGTAGCGGCGCCGGCCTTCCGCGTTGCCCAGCACGAGGATCAGGTGATCAGCCGCCAGCGCATTCGCATCGCCGGCGTCGGCACGCGTGCGGCGGGTGTCGCGCACGTCGGCGTAGAGGTACAGCCCGTCGTCGTCTACGGCCAGCAACAGCTTGCCGTTCGTGCCAAGCGGCTGGCTCCACGGCGTCAGCGGCGCCCAGTCGTCGCCGTAGCCGTCCACGGTGATCGGATTGGCTGCCTGTTGCACGTACCAGCCCCGGCCCGATGCCGGCGCCACCGCGCCGGTCACCACCAGGCTGCGCGCCACCGCATTCGCCGACGCCAGCAGCGCCTGCGCCTGGCCTTCGCGCAGCAGCGTTTCCATCTGCCGCACGTACAGCCAGCCGGCCACCGGCAGCGCCAGCGTGCACAGTGCGACCAGCAGCAGCTTGCGGCGCAGCGTCATCGGCGCCGGCGATCAGCGGCCATGCGCGGGCGCCGCGTCCTTCGCCCAGCGCGTGGCCACCACCACGCGCATGAAGTCGTCGAGCAGTGCGTGGCGCGACGGGTCGGCGTCGTCGAATGCCATCGACCAGCTCAGCCGCACCCCGCTGGCCGTGCCGGGGTCGCAGAACACCAGCACGTCGTCGATGCGATCGCTGCCCTGGTAGACCGAAGCCTCGCACGGCATGGCCGGATGCCGCACGACGAAGGCGGACACCTTGCCGGCGGGGTCGTGCTGCAGGTAGCGCTTGCGATCAGCCTGCACCTCGTCGGCCAGCGTGGCCAGCTGGCGCGGCCACACGTTGAGCACCATCACCCGCTGCGGCTTGCCGCTCCACTCGCCCTGGTAAAGCACGGCATTGACGCCGATCGCGCGCGCGTAGGTGCAGCAGTCGCGCGTCCAGCCGGGCGGCGTGGCCACGCTGATCGCCCAGGCCGGCGCGTCGCCGTCGCGGGCGCCACGCGCCAGCACGCCGTCGTCCTGGCCGGCGGCCGGCGCCGCGACGGCGAACAGCAAGCACGCCAACGCCGGCAGCAGGCGTCGCCTCACGGCTTCCACCGGTAGCCCACGCCGTGCACCGTCTCGATCGCGTCGAACTCCGGCGCCACCGCGATGAACTTCTTGCGGATACGCTTGATGTGCGAGGTGATGGTGGCGTCGTCCACCACCAGCTCCGCCTCGCGCATCAGCTGGTCGCGGTTCTTCACATGGCCGGGAAAGCGGATCAGCGTGTGCACCATCCAGAATTCGGTGACGGTGAGCGGAATCTCCTCGCCGTTCCAGGTGATGCGCATGCGCTCGGATTCCAGCTTCAGCGGGCCGTGCTCGATCACCGTCTCGCTGCTGGCCGGCACCTTCAGCGACTCGATGCGGCGGAACAGCGCGGCGATGCGCGCAGCCAGCTGGTGCAGGCTGGTGTCCTTGGAAAGGTAATCGTCGGCGCCCAGGCGCAGGCCGGAGATCACGTCGAAATCCGAGTCGCGCGCGGTGAGGAAGATGATCGGCAGCGTGGCCGACTTCGCGCGCAGCTCGCGGCACAGGTCGAAGCCGCCCTCCGGCTCGTCGCCCAGGCCGATGTCGATGATCACCAGCTCCGGCAGGCGCATCGCGAAGGCGCCGGAGGCCTCCCGGCGCGAGCCGTAGCCGCGCGCGTCGTAGCCGAAACGGTTCAGCGCCTCGACGTAGTTGGCGCGGATCAACGGTTCGTCCTCGACGATGGCAATGCTGCGGCCCATGGCGCGCTCCCTGTAGTGGTGCGCGCAGCGTGCTATGCGAATCGCGCGTACGCAAGCCGCGTGACGCAGCTGTCCCCGTTTTGCCACACGGCGACAGCCGCTAGGCCCGATTCCGCCGGCGCCAGCGCCCGCGGCGACGGTTTGATGTGCATCAAGCCATCCGCAGGACGTTCAACGATGCCGCAGCCCGAATCCCCCGACCGAGATCCCAACGCCGAACTGCACGGCTTCGAGCCATTGCGCGCCGCACTGGCGATCGGCGCGTTGCTGCTCGGGCTGCTGCTCAGCCTCTGAGGCGAGTGCCATGGACACATCCTGTTTCGACCCGTACCCGTTCGATCTCCTCTCCGTGGAAGACGGCGGTGCATCCGGCGCGAAGGGAGTCGCGCCGGATGCGGGGCAAGCGCAACCCGATCCCGACTGGCGCCCGCTGTAGCGCGACCACCGCGCCCGTCCCGCAGGGTGGTCGGTTTCCCCTCCTTGCGAGGGGATTTTTTCGGCCGGGGACCGCGCCACGTCGTGGCATCGGCTCCGTTCAGGAATCTGCGGGAACCAAACCGGATCACCCCGGTCAATAGTACTGATTGGTACCGTTCCCCTTGCCATGGAACGTGCCGGCACGACGGCAGACACCCTCCCTGTGAAGCAGTCGTGCCGGCACACCAATCAATGGTGTTTCCTCTCACGTCATCGATGACGTTTTGTCCCGGCGCAGCCGTTCACTGCGTCGGGATTTTTATGCGCGGCAGGTTCGCGCGATCGTGCTTAGCCGATCGCATCGCGCCCCGCGGCGGGCACGCTCAAGCGATCGCCTTGCGCATCGCGGCGATCTCGGCCACGTAATCCGGAGCGTGGAAGATCGCCGAGCCGGCGACGAAGGTGTCGGCACCGGCGCCGGCGATCGCGCCGATATTCTGCGCGGTGACGCCGCCGTCGACTTCCAGCCTGATCGCGCGGCCGCTGGCCTCGATGCGCGCACGCGCCTGGCGCAACTTGTCCAGCGCGCCGGGGATGAACTTCTGCCCGCCAAAACCGGGGTTGACCGACATGATCAGGATCAGGTCGAGCTTGTCCATCACATAGTCGAGGTAGTCCAGTGGCGTGGCCGGGTTGAACACCAGTCCGGCCTGGCAGCCCGATTCCCTGATCAGGCCCAGCGTACGGTCGACGTGCTCGCTCGCCTCCGGGTGGAAGCTGATCAGGCTGGCGCCGGCCTTGGCGAAATCCGGCACGATGCGGTCGACCGGCTTGACCATCAGGTGCACATCGACCGGCGCGATGATGCCGTACTTGCGCAGCGACTGCAGCACCATCGGGCCGATCGTGAGGTTTGGCACGTAATGGTTGTCCATCACGTCGAAATGTACCCAGTCGGCGCCCGCGGCCAGTGCGGCGGCGGTGTCCTCGCCGAGCCGGGCGAAATCGGCAGCGAGAATGGACGGGGCAATGACAGGGGTTTGCTTGCTCATGACGACTATCCGGTATATCGGAGACGTGATTGTAGGAGCCCGCTGGCGGGCGATACTCCTGCCCTGGTGCAACGTAGGGGACATCAAGGCGAAAAAAAGCATCGCCCGCCAGCGGGCTCCTACAAGAGCTGATGAGTCTCAGCGAAGGGTGCGCTTCACCGCATCGACCACATGGGCCACGGTGAAACCGAAGTGCTCGAACAGTTGCGGTGCGGGCGCCGAGGCGCCGAACGTGGTCATGCCGATCACCTCGCCGTCCAGGCCCACGTACTTGCGCCAGAAGTCGGCGGTGCCGGCTTCCACGGCGACGCGTGCGCGGCACCAACCCGGCAGCACACCTTCGCGGTATTCCAGTGGCTGCGCATCGAACACCTCGGTGCACGGCATCGATACCACGCGCACGGCCACGCCCTGCTGCGCCAGCGCACGCGCGGCCTCCATTGCCAGTTCCACTTCCGAACCGGTGGCGATCAGAATCGCCTGGAACTTCGTATCCAGCGGATCGGACAGCACGTAGCCGCCGCGCATGATGTCGGCCACCTGCTGTGCGCTGCGCTGCTGGTGCTTCAGGTTCTGCCGCGAGAACACCAGGCAGGCCGGGTGGCCGTTGCGCTCGATCGCCGCCTTCCACGATGCGGCCGACTCCACCGCATCGCACGGGCGCCACAGCTGGTTGTCCGGGATGTAGCGCAGGGACGCCATGTGCTCGACCGGCTGGTGGGTCGGGCCGTCCTCGCCCAGGCCGATCGAGTCGTGCGTGTAGACGTGGATCGCGTGCGCCGGGATCAGCGCGCTCATGCGCACCGCGTTGCGCGCGTAGTCGGAGAACACCAGGAACGTCGCATCGTACGGAATGAAGCCGCCGTGCAGGGCCAGGCCGTTGGCGATCGCGGTCATGCCGAACTCGCGCACCCCGTAGTGGACGTAGTTGCCCTTGCCGCCGGCGCTGTCGCCGGTGGCGGCGTCGAGGCTGCCCTTCCACTTGGTGAGGTTGGAGCCGGCCAGGTCGGCCGAGCCGCCGATCAGCTCCGGCAGCAGCGGCGCGAACGCCTCGATGCTCATCTGGGAGGCCTTGCGCGAAGCCACTTCGGGGCCGTCGGCCTGCAGCTTGTCGATGAACGCCTGCGACTTCGCGGCCCAGTCCGCCGGCAGCTCGCCGCTCATGCGACGGCTGAACTCGGCGGCCAGCTGTGGATGGGCGGCGGCGTATTTCGCAAACGCGTCGTTCCAGGCCTGTTCGGCAGTGGCGCCCCTGGCCTTGTGATCCCAGCCGGCGTAGATCTCGGCCGGGATCTCGAACGGCGCGTGATGCCAGCCCAGCTGCTCGCGCGCGGCGGCGATCTCGTCCTTGCCCAGCGGCGCGCCGTGGCTTTCCTCCTTGCCCTGCTTGTGCGGTGCGCCGAAGCCAATGACGGTCTTCGCGCAGATCAGGGTGGGCTTGTCGTGCTGGGCAGTGGCGCTGGCGATCGCCTGCTTGATCGCCCCCGCATCGTGCCCGTCCACGCCGCGGATCACGTTCCAGCCGTACGCCTCGAAGCGCGCCGGGGTGTCGTCGGTGAACCAGCCGTGCACTTCGCCGTCGATCGAGATGCCATTGTCGTCGTAGATCGCCACCAGCTTGCCCAGCTGCCAGGTGCCGGCCAGCGAGGCGACCTCGTGCGAGATGCCTTCCATCAGGCAGCCGTCGCCGAGGAACACGTAAGTGTGGTGGTCGACCACGTCGTGACCCGGACGGTTGAAGTGCGCCGCCAGCACCTTCTCGGCCAGCGCGAAGCCGACCGCGTTGGCCAGGCCCTGGCCGAGTGGGCCGGTGGTGGTTTCCACTCCCGGCGTTTCGCTGGCCTCCGGGTGGCCGGCGGTCTTCGAGTGCAGCTGACGGAAACGCTTCAGCTGGTCCATCGGCAGGTCGAAGCCGGTCAGGTGCAGCAGCGCGTACTGCAACATCGAGCCGTGGCCGTTGGAGAGCACGAAGCGGTCGCGGTTGAACCACTTCGGGTTGGCCGGGTTGAACTTCAGGAAGTCGTTCCAGAGCACCTCGGCGAGGTCGGCCATGCCCATCGGCATGCCCGGATGACCGGACCTGGCCGCCTCCACGGCGTCCATGGCAAGGGCGCGCACGGCATTGGCGAGTTCGCGGCGGGTGGTCATCGGGCGGTCTCCGGAGGGTGCAAAAGCGCCATTGTCGCCGATCCGGCCGCCAGCTGTCGCCCGCGGCCACGGAATTAATCGCCGCTTAATTCCCCACCATACGGTTCGGCGAGCTTCAGCCACGACCCACTATCACTGCGCCCCGCAGCGCCATCCCCAGGTGCTGCCCGGCCGCGCGCCTGGTCCACAGCGCCGGCCCGGTCCAAAAACGAGGAGTATCCCCATGAAAAAGAATCTGATCGCCCTTGCCCTCGCCTCCGCCACGCTGTGCGCCCTGCCGGCCTTTGCTCAAGACACCACGCCGGTCGCCGGTGGCAACTTCCAGCCATCGCAGCCGATCGGCAGCGGCAACTGGTTCGTCAACGGCAGCGTCGGCCAGGCCCACATGCGCGTGGGCCCGTACGACGACCACCCGACCACCTACGCGCTCAATGGCGGCTACCGCTGGAAGGTGGGCCAGGATCTGGGCCTCGGCGTGGAAGCCGGCTACAACGACCTGGGCAACTTCAGGTTGAAGAACGTGTTCAACAGCAACGACGTCAACCTGACCTCGCAGCGTCAGGCCCTGCGCGGCTGGACCGCGGGCGTCAACGGCAAGATCAACGTGTGGCAGGGCCTGTACGTCAGTGGCCGCACCGGCGTGTACGGCTGGCGGGGTCACGGCTACGCCAACCAGGACATCAACCGGCACAAGCTGGACAAGGTCGACTGGTACGCCGGCGTGGGTACCGGCTACGACTTCAGTGAGCACTTCGGCCTGGGCCTGTCGTACGACTACTACCGCGCGAACAAAGATCAGATCAAGTTGAGTTCCGATACGGCGTCGCTGACCGCGGAGTACCGCTTTTGAGCCCGGCGCCGAATTAACTCGAGCTTAATACTGAACTAATCGGTATTGAATCTTCCAGGGCACGACCCATCTAAGGAATCAGGTGTCGCCGGCCGAACGGACGGCGCACCGCCAGCAGCGGCCATTCCCCCTCAGGGCCGACTGCCACGACAACAAATTGGAGAAGCTCCATGAAAACGAACAAGACCCTGCTTGCCCTCGCCTTCGCTTCCGCCGGCCTGCTGGCCGTTCCCGCCGTGTTCGCGCAAAGCGCGTCCACCGACAAGGGTGGCTGGTTCATCAACGGCAATGTCGGCCAGGCCTCGCTGAACCATGGCCCGTACGACGACAGCACCACCGGCTACGGCATCAACGGCGGCTACCGCTGGGCGCTGAACCCGTCGGTCGCGCTGGGCGCCGAGGTGGGCTACAACGACCTGGGCAACATCCACCCGAAGAACATCTTCAACAGCCAGCCGGTCGTCGACCGCGGCAAGTCGCAGTTGCACGGGTGGACCGCCGGCGTGAACGGCCACTTCAACGTCAGCCCGAACTGGTACGTCAGCGCGCGTACCGGCATCTACGGCTGGAAGGGCCACGGCCTCAGCAATGACGCCAACCCGATCCGCAAGGGCCTGGACGACACCAGCTGGTACGCCGGTGCGGGCGTGGGCTACGACTTCAGCAACAACGTCAGTGTCGGCCTGAACTACGACTACTACGACGCCAAGAAGGACCGCGTGAACCTGAGCACCGACATGGTCTCGGTCAGCGCGGAATACCGCTTCTGAGTCTCGATGTTTCATGCATCAAAAAAAGGGCGCCGCAAGGCGCCCTTTTTACTGTAGGAGCCCGCTTGCGGGCGATGTTTTTGAAGCCGGGATGACCAGACCTTCGTCTGTTGAGAGCCGGAATTCGAAGAGCAGAAGCATCACCCGCAAGCGGGCTCCTACGGCTTCTGATCGGTTAGCCGATCACACGGAAAAAGAAACGGGCACCTCACGGTGCCCGTTTCTTTTCTGAGCAGTGCAGCCATGGATGGCTGCCCGTTTGACTCTCGCGATCGTCGATAATCGCGGGAGCTAACCCCTCAGCCGTTCCACTGCCCCAGCGCAGCCAGGCCGTTGTCGCGGGCGCGGGCGTGCACGGTCTTCTGCGCTTCGGCGTAGTTCGCCTTCATATCCTTCGACCACAGCTTCAGCGCCGCCTGCTGCATGGCGCGACCGTAGGAGAACGACAGCGGCCACGGGTGCGGGCCGATCTGGTTCATCGCGTTGAGGTGCGCGGTGGACTGCTGGTCGGTCTGGCCGCCGGAGAGGAACACGATGCCCGGCAGTGAGGCCGGCACGGTGGACTTCAGCACGCGCACGGTGGCCTCGGCGACTTCCTCGACGTCGGCCTGCTCGTCGCAATCCTTGCCCGGAATGACCATGCTGACCTTCAGGATGGTGCCTTCCAGCATCACGTTCTGCTCGTACAGCGCGTTGAACAGGCTGCGCAGCACGGCTTCATGCACCTCGTAGCTGACCTCGATGCTGTGGTCGCCGTCCATGATCACCTCCGGCTCGACCATCGGCACCAGGCCGGCTTCCTGGCACAGTGCGGCGTAGCGGGCCAGCACGTGGCAATTCGCCTCGATCGCGGTGGAGCTGGGGTTTTCCTCGGAAATATTGATCACCGCGCGCCACTTGGCGAACTGGGCGCCCAGCTTCACGTATTCCTGCAGGCGCTCGCGCAGGCCGTCGAGGCCTTCGGTGACCACATCGCCGGGGAAGCCGGCCAGCGGCTGCGGGCCCTTGTCGACCTTGATGCCGGGGATGATGCCGTTCTTCTTCATCACCTCGGTGAACGGCACGCCGTCGCGGGTCTTCTGGCGGATCGTCTCGTCGTACAGGATCGCGCCGGAGATGTGCTCGTTCAGGCCCGGCGTGGTCAGCAGCAGCTCGCGGTAGGCGCGGCGGTTTTCCTCGGTGTTCTCGATGCCGACCGCCTCGAAGCGCTTCCTGATGGTGTTGGTCGACTCGTCGATGGCGATGATGCCCTTGCCGGGCGCAACCATCGCCAGGGCGATGCTTTCGAGATCTTCAATACTCATGACGACTCCGTGGTGCACGGGCATGCCCGCCCGCACAAGGTGGAAGCCGCCTCGGGGCCGAAGCGGCACGGTTCAAAACGGGGATTATAGGCCAGATGGCGTCCGCCAGCGCCAGCGCGCCGACGGACGGCCCCGGCTCAGGGGGCGTAGCCGGGCAGCTTGCACTGGTCGGTCAGCTGCTGGCGCTGGGCCGGGTCCTTCGGCGCGTTGAACGGCACCACGTAATAGGTGGCGACCGGCTCGCCGATGCGGTTGGTCAGCGACGGACCGTAGCGGAAATTGGAGACCGCACTGCGCGCCGCCGGACCGAGGTCGCTTTTGGGCACCAGCTTGACCACCTGCACGTTCATCGGCACGCCATCCGAACCGATCGTATAGGTCACCGCCGCGCAGCTGGGCTGGTCCAGGTTGAGCCCGCTGTTGGGCACATCCATCTTCACCTGCGTGTTGAGCAGGATCCAGTAGCGATACAGCTCCTGCGGGTCGATCCGGCGCATCTGCGCCAGCGCCGGCGCGACGAAGCCCAGCGCCAACGCCAGCAGCAGGCCCTGGCGAAGCAGGCGGGACACGGATGTCATGGCGTTCTCCTGGCCGGGGTGACGGCATGAAGTGTAGCGGCATTGCGGCCCGCCATCAGCCGGCGGCGGGCGGCCGGACAGCGGCGCGTCAGCCGTCACAGGTCGCGCAGGCTCTCGACCGTGCCGCCGGGACCGACCGCGAGCAGTTTCAGCGTGTTGGTGCCGCCGACGTGGCCGACGCGGTCGCCATAGGTGATCACCACGCTGTCGCCCTCGGCCAGCTTGCCCTGCTCGAACAGCAGCCGCACCGCGGCCCGGGTGGAGGCGGCCATGCTCCGCTTCTCGTCGTGATCGAACGCCACCGGCTGCACGTCGCGCAGCACCTGCATGCGCCGGCGCGCGGCGGCGGACGGCGACATGCCGTAGATCGGCACCGCGCTGCGGTAGCGCGACAGCCACTGCGCGGTGGCGCCGGACTCGGTCAGCGCCACGATCGCCCGCACGCCGAGCTGGCCGGCCAGCACCATCGCGGCCAGCGCGATCGCCTGGTCGGTGCGATTCATGTGGTGGCTGGCGCTGGCCAGATCCTCCTTCGGCTCGAACTGGCGCTCGGCGCCGAGGCAGATGCGCGCCATCGCCGCCACCGCCTTGTCCGGGTGCGCGCCGGCCGCGGTTTCCTCCGACAACATCACCGCGTCGGTGCCGTCGATCACCGCGTTGGCCACGTCCAGCACCTCGGCGCGGGTGGGGATCGGCGAGCGCACCATCGACTGCAGCATCTGCGTGGCGGTGATCACCGCGCGGTTGCGCTGCACCGATTCGCGGATGATCTTCTTCTGCAGGCCGGGCAGTTCGGCGTCGCCGATCTCCACGCCGAGGTCGCCGCGCGCCACCATCACCACGTCGGAGGCGTCGATGATCTCGCCCAGCACCGGGATCGCGTCGGCGCGCTCGATCTTCGCCACCAGCGCCGCGTTGCCGCCGGCCTCGTGCAGCAGGCGGCGGGCCTGGTGCATGTCTTCGGCCGAACGCACGAACGACACCGCAAGGAAATCGGCGCCGATCTCGGCGGCCAGCCTGATGTCGGCCTTGTCCTTGTCCGACAGCGCCGTCACCGACAGCCCGCCGCCCTGCCGGTTGAGCCCCTTGCGGTTGGACAGTTTGCCGCCGATCAGCACCCTGGAGCGCACCTCGGCGCCGACCACTTCCTGCACGGTCAGCGCGATCAGCCCGTCGTCCAGCAGCAGCACGTCGCCGGCACGCACGTCGTGCGGCAGGCCGTAGTAGCTGACGCCGACGCGGGTCGCGTCGCCGGGCGGCGCGTCGGGGCGGCAATCCAGCACGAACGTGGCGCCTTCGTGCAGTTCCACCGGCCCGTTGGCGAAGGTCTCGATGCGGATCTTCGGCCCCTGCAGGTCGGCCAGGATGCTCACTTCGCGCCCGGCGGCCACCGATGCCGCCCGCACCGCGTTGGCGCGGGCGCGGTGGTCGTCAGGCTGGCCGTGCGAGAGGTTCAGGCGGGCCACGTTGATGCCTTCGGCGATGATCTTCTCAAGCATGCCCGGCACGTCGGTGGCGGGGCCAAGGGTGGCGACGATCTTGGTGCGGCGCAGGGGATTCGGGTTCATGCGCCGAGGCTAGCAGATGCCGCGCGGCGCGCCATCATCTTGCATTCGTATGCAATACGCTGGCCGACCCTCGCTCATCGCGGCGTCAACGCCAGGTTGAGCACGGCGGCCAGCCGGCGCCCGCCGATGCGCAGCTGGTTTTCGGCCACCGGCAGCTCGGCGTCGACATAGGCCTGGCCGATCCTGTGGCCATCCGGATAGAAGCCGGGCGCAGCGGTGGCATGGCAGGATTCCCGCGCCCACGGCGCGTAGGGATCGTCCAGCGGCGCAATCGGCGGCGGCAGCGGTGCCAGGCCCTCGGCGTCCAGCTTCGCTGCGTAAGCCTGCCAGCCCAGGCCGCGCGTCTCCAGCATGCCCGTGTCCCAGACCCTGTGCAGGTTGCTGCCCTTGCCCTCGAACTGCACCTGGTACCGGTTGCCGCCGAGGTCGTCGCGGTAGCCGGCATGCAGCGGCTGGTGGATGTCGCCCGCGAAATGCACCACGAACTTCAGGGCCTCCAGGCGCGCGGCGTCGCTTTGCGCCTTGTCGCCGAGGATCGCCACATAGCGCCTCAGCCCTGCCACGATGCATGCGCCATTGCGGCAGTCGCGCGGCGGCTCGTAGTCGCAACCCGGACCGCCACGGAAATTGACGTAGTGGAGCTTGCGCGTCTGCTGCCACAACGTGGCCTGCGCGGGATCATTCTGGATCTGGTCGGGCCAGCCGGCGACGTCGGCCAGTTGCGTGGTGTGCTCCGCCGCCAGCAGGCGTTCCAGCTCGGCCCCGGCGGCGGGGCCGAGGTGCCGCTGCGCCAGCTCGGCGACCACGCGGTGACCGAGCGGTCCCCAGGCGCGGGTTGCCGGCGCGACCACGAGCAGGATGGCCGCGAAGGCCAGCGAACAACGACGCAAAGACATGATGGCCACCGGCCCAAAGGGCCGCAGTCTGCCACAGCGATAATCCGGCACGGGCCATCCGGGCGCATTCATTGTAAGATTCGGCGGTTGAAACCGGCGCCGCAACCCGCGGCTGCCCATCCGCCATCGTCATATCCAACCGTCTCCAGGAGGATGTTCCCTCATGACCATCAAGGTCGGCATCAACGGCTTTGGCCGCATCGGTCGCAACGTGCTGCGCGCAGCCGTGCAGAACTTCGGCAACGACATCGAGATCGTGGCGATCAACGACCTGCTGGAGCCGGACTACCTCGCCTACATGCTGAAGCACGACTCCGTGCACGGCCGTTTCGAGGGTGAGGTGAAGGTCGAGGGCAGCCATCTGCTGGTCAACGGCAAGAAGATCCGCCTGACCCAGGAACGCGACCCGGCCAACCTGAAGTGGAACGAGGCGCATGCCGACGTGGTGATCGAGTCCACCGGCCTGTTCCTGACCAAGGAAGCGGCGCAGAAGCACCTGGACGCTGGCGCGAAGAAGGTGATCCTGTCGGCGCCGTCCAAGGACGACACGCCGATGTTCGTCTACGGCGTCAACGATCAGAAGTACGCCGGCGAGGCGATCATCTCCAACGCCAGCTGCACCACCAACTGCCTGGCCCCGGTGGCCAAGGTGCTGAACGACAAGTGGGGCATCAAGCGCGGCCTGATGACCACCGTGCACGCCGCCACCGCCACCCAGAAGACCGTGGACGGCCCGAGCAACAAGGACTGGCGCGGCGGTCGCGGCATCCTGGAGAACATCATCCCCTCCTCCACCGGCGCAGCCAAGGCGGTGGGCAAGGTGATCCCCGAGCTCAACAAGAAGCTCACCGGTATGAGCTTCCGCGTGCCGACCTCGGACGTGTCGGTGGTCGACCTCACCGTGGAACTGGAGCAGCCGGCGACCTACGAGGAAATCAAGGCCGAGATGAAGGCGCAGAGCGAAGGCGCGCTGAAGGGCATCCTCGGCTACACCGAGGACAAGGTGGTGGCCACCGACTTCCGCGGCGACGCGCACTCCTCGATCTTCGACGCCGACGCCGGCATTGCGCTGGACGACAGCTTCGTCAAGCTGGTCAGCTGGTACGACAACGAGTGGGGCTACTCGAACAAGTGCCTGGAAATGGTGCGGGTGGTGGCCAAATAAGCCCCCGCGACCGCCACACGGAGAGGCCGGGCAATGCCCGGCCTCTCCGTGTGTGACGCTCCCTGTGTAGGAGCCCGCTCGCGGGCGATGCTTTCGCTTTTGCGAATCCCGAATCCCGGACTTCAGAGCATCGCCCGCGAGCGGGCTCCTACGTGCGCTGCAACAGCGGCAGCTTGTTCGGCACGCCGTCCCACTTGTCGGCGTCTTCCATCGACGGGATCTTGCTGGTCAGCACCGGCCACTCCTTCGACAGCTCGGCGTTGATCGAGAGGAAGACTTCCTGACCAGCCGGCACGTCGAGCTCGGGGAAGATCGCGCCGACCGGACACTCTTCCACGCACAGCGTGCAGTCGATACACTCATCGGGGTCGATCACCAGGAAGTTCGGACCTTCGTGGAAACAATCCACCGGGCACACCTCGACGCAGTCGGTGTGCTTGCAGTTGATGCAGTTTTCGGTGACGACGTGCGTCATCATGCCTCCTTCCGGCATGCGCCGGCGGTTGCCAAAGTGTCGAACGACGGCAGGTGCTGCAGCAATGACCCAGATCAGTGACCGCCGCGCGCCGCCATCGCAGAATCCACCCGCATCTCACCACTTCCCCAAGGAGCGACACCATGCGCAAACTGATTGCCCTTGCCCTGCTCGGCCTGC
The DNA here is from genome assembly GCF_021545845.1 of Rhodanobacter thiooxydans. NCBI lineage: Bacteria > Pseudomonadati > Pseudomonadota > Gammaproteobacteria > Lysobacterales > Rhodanobacteraceae > Rhodanobacter > Rhodanobacter thiooxydans. Next base: position 3,773,346 of record NZ_CP088923.1, read on the forward strand.
TCTCCACCCCGCTGATGGCCGCCGAGTGCGCGACCACCGTCGAGGCCAGCGACGCCATGCAGTTCAACACCAAGACCATCACCGTGCCGAAGACCTGCAAGACCTTCAAGGTGACCCTGAAGCACACCGGCAAGCTGCCGATCGCCGCGATGGGCCACAACTGGGTGCTGTCGCACAGCGCCGACGAAACCGGCGTGATCGCCGACGGCATGAAGGCCGGCGCCGCCAACAGCTACGAGAAGCCGGGTGACGCGCGCATCGTCGCGCATACCAAGCTGATCGGCGGCGGCGAGTCCGACACCGCCACGATCAACGTGGCCAAACTCAAGGCCGGCGAGCAGTACGCCTTCTTCTGCACCTTCCCCGGCCACGCCGCGCTGATGAAGGGCAGCTTGAGCCTGGGCCAGTAAGCTTCACGGACCAGCAACGCATCCGGCCGTCATGGCCGGGTGCGTTTTTTGTTGGTGCCGGCTTCACAACTTGTTCCGCGCACGGATCCATCATGTTCCGCATGAACCCGCAGTCGCCACTGGACGAACCAGCGCTCGCCCGACTGGTCGACCGTTTCTACGAGAAAGTCAGGCGCGACGCGCAGATCGGCCCGATCTTCAATGCCGCGGTGCACGACTGGGACGAACACAAGCACCTGCTGACCTCATTCTGGGCTTCGGTAGCGCTGCGCGCGGGCAGCTACCGCGGCAACCCGATGGGTGCGCACCGACCGCATCCGATCCGCGCCGAACATTTCGACCGCTGGCTGGCTCTGTGGCGCGAAACCACCGCCGAGGAGCTGGACGAGGCCGGCGCCGTGCAGATGCAGGAATACGCCGAGCGTATCGGCCGCAGCCTGAAGTACGGGCTGGGCCTGCAGGCGCAGGCGCAACCGTTTGGCGTGCCGATCGTCGGCATCGGGCGACCGTAGGAGCGCTGTCAGCCCAGCGCCTTCAGCGCCGCGTCGTAGTTCGGTTCGTGACCGATCTCGCTGACCAGTTCGGCGTGCAGCACCTTGTCGCGGCCGTCCAGCACCAGCACCGCGCGTGCGGCCAGCCCGGCCAGCGGGCCACTGGCGATCGCCACGCCATAGTCGTTGAGGAACTGGCGGCCGCGCATCAGCGACAGGTTGGTCACCCGCTCCAGCCCCTCGGTGCCGCAGAAGCGAGCCTGCGCGAACGGCAGGTCGGCCGAGATGCACAGCACCACGGTGTGGTCGAGCTTGGCAGCCAGTTCGTTGAAGCGGCGCACCGAGGCGGCGCATACGCTGGTGTCGACGCTGGGGAAGATGTTCAGCACCTTGCGCTTGCCGGCGTAGCCGGACAGCACCACGTCGGACAGGTCGGCGCCAACCAGGCTGAATGCCGGCGCGGTCGAACCCACCGCGGGAAACTGGCCGTCGACGCTGACCGGCTGACCCTTGAACGTGACCTGGGACATCATGCACCTCGTGTGTGGATGGATGGCTACAAGTAGAACATGGTCTTGGCCAGGAAGACGATGCCCACCATCAGGCCCAGCACGATGCGATGGGTGTGCCGGAACCGGCACGCGTCCATCTTGCCGCTGCGCATCGCCCACATCGCGTTGACGAACACACCGAGCACGCCGAACGCCAGCAGCGTCTTCAGCAGCAACCAGTTGCCGAAACGGCTGCCCACGCAGGCCACGCCGTCGCAGCGGATGTCGAACAGCACGAGGCCGCTGGCGAACAGCAGCACCACGAACACCGGCATGAACCGGCGCACCCTTGCCATGATTGCCTGCTCGATGCGATGCAGGGTGGCCGCGTCGAAATGCCGGTGCAGCGACTCGACCACCAGCACCTCGAACGTCACCGCACCGACGAACACGATGGCGCACGCCAGGTGCACCAGCACGATCCACGGATACCACGCCGCCATGCGGATTCTCCCGAAGCTCTCGTGCAAGTCTGCGCGCGGCTGGCAGCGGTCGCGCTGACCTGGATCAGGCTGCGGGAGACGACCGCCTCAGTCGTGCGGCTGCGCAACCACCTTGCGGATCGCTTCCACGAACTCGGGATCGAGCTTGCCGATCCGCGCAGTACGCGCGGCGATGCGACCGTCGGCGTCGAGCAGGATCAGTTCACTGGAGTGGTTGAATTCGCCGTCGGGCAGTTGCCGGTACTGCAGACCGAGCACGCCGGAGAGCTGGCGCACCTGCGCCGACTTGGCCCGCGCTAGCGTCCAGATGCGCGGATCCAGCTTGCGCTTCCCCGCATAGCTCTTCAGCGTGGCCACGTCGTCCCGCGCCGGGTCGAAGCTCACCGCCAGCAGGTCGATGCGCGCGCGGGTGGCCGGATCCAGCGCGTTGCGGGTCAGCCGCAGGCTGTCGATGATCATCGGACAGACCATCTGGCACGAGGTGTAGAACATCGTCACCAGCTGCGGCCGGCCGCGCCGCTCGGCCAGCGTCTGCTGGCGGCCGTCCTGGTCGGTCAGCTGCACCTTCAGGTTGTAGACGGAGTCGCCGGGCAGCGGCGTGGCCGCCCGGGCGCTGCCGAGCAGCAGGAGCATCGCGAACAGGGGCAACAGGCGTTTCATGACGCGTTCCTCATTCGGGCTTCGCACAGCGGAAGCCCATGTTGTTGGTGGTGTCGGCGGCCTTCAGCGCGGAGAGCATGGCGATGCGCATCAGCACCGCGTAGTTCTCCTTCTCCTGCAGGCTGACCGCGCCGGCGCCACAGAACTTCAGCACGTCGGGATCGTTCTGGTCACGGCTGTCGCTGGCTACCAGCAGCGCATTGAAGTCGTCCACCCACTCCCACACCGGCTTGGTGATGTCGCGCACGCCGTAGACGTTCGGCGCGCCGCCGACGTCCGACAGCGGCGCGCTGGACGGGCGCGAGTACCAGGACAACAGTTTCTCGCGCCAGGCCGGGTCGCTGCGCGCGTCGCGGCGGGTAGCGTCGGCCGCCGCCGCGTACTCCCACTCGTACCAGCTGGGCAGGCGCGCGCCTTCGCTCTCGCAGTACGCCCGGGCGGCGAACCAGCTGACCCTGGTCACCGGCTGTCTGGGCAACGCCTCGCTGCCCAGCGTGTCGGCACCGGCCCAGTGGCTGAGGTAGCGCCGGTCGGCGAGGATGCTGGCGACGCGGTCGCGCCGCCATTCGGGATAGGCCTTCACGAAGGCCAGGAATTCGGCATTGGTGACCGGCTCGGTGCGCAGGCGGAACGGTGCGATCTGCGCCGGCGCCGCCTTGCCGTCGGCCGGCAGCACGCTGGCGAAGCGCCCTCCCGGCAGGGCGGCGTAGTCCGCCGCCACTGCCGGCAGTACCAGTATCAGGCCGAGCAGGGCCAGTGCCAGACGGTTGCGCATCTCAGTGCTCCGCGGTCGCCGCCGGGGTTACCGCGGCGCGTGCCTTGGCGACTTCTTCCTTGCTGATCTGCCCGCCCGGGTTGCCCCAGCTGTTCAGCACGTAGGTCAGGATGTTCGCCACCTCGTCGTCGGTCAGCTGCGCCATCGGCGGCATCACCGAGTCGTACTCGTGACCGTTCACCGTGACCTTGCCGGTCAGACCATGCGTCACGATGGTCATCGCCCGCTTCGGGTCGACCGCCAGGTAGTCCGACTTGGCCAGCGGCGGGAACACGTTCGCCAGGCCTTCGCCGTTCGCCTGGTGGCACACCGAGCAGGTGCCTGTGAACAGCTGCTTGCCCGCCGCGATCTGCTCCGCCTTGGTCAGCGTGCCGGCCGCATGCGCCTTCGCTGCCGTGGTCACCGCCTGCAGGTTCGGCTCCGAACGGTCGCCCAGGTACACCGAGTCGACTTCCTTGCCCGAGTAGATCGTCTTGTCTTCCGGGCCGTCCACCTTGAGGATGCCCAACGCGCCCTTGTTGAATGCGCGGAAGATCGAGTGGTCGACCAGCACGTAGCTGCCCGGCACATCGGTGTGGAACTCCACCATCGCCGCACCGCCAGCCGGGATCAGCGTGGTCTGCACGTTGTGCTGCGCCACCGTGCCGCCTTCGGGCTGCACCTTGTCGAAGATCTCGCCGATCACGTGGAAGCTCGATACCAGGTTCGGCCCGCCGTTGCCCACGAACAGGCGCACCGTCTGGTCGGTTTTCGCGGTCAGCGCGTTGTCGCCGGTCAGCGCCCCTTCCTTGCCGTTGAACAGCACGTAGGTCGGGTGCTCGTCGATCGCCTTCTCCATATCGAACGGCTGGTGGCCCTTCTGCCGGTACTTGCCGGTGGTGTAGAAGTCGCCCTGCATCACGTAGTACTCGTGGTCGACCTTCGGCAACCCTTCCGGCGGCTCGACCAGGATCAGCCCGTACATGCCGTTGGCGATGTGCATGCCCACCGGCGCGGTGGCGCAGTGGTACACGTAGATGCCCTGGTTCAACGCCTTGAAGGTGAACTGCGAGGCGTGCCCCGGCGCAGTGAAGCTGGACGCCGCGCCACCGCCCGGCCCGGTCACCCCGTGCAGGTCGATGTTGTGCGGCATCTTGCTGTCCGGCGCGTTCTTCAGGTGGAACTCCACCGTGTCGCCCTGGCGCACGCGGATGAAGCTGCCCGGCACGGTGCCGCCGAAGGTCCAGAACGTGTAGCTGACGCCTTCGGAGATCGGCATCTCCTTCTCCACCACCTCCAGCTCGACGATCACCTTGGCCGGATGGTTGCGGTTGACCGGCGGCGGCACGTGCGGCGGACTGGTCAGCACGGCGTGGATCGGCTCGCCCTGCGGCGGACCGAAGTCGCCGCGGGTGGCGGCGATCGCGGCGGGGCTGGAGCTGGCGTCAGCCTCCCCCACCGGCGATACCGCGGACGGCTTGCCGGAGCAGGCGGCCAGGGCCAGCATGGCGGCCGCGGCAACAGCGAGAAGCGGTGAACGTAGCATGGGCGGTCTCCGTGAATTCTTGCGAATCCTAGCCTAGGCGATCGCCCAATGGGGCGTCTGACCTGGGTCAAGCCGGAGTTCGCCGGAACCGCACTGCGTCACCCTGCCGCGGCACGCCCTTACCCGGGCTTGCCGTCCGCCCGCGGGGTCAGGTAGATCCATGCCGAGCGCAACACCCACGGCAGGAACGCCAGCAGCCAGCCGTAGGCGGCGATCACCAGCCACAGGTAGACATCCCCGCCCAGCTCGGCACGGATGCGCAGCAGCGCCACCACCTGCAGCAGGGCGAAGCACAGCCAGGCCACCGCGCCCATCTGCAGTGGCCGACCGGAATGGCCCTGGGTCACCCGGGTCACCATCGCCACCAGCATCGAGCCGAAGAAGCCGATGCCCAGCGCATGCAGCGGCGCGCGGCCGAGGATCAGATGCCCGCTGGTCGCGTACGCCACGTCCTGCACCGCGTAGAGCACGAACGCCACCGGCAGCCATGCGAACGCCAGGTGCAGCACGGCCAGGATGCCCGGGTGCATGGCTTTCCATGGCCGCCAGGTCAGCGAGTGCCACGCAAACACCAGCGCCAGCGGCAGGTCGACCAGCCACAGCCAGCCCAGCGCGCCGCGCCATTCCAGCAACAGGTGCGCCAGCAGCAGCACCCACACCACCGGCATGCTCCAGTCCGGGCGGATCACCTCGTAGCCTTTCACCATGTTGCCGGTGAAGAACGGAAGCATGCGGTGCATCACCGTGAAATAGATCGGCAGCAGCAGGCCGTAAGTACCCAGCTTGATCGCCAGCAAGGCGCAATCCTCCGGCGCGCCGAACAGGTAGGCCAGGAACACCGCCAGCCCCACGCAACCCAGGCTCAACGCCATCAGGCAGGAACGCGCATGGCCCTTGCGCTCGGCCACCGAGGCGCGCAGCACCCCGCCCAGCGTCCACACGCCGACCAGGTAGCCGACCAGCATCACCGCGATGCCCAGCTTCAGCAGCCACGGCAGGTCGAGCAGGCCGACGTTCGCCAGCACGTAGCCGCCGAACACGCAGCCGGCCACCGGCAGGTAGCGCGTCCACGGCAGATCGGGCCGGCCCAGCCAGCGCGGGAAGGTGGTCATCAGGAAGCCGAACATGAACAGCGGGAACAGGCCGTACTGGATCAGCATCGCGTGCGCCCAACCGGGCGGTATCGACGGCTGCGGCCAGCCGGCCAGGCCGAAGCGCATCCAGGTCAGCTCCACCGCCCACCAGGTCATGCTGAGCAACACCGCGACGGTGCCGGCCAGAAACAGCGGCCGATGCGGCGCGGAAGCCAGCAGCGCCGTCAGCTGTGCCGGTGCGACCACTTCCGCCGCGGGAGATCGTGATTCAGCCATGCCGATGCCAACTCGAACGAGAATGATTCACCATGGTGGCAGGTTAGCACCCACACGGACACTGATCTGGGTCAGCCACCCGGAGTGCCTCGCGGTGCTCACTCCGGCAGCAGCGCCTGGCCGATCTCGCGCAGCTTCTTGGGATTCAGCAGCTCCAGTTCGCGCCCTTCGATCTCGATCAGCTTCTGGCTGCGGAAGCGGCTGAGCACGCGGCTGACGGTTTCCGCGGCCAGGCGCAGGTAGTTGGCGATGTCGCCGCGCGACATGCTGAGATGAAAGCGCGTGCCAGAGAAGCCACGCACGGCGTAGCGGCCAGCCAGGTCCATCAGGAATGCGGCGACGCGCTCGTCGGCGCTGTGGTCGCCGGCCAGCAGGCTGGCGGTGCCCAGCTCCTTGCTCAGCATGCGGAACAGGTGCTGCTGCACGGCAGGAATGCGCGAGGCCAGCGCGCTCATCGCGGGGAACGAGAAGCGGCAGAAGTAGGCGGTATCCAGCGCCACCGCGTCGCAGGGGAAATGCTCGGGGTAGATCGCGTTGAGGCCGATCACCTCGCCGGGCAGGTAGAAGCCCAGCACTTGCTCGCGGCCTTCCTTGTCGACCATGCGGGTTTTCACCGTACCCGCCCGCACGGCGAAGATCGCGCGGAACGGATCGCCGGTGCGGAAGATGTGCTCGCCGGCGCGGAACGGGCCCACGTGTTCGACCAGGCATTGCAGCTCGGCCAGCTCCGGCTTGTCGTAGCCGGCCGCGATGCACGCGCTGGAGAACGCGCAGGTGCCGCAGAAGCGCGTCTCGTCGCCGTCGTCGACAATCGGGCTGGGCGGCTCGGGCAGACGACCTGCCAGGGGCTTGGATTGCATGATGGTGATGGGCTGCCGGATTGGGGCTGCGTGGATCAGATCACGCGCGAGTAGCGTGGGGCCTGTGCCGCGTCGTCCAGGTAGGCGTCGAAGCACATGGCGATGATACGCAACAGCAGCCGTCCCCGCGAGGTGACCCGGATCTCGCGTGGATTTTCCGTGACCAGCCCATCCTCGACCAGCGGCACCAGGCGCTGCCGCTCGCGTGCGAAGTATTCGTCGAACAGCAACCGGTGGCGCGCGCCGAACGCCTGCTTGTCCACGCTGCCGTGGCACATCAATTCGTTGATCAGTTCGCGCCGGATCAGGTCGTCCTCGTCCAGCTGCAGCCCGCGCATCAGCGGCAGGCGGCCGGCGTCCAGCGTTGCGTAGTAGCCGATCAGGTCACGCGCGTTCTGGCTGTAGCTGTCGCCGATGCGGCCGATCGCGCTGACGCCGAGGCCGACGATGTCGCAGTCGCCGTGCGTCGAATAGCCCTGGAAGTTGCGTTGCAGCGTGCCGGCGCGCTGCGCCAGCACCAGCTCGTCGCTGGCCTTGGCGAAGTGGTCCATGCCGATGTAGACGTAACCGGCCGCCGACAGATGTTCCAGCGCACGGCCGAACAGCGCCAGCCGGGTGGTCGCGTCGGGCAGGTCGGCGGCCTCGATCTGCCGCTGCGCCTTGAACATCTCCGGCAGGTGAGCGTAGCCGTACACCGCCACGCGGTCCGGGTTCAGCGCCACCACCTGGTCCAGCGTGCGGCTGAAGCCGTCGACGCTCTGGAACGGCAGGCCGTAGATCAGGTCGACGCTGGCCGAGCGGAAACCCGAGGCCCGCGCCGCCTCGATCACCTCGCGGGTCTGCTCGAAGCTCTGGATCCGGTTCACCGCCTTCTGCACCACTGGGTCGAAATCCTGGATGCCCACCGAGATGCGGTTGAAGCCCAGCTCGCCCATGGCGCGGATGTAGGCGGCGTCGGCGAAGCGTGGGTCGATTTCGATGCCGTACTCGCGGTCTGCCGCGTGACTGAAGCTGAAATGCCGCGCCAGCGACTCCAGCAGCTCGCCCATGTGCGCGGTGTCGAGGAAGTTCGGCGTGCCGCCGCCGAAGTGCAGCTGGCGCACCGGGCGGTCGCGGTCGAACAGCGGCGCGATCAGCTCGATCTCGCGGTACAGCCGTTCCAGGTAGCGGTCGGCCTGGGTTACGTCGCGGGTGATCACCCGGTTGCAGCCGCAGTAGAAGCACGGGCTCATGCAGAACGGCACGTGCACGTACACCGACAGCGGGCGCGGGATCGGCTCCTCGTTGGAAGCGCGGATCACCGCACGCAGGGCCGCCTCGTCGAACTCGGCCTTGAAGTGCGGCGCGGTCGGGTAGCTGGTGTAGCGCGGCCCGGCCACGTCGTAGCGGGCGATCAGCGCCGGGTCGAATTCAGGAGGAACGATGGGAATGGCCATGTTGCGGAGTCTGTCGGTGAGCTTGCCAGCATGCCTTGATCCGGGTCAATTCACACGCCGGTCGCGACGACCTGCCGCAGCACCGGCGATGCGCCTCAGCGCCGGTACGCTTCGATCCGCTGCTCGATGGCGCCGAAGATCGAGGCGCCGGCGGCGTCGGTGACGTCGATCTTCAGGCGGTCGCCGAACTTCAGGAACGGCGTGCTCGGGTGGCCGTCGCGTAGGGTTTCCACCGTGCGCTGCTCGGCCAGGCAGGAAGCGCCCTTGCCGGTGTCCTGGTTGGCGATGGTGCCGGAACCGACGATGGTGCCGGCGGTGAGCGGGCGGGTTTTCGCCACATGCGCCACCAGTTCGGCGAACGAAAACTGCATGTCCACGCCGCATTCGGCCTCGCCGAACCAGGCGCCGTTCAGCCAGGTGCGCATCGGCAGGTGCAGCTTGTCGCCGGCCCACGCGTCGCCCAGTTCGTCCGGCGTCGCCAGCACCGGCGACAGCGCCGAGCGCGGTTTGCTCTGCAGGAAGCCGAAGCCCTTGGCCAGCTCACCGGGGATCAGCCCGCGCAGGCTGACGTCGTTGACCAGCCCGACCAGCTGGATGTGCGCGGAAGCCTCGCCCGGCGTGACTGCCATCGGCACGTCGTCGGTGACCACCACCACCTCGGCTTCCAGATCGATGCCGTAACCCTCGCTGGGTACAACGACCGGATCGCGCGGGCTGAGAAAGCCGGCGCTAGTGGCCTGGTACATCAGCGGGTCGGTGTAGAACGAGGCCGGCACCTCGGCGCCACGCGCGCGACGCACGCGCTCGACGTGCGGCAGGTAGGCCGAGCCGTCGACGAACTCGTAGGCGCGCGGCAGCGGCGAGGCCAGCGCGGCCATGTCCAGCGCGAACGCGCCGGCGGCACCGCCGGCATTCAATTCCTCGGACAGCGCATTGAGCCGCGGCGCCGCATTCGACCAGTCGTCCAGCGCCGCCTGCAGCGTCGGCGCGATACCGGCCGCCTTCACCGCGCAGGAAAGATCGCGGCTGACCACCACCAGCGTGCCGTCGCGGCCGCCGTCCTTGAGAGTTCCGAGCTTCATCGTGTCGCCTTGTGCCTGCTGCGTGGAGGGATCGCCGTCACGGCGCGAAGTGCTTGCCGATATCCTGCCAGCATCGGTAGTAGTCGTGCTGCAACTGCGGCGCGTCCAGCGCCTGCCGCGTGGGGCGGATCACCTTGCGCGTCTCGAACATGAAGGCCATGGTGCCGCCGATCACGTCCGGCTTCGACAGGTCGGCCTGCGAGGCCTTCTCGAACGTGGCTGCGTCCGGGCCGTGAGCGCTCATGCAATTGTGCAGCGAGGCGCCGCCAGGCACGAAACCCTCGGCCTTGGCGTCGTACACGCCGGCGATCAGGCCCATGAACTCGCTGGCCACGTTGCGGTGGAACCACGGCGGGCGGAAGGTGTGCTGCGCCACCAGCCAGCGCGGCGGGAAGATCGCGAAATCCATGTTGGCCGTGCCGGGCGTGTCGCTGGCCGAGGTCAGCACGGTGAAGATGCACGGATCGGGATGGTCGACGCTGATCGAGCCGATGGTGTTGAAGCGGCGCAGGTCGTACTTGTACGGCGCATAGTTGCCGTGCCAGGCCACCACGTCCAGCGGCGAGTGGCGGATCGACGCGCTCCACAATGCACCCTGGAATTTCGTCACCAGCTCGAACGCGCCTTCGATGTCCTCCCAGGCGGCGTGCGGGGTGAGAAAGTCGCGCGCGTGGGCCAGCCCGTTCGAGCCGATCGGGCCGAGCTCCGGCAGGCGCAGCAGTGCGCCGAAGTTCTCGCAGACGTAACCTCGGGCCACTCCTGCGCTTTCGGCGCCCGTGACACTCGCACTTCCATGTGCGTCGGCCGCTCCCTCGGGCAGCTCGACGCGGAAGCGCACGCCGCGCGGGATCACCGCGATCTCCTGCGGCTCGATCTCGACCACGCCCAGCTCGGTGGTCAGATGCAGCCGACCCTGCTGCGGCACGATCAGCAGCTCGCCGTCGGCGTTGCAGAAGAAGCGGCCCTGCATCGAGCGGTTGGCCGCGTAGAGGTGGATGCCGATGCCGCCCTGCTCGGCCGCGCCGCCGTTGCCGGCGATCGTCACCAGGCCATCGAGGAAGTCGGTCGGCCGCTCCGGCGACGGCCATGGATCCCAGCGCAGCTGGTTCGGCGTGGCCGGCGCCTCGTCGAAGCGGTTGTGGAAGGTGGCATGCGCCAGCGGCACGAACGGCTCATGCACCGCCGCCGGACGGATCCGGTACAGCCAGCTGCGCCGATTCAGGTGCCGCGGCGCGGTGAACGCGGTGCCCGACAGCTGCTCGGCGTACAGCCCGTGCGCCACGCGCTGCGGCGAGTTCTGGCCGACCGGCAGCACGCCGGGAATCGCCTCGCTGGCGAATTCGTTGCCGAAGCCGGATTGGTAGCCGTTGCCCGCGATCATCGCCATGGAACGCTCCTCACAGGAACCCGCGCTTCATCTGGTCGCGCTCGATGCTCTCGAACAACGCCTGGAAGTTACCCTCGCCGAAGCCTTCGTTGCCCTTGCGCTGGATGATCTCGAAGAAGATCGGACCGATTACGTTCTGGGTGAAGATCTGCAGCAGCAGGCGCTTCTTCGTCTCCGGGTCGGCGTCGATCAGGATCTTGTTCCTGGCCAGCCGCGGCACGTCCTCGCCGTGGTTGGGGATGCGCAGGTCGATCACGTCGAAATAGGTGTCCGGCGTGTCGAGAAACTCCACCCCGGCCGCGCGCATCGCCTCCACCGTGGCGTAGATGTCGTCGGTGAAGCAGGCGATGTGCTGGATGCCTTCGCCGTGGTAGGCGTCCAGGTATTCGTTGATCTGGCTCTTCGGGTCACTCGACTCGTTGAGCGGGATGCGCACGATGCCATCCGGCGCGGTCATCGCCTTGGACACCAGGCCGGTCTTGGCGCCCTTGATGTCGAAGTAGCGGATCTCGCGGAAGTTGAACAGCTTCTCGTAGTAGTCCGACCACTGCTGCATGTTGCCGAAATGCAGGTTGTGGGTGAGGTGGTCGATGAAGGTGAGGCCGTAGCCCTTCGGGTTCGGCTCGGCGCCGGGAATCGGCGCGTAATCGGCGGCGTAGGCGTCGCCCGCGCGCGGCACCAGGTACAGCATGCAGTCGCCGATACCCTTGACCACCGGCACCTCGAGCGCGCGGCTGCCCGGCTTGTGCGTGACCGCCTCGCCGCCGTTGGCCAGCACCGCCGCCTCGACCTCAGCCACCGGCTTGCGGAAGCGGATCGCGAAGCCGCAGGCGCTGGGGCCGTGTTTCGCGGCGAAATCGGCAGCGAACGAATCGGGATCCTCGTTGACCAGCAGGTTCACTCCGTTCTGCCGGTAGACGGTGATCGCGCGGGTCTTGTGCTTCAGCACGGCGCTGAAGCCCATCCGCTTGAACAGCGCGTGCAACTCGTGGGCGCGGCCGGCCGGGGCGGCGAACTCGACGAACTCGAAGCCGTCGATGCCCATCGGATTCTTGAACGTAGTGATCTGCATGCCGGGGTTGGGCTGGGCGTTCATGGCGCTCTCCTCTGAGTCGGTGCACGATGGCTGCACGCAAGCGTGCCACCCGCAAGATTGGCCTTGCGTTATAGTTTCATTTGAAACCATTTGCAAGGATCACCGCCGCAATGCCCGCCAAGCACAAGCCCGCCCCTGCCACGGCCGAGCATGCCCCGCTGCAGCTGGAACACTTCCTGCCGTACCGGCTGTCGATCCTGTCCAACACGACCAGCCAGGCGATCGCCGACGATTACCAGAGCCGTTTCGACCTCTCGGTGACCGAATGGCGGGTGATGGCGGTGCTGGGGCGCTACGCGGGCCTGTCCGCGCGCGAGGTGGCCGAGCGCACCGCGATGGACAAGGTGGCAGTGAGCCGGGCGCTGGCGCGACTGGTGGCCGCAGGCCGGGTGGACCGCGCCACCCACGCAGAGGACAAGCGTCGCTCGGTGCTCCACCTCAGCGCCGCGGGCTGGGCCTTGCACGATGAGGTGGCCCCGATGGCCCGCATGCGTGAACGCGAACTGCTGACCAAACTCGACGCGGAAGAGCGTGCATGGCTGACCCGGATCCTGGACAAGTTGCTGGCCGGGAGCGGCTGACAGACGGCAGCCGCCGGGGCGCCTGGAGACGGCCCGGCCGATCGCTCCGCCCGGTCGCCCTGCCGGGCGGCGGCACGAGCGGAATACGACGACTCACGCCGTGGCGGAAGCCGGCGAGGCACCCAGCAGCTGGCGCAGCATGTACGGCAGGATGCCGCCGTGACGGTAATAGGCCGCCTCGGCGGGCGTGTCGATGCGCACGATGGCATCGAACGCGCGCTCCCTGCCCTGCGCGTCGGTGGCTTTCACGCGCACGTCGTGCGCCGGCGCCTCGCGGCCGGCCAGGCCGGCGATCTCGAAGGTCTCCTCGCCGGACAGGCCCAGCGTGTCCGCATTCTGGCCATCCTGGAACTGCAGCGGCAGCACGCCCATGCCGATCAGGTTGGAGCGGTGGATGCGTTCGTAGGACTGCGCGATCACCGCCCGCACACCGAGCAGTGCCGTGCCCTTCGCCGCCCAGTCGCGCGACGAACCGGAGCCGTATTCCTTGCCGGCCAGGATCACCAGCGGCGTGCCGGCGGCAAGGTAGTTGACCGAGGCGTCGAAGATCGTGCTCACCGGGCCGCCCGGCCGCGTGAAGTCGCGGGTGAAGCCGCCTTCGGTACCCGGCGCCAGCTGGTTGCGCAGACGGATGTTGGCGAAGGTGCCGCGGATCATCACCTCGTGGTTGCCGCGGCGCGAACCGTAGGAATTGAAATCCTTGCGCTCCACGCCGTGTCCGGCGAGGTATTTACCGGCAGGCGAATCCACCTTGATCGCGCCGGCCGGACTGATGTGGTCGGTGGTCACCGAATCACCCAGCCGGGCCAGCACGCGCGCGCCGCGGATGTCGGTCAACGGCGCCGGCTCGCGCCCCACGCCATCGAAATACGGCGGCTGACGCACATAGGTGGAATCCGCATCCCACTGGAATGCGTTCCCCTCGGGTACCCGCAGGCTGCGCCAGTTGTCGTCACCGGCGAACACGTCGGCATATCCCTTGGCGAACATGTCGGCCTTCACGCAGGCAGCGATGACATCCTGGATCTCGCGGTTCGAGGGCCAGATGTCGCGCAGGTACACCGGCTTGCCGTCACTGCCGATGCCCAGCGGGTCCTTGAGCAGGTTGGTGTGCATCGTGCCCACCAGCGCATAGGCCACCACCAGCAGCGGCGAGGCCAGGAAGTTCATCTGCGACTGCGGGTGGATGCGCCCCTCGAAATTGCGATTGCCCGAGAGCACCGCGCACACGTTGAGGTCGTGCTCGGCCACCGCCGCGGCCACTTCGGGAATCAGCGGGCCGGAGTTGCCGATGCAGGTGGTGCAGCCGTAGCCGACCAGGTTGAAGCCGAGCTTATCCAGGTACGGCGTGAGTCCGGCCCGGTCGTAGTAATCCGTGACCACGCGCGAACCCGGCGCCAGCGAGGTCTTGACCCAGGGTCTGCGGCTCAGGCCCTTCTCGACCGCGCGTTTGGCCAGCAGGCCGGCGCCGATCATCACCAGCGGATTGGAGGTGTTGGTGCATGAGGTGATCGCGGCGATGACCACGTGCCCGTTGTCCAGTCGGGCGCTGCCGCCGCTGGCCATGGCGATCTCCACCGGCGCGTGCGGCCAGTCGTGATCGATGTCGCAATGGCCGGGGGCATGCGGCGCATCGCTGGCGCTGCCACGTACGATCGATACCGGGTCGCTGGCGGGGAACGATTCGTCGATGGCCTCGTCCAGGCGGCCCACGATCGCCTTCTCGTAGGGCTGCCCGCCGAGCAGCGCGCCGACGGCGTCGGGAGCAATCCGTACCGGAATGCGATCCTGTGGGCGCTTGGGTCCGGCAATGGAGGACTCCAGCGTGCCCAGATCCAGCTCGAGCGTCTGCGAATATTCGGCTTCGTGATCGGGGTCATGCCACAGGCCCTGTGTCTTGGCATAAGTCTCGACCAGACGCACCTGATGTTCGGGGCGGCCGGTCAGGCGCAGATAGGCCAGGGTTTCGTCGTCGATCGGGAAGATCGCGCAGGTGGCGCCATATTCGGGGCTCATGTTGCCCAGCGTGGCGCGGTTGGCCAGCGGGATGCGGGCCACGCCCGGCCCGTAGAAATCGACAAACTTGCCGACCACACCGGTCTTGCGCAGCAGCTCGGCGACGGTGAGCACCAGGTCGGTGGCGGTGGTGCCGGGCGGAAACTCGCCGGTCAGCTTGATGCCGACCACCTGCGGAATCAGCATGCTCATCGGCTGTCCCAGCATGGCCGCCTCGGCCTCGATGCCGCCCACGCCCCAGCCCAGCACGCCCAGCCCGTTGACCATCGGCGTGTGCGAGTCGGTACCGACCAGCGTATCGGGGTAGGCCAGCATGCCGTCCGGTCCCTCGCGGGTGAACACCACGCGCGACAGGTACTCCAGGTTGACCTGGTGGCAGATGCCGGTATCCGGCGGCACCACCTTGAAATTGTCGAACGCATGCTGTGCCCAGCGCAGCATCTGGTAGCGCTCCACGTTGCGCTCGAACTCGAGCTGCGCGTTGATGGAAAAGGCGTCGTCCTGGCCAAACGCATCGACGATGACGGAATGATCGATCACCAGCTCGCTGGGCACCAGCGGATTGATCCGCTGCGGATCGCCGCCCAGCGCGATGATCGCGTCGCGCATCGCCACCAGGTCCACCACGCACGGCACGCCGGTGAAATCCTGCATCAGCACGCGCGCCGGCGTGTACTGCACCTCCTGCTGCCCGGTGGCCTTGGGTTGCCAGTCCGCCAACGACTGGATCTGCTCGCGGGTGATCAGGTGGCCATCCTCGTTGCGCAACAGGTTTTCCAGCAGCACCTTGAGGCTGTAGGGCAGCCGGTGCGCGGTCCTGATGCGATCGAGTCGGTGAATCTGGTAGCGGGTGTCATCGACCGTCAACTGATCGCGCGTGCCGAAGCTGTCGCTGCTCATGAAGCTCTCCTCGTCGAACATGGAACCTGCCGCTGGCGGCTCGTCTCTCGGCGAACCGTCGCGACACGTGAATACTTATCGAAACGCCAGGTACAGGCTGGTGAACACGCCGATGGCCATCAGCGCCATGCAGGCCAGATCGACTGCGACCAGGGCCGCAAATTTCACGCGGTCGGCATGCACGTAGTCCTCCACGATCACGCGCAGGCCGAGCTTCATGTGCCAGAACAGCACCACCAGCAGCACGGCCATGGTCACGGCCACCGCAGGCCGGCCCAGCCAGAGCGCCACCGCCGGATGACCGCCACGGGCATGGGCAAGCAGCGACGCCAGCAGCCACAGCAACAGCGGCACCAGCGCCACCGCGGTCACCCGCTGCAGCCACCAGTGGTGTGCGCCGGACTTGGCCGACCCCAGGCCGATGGCGCGATACAAGGCCGAGGCCCGGGCGGCAGTCGGGTTGCGGTTGAGCGGATCACGCCGGTGCCATTCGGACATGTGCCTACTCCCCGCCCGCCAGGCCGAGTGTCCAGGTAGCCAGGGTCAGGATCACGCTGACCGCCACCACCGTCCAGCCGGAGCGATAGATGCTGCCCAGCTCGAAGCCGAAATCCAGGTCCCAGGCCAGGTGCCGGATGCCGTTGCACAGGTGGTAGAACAACGCGAAGATCCAGCCCAGCAGCAACAGCATGCCGATCCACGAACGCAGCCAGCGCTCGGCCATGGCATAGCTGTCGCCGCCGGCCGCCACCGCGACCAGCCACGCCACCAGCAACACGCTGCCCACGCTGAGCAGCACGCCGGTGATGCGGTGCAGGATCGACAGCACCGAGGTCAACTGCGGCTTGTAGATCTGGATGTCCGGGGCGCGCGGACGAGGTCTGGTCGTGGCCATCGCTCAACTGCGCCGCTGCTGGATCATCAGCTTGATCTCGGCAATTTTCTTGCCGGGGTTGAGCCCCTTGGGGCAGGTGCGCGTGCAATTGAGGATGGTGTGGCAGCGGTACAGCTTGAACGGATCCTCCAGCTCGTCCAGCCGTTCGCCGGTCGCCTCGTCGCGGCTGTCCACCAGCCAGCGATGGGCCTGCAGCAGCACCGCCGGTCCGAGGAAGCGGTCGCCATTCCACCAGTGGCTGGGGCATCCGGAGGTGCAGCAGAAACACAGGATGCACTCGTAATCCCCGTCCAGCCGCTTGCGTTCCTCCGGCGACTGCAGGCGCTCGCGCGTCGGGGCGGGTGTCTTGCTGCGCAACCACGGCTTGATCGATTGATACTGGGCCAGGGCGTGGGTCTGGTCGCCGACCAGGTCCTTGACCACGTCCATGTTGTTGAGCGGGTACACGGTGGCCGGCTCGTTGATTTCGTCGAGCGAGCGGATGCACGCCAGCCAGTTGCTGCCATCGATGTTCATCGCACACGAGCCGCACACGCCCTCGCGGCACGAACGGCGGAACGTCAGCGTGGGGTCGATCTCGTTCTTGATCTTGATCAGCGCGTCCAGCAGCATCGGCCCGCACTTGTCGCGGTCGATGGCATAGGTGTCGATGCGTGGATTGCGCCCCGACTCGGGCTCGTAGCGGTACACCTGCAGGTGCTGCACCCGGGTGGCGCCCTCCGGTTCGGGCCAGGTCGCGCCCGCTTCGATGCGCGAGGCGGGGGATGCACCCGAGTTGCGTGACACCGGAAACCGTTTGGGGCTACGCCAGCGTGAGACCTGCTTCGAGCTCTTGATCAACACCGGCACCCCCACTGCGACGAAGTGGCCCGGCGGGTTGTGCCAGAAGCGTCTCCCGCGCGGGAATCGACCTGATCGATGACGACTCGCCGCTGGCACAAACCAGCCTGGGCGACGATGCCTTCGCGAGGATACTGGTAGGGAAAGTGTGAAACGCTGGTAAAGGTACGCTGCAGCGCACCCGCCTCCCGGCACGGATGCGATACGGTCGCGGCCCGCGCCGTGATCACGATTCGAACCGTCCCGCACCGGCTGCAGCAGGGCACGAGCAGATTCCCTCGCCCGAAGTTTCATGCAACCCAGCCGCAACGGCGGCGAACGGGCTCCGTTACCGCTCGGCTCAGCGCACCCCGTGCATCAGCCGGTTGATCAGCGGCGAGATCGCCAGCAGCAGTGCGCCTGAGCCGAGCAGCACCCAGAGGCAGAAGTTGAAGCCGGCCAGCGCCGAGGCCACCGTCATGCCGTGCGTGCCGCTGATCGAACGCGCCACCAGGCCGGAGAAGTCGCCGCCGCCGGCCAGCGAGAGGAACCAGCCGCCCATCGCCAGGCCCACGAAGCGCGGCGGCGCCAGCTTGGTCACCATCGACAGCCCGATCGGCGACAGGCACAGCTCGCCCAGCGTCTGCATCACGTAGCACAGCACCAGCGGCCAGAACGGGATCAGTCCGGTCGGACCGAGCAGCTCCTTCAGCGCATACACCAGCACCACGAAACCCAGCCCGTTGAAGATCAGGCCGAAGCCGAACTTGCGCGGGATCGATGGCTCGGCATGGCGGCGCGCGAACATGCCCCACACCAGCGTCAACAGCGGCGCGAACACCAGGATCGCCAGCGGCGTCACCGACTGGAACCAGCCGACCGGGAAGATCCAGCCGCCGAACATCTCGCGATCCACCCAGTTCTCGGCCAGGAAGTTCAGCGAGGTGCCGAACTGGAAGTAGAACGTCCAGAACACCACGCTGAAGCCGAACACGATCAGCATGGCGATCACGCGGTGCAGCTGCACGCGGTCGTGGCGCCGCGCCTCGACGATCAGCGCCGCCGCCACGCCGATGAACAACGCACCGAGCAGCCACTGCAGGCCGTCGGCACCGACATAGGCCAGCAGTGCGTAGATCAGCGGCACCGCAACCGCCGCGCCGAGCAGCACCCACAGCACGCGCGCGCGATTCTCCATGCCCGGCAGCGGGCGACCCACATCCTTCAGGTTGCGCCGACCGAACCAGAACCACAGGAAGCTCAGCAGCATGCCCACGCCGGCGGCGGCGAACACCACGCGGTAGTTCTGCTGCATCGGCGTGTCGGTGAAGGTGGCGGCCATCCAGCCGGTGAGCAGCGGCGCCACGAAGGCGCCGGCGTTGATGCCCATGTAGAACAGGGTGAAGCCGCGGTCGCGGCGCGGATCGTCGCGACCGTAGAGCTGGCCCACCATGGTGGAGATGTTCGGCTTGAACAGGCCGTCGCCGGCGATCACCAGCGCCAGCCCCAGCATCATCAGCGGCTTGCTCGGCAGCAGCAGGGTGAACAGGCCCGCCGCCATCACCGCGGCGCCGAGCAGGATCGAGCGCTGGTAGCCGATCACCCGGTCGGCCACGTAGCCGCCGAAGATCGAGGCGGCGTAGATCAGCGCGGTGTAGGCACCATAGACGCCGGCGGCCCAGCCCTGCCCGGCCGAATCGCCGTGGAAGAACTGCGCCACGATGTACAGCACCAGCGCCCAGCTCACGCTGTAGTAGGCAAAGCGCTCCCAGAACTCCGTCATGAACAGCATCCACAGCGGGCGCGGATGGCCGAGCAGCTGCGGGTAGTCGGGCCTCGGCACGGCGTCGCCGGCGGCGCTGGTCTGGCTCATGCAGTCCTCCATCGGCATGCGTCAGGCAGCCGCAAGCGCCCAGCTGTAACCGGGCGCTTGGCACCGCGTCAATGGCTGGGGCGGGATTCGTGATTCGCAAAAGCGGGGCGAGGCAGCCCTTGCTCTTTACGAATCCCGAATCCCCAATCCCGAATCCCGGCTATCGAACCCCATGCATCAGCCGGTTGATCAGCGGCGCGACCAAAAACAGCACGATGCCGCCGCCGAGCAGGATCCAGAAGCCCATGGTGTAGCCGGACAACGCCGAATCCACGGTCATGCCGGTCTCGCCGCTGACATGGCCGGCGAACAGGCCGGCGAGGTTGTTGCCGATCGCGGTGGACAGGAACCAGCCGCCCATGCCCAGCCCGACCAGGCGCACCGGCGCCAACTTGGTCACCATCGACAGGCCGATCGGCGACAGGCACAGCTCGCCGGCGGTCTGCAGCACGTAGCACAGCGCCAGCGTCCACAGCGGGATCATGCCGTCGCCGCCGACCAACGCCGACAGCGCATACATCAGCACCGCGAAGCCCAGCGCGTTGCCGATCAGGCCCAGGCCGAACTTGCGCGGGATCGACGGCTCGGCGCCACGCTTGTCCAGCCAGCCCCAGACCAGCGAGATCAGCGGCGCCAGCAGCACGATCGCCACCGGGTTGACCGACTGGAACCAGCCGATCGGAAACTCCCAGCCGCCGAGGTTGCGGTCGACGATATGCTGCGCGAGGAAGTTGAACGAGCTGCCGGCCTGCTCGAAGAACATCCAGAACAGCACGTTGAAGGTGAAGATGATCAGCATCGCGATCACCCGCTGGATCTGCACGCGGCCGGTGCGGATCGCCTCGACCACCAGCATCACGCCCACGCCCAGGAACAGCACGCTCAGCAGCCACTGGATCGCCACCGCGCCGGCCTTGTCCATCAGCAGATAGACCAGCGGGATCGCCGCCAGCACGCCGAGCACCACATACACCACGCGCATGCGGCTGGCCTGCTCCGGCGCCGGGCGACCGACCGGGCCGAGCTGGCGGCGACCGAACCAGAACCACACCAGGCTGATCAGCATGCCCACGCCGGAAGCGGCGAACACCACCTGGTAGTTATGGTGGCCGGGCGTGCCGAATACCTTGTTGGCGAGGATGCTGGTCAGTACCGGTGCGATCAGCGCACCGGCGTTGATGCCCATGTAGAACAGGGTGAAGCCGCGGTCGCGGCGCGAGTCGCCCTGCGCGTAGAGCTGGCCGACCATCGAGGAGATGTTCGGCTTGAACAGGCCGTTGCCGACGATGATGGTGGCCAGGCCGAGCATGAACACCGCGTGGTTCGGCACCATCACCATGAACAGGCCGGCCGCCATCACCACCGCGCCGAGCAGGATCGAGCGCTGGTAGCCGAGGATCTTGTCGGCCACGTAGCCGCCGAACACCGCGGTGGCGTAGACCAGCGCCAGGTACGCGCCGTAGGTGCGGCTGGCATCCGCCTGGCCGGTGTCGTTGCCGCCGTAGAACTGCGCCACGATGTACAGCGTGAGCGCCCAGCGCATGCCGTAGAACGCAAAGCGCTCCCAGAACTCCGACATGAACAGCATCCACAGCGGGCGCGGGTGGCCCAGCAGCTGCGGGTAGTCGGGTACCGGCCTGGCGTCGCCGGAGAGTGTGGTGTTGCCCATGCCTGGCCTCTGGTCTGTCGGTCGATCGAAAAATCTTGCGAATGCCCAGATGTAACCGCCGATCGCGCGTCCGTCAAATGCGCTGCAGCACGGGCCGCGCCGTGCCGCTAGCTGCCCAGCACCGTGCGCACCTCGATCAATTCGGGAAAGAAGGTGAGATCCAGCGCCTTCTTCAGGAAGGCCACGCCCGAGGAACCGCCGGTGCCGCGGCGGAAGCCGATGATGCGCTCCACCGCCTTCATGTGGCGGAAGCGCCACAACTGGAAGCTCTCCTCGATGTCCACCAGCGTCTCGCACAGGTGGAACTCGGCCCAGTGCTGCTCCGGCGCCTCGTAGATCGCGCGCAGCACCGGCAGCAGCGCCTCGCTGCGCTGCCACGGCTGGCTGACGTCGCGCGCAAGCAGCTCCTGTGGTACCGCATGGCCGCGCCGCGCCAGCCAGCGCAGCGTCTCGTCGTAGACGCCCGGCGCGTTCAGCGTGTCGCGCAGGCCTTGCTGGATCGCCGGGTCGTGCTCGAACACCGCCAGCATGTCGGCGTTCTTGTTGCCCAGCAGGAACTCCACCGTGCGGTACTGCGCGCTCTGGAAACCCGACGACGGCCCCAGCGCATCGCGGAAGGCGAGGTACTCATGCGGCGTCATCGTCTCCAGCACCGCCCACTGCTCGAACAGCTGGCGCTGGATCTGCTTCACCCGCGCCAGCACCTTCAGCGCCTGGTCGGCATGGTCCTCGCGCAGCAGCGCCAGCGCGGCGCGCAATTCGTGGATCAACAGCTTCAGCCACAGCTCGGCCACGTGGTGCTGCACGATGAACAGCATCTCGTCGTGGTAAGGCGGGTCGGATACCGTCCGCTGCGCGGACAGCAGCGTCTCCAGCTGCAGATAGCTCGCATAGGTCATGCGCCCGGAAAGGTCGCGCTCGATGCCTGCCTCGAGTTCGCGCTGGTTGTCCGTCATGGTGCTCCCCGCACGGTGAAAACACGCATGGTAGCGGCTGCGCGGCAAAGCGCCGCGACCTGGGTCAAATACGCTGGCGTACCGGGCCCGTGATGATGTCGAAGCCTTCGCCAGGCGTCACTGAGGCTTCCCGCACGAAGGCGCGTCTGGCCACTGCGGGTGCCGTAGACGCCATCGTGCGAAAGCACACCGATGACAGCCCTCTACCAGAGGAAGAACTGCGTGCCCCACGCAGCGTACGGCAAAGCCACTGCCGCCAGGATGGCTGCCATCGATGGCAGCCGGCGGCGCGGAGCCAGACGCCACGCCAGGCGCGTGCTCCAGGCGCCAGCCATCGTCAGCAAAGCCATCCGGACGCCATTGGCCCATGGCAGGGCAATACCCTCCCCGTGCAGTTGGGCGCTGGTAAGCAGACTCAGGCCAACGAACAGGCTGGCTCCTGCAAACGGTATGAGCGTATAGGCCAACCGTCGCCAGTACAGACCCGACAGTCGTTCCGCCAGGTGGAGCCAGAGCCTGATCCAGCCGCCGACGAGGATCGTCTCGGCGGCGATGTAGGCCAACAGCAAGCCGCCGTCGAGCCAGGTGAATGCGTCGTTGGCCTCGGGGTAGTCGGTGAATAGCCACCAATGGCCGACGTCATTGAGCGGCCACCAAGCCTGGCGGTCGATCAGCCATCCCGCCACAGCCTGTTTCGCGGCGACCAGCCAGGGCGACGCGCTCCACTGGAAAGCGCCCAGCGCCACGCCGAGCATGCCGAAGATCAGCAGGCGAACGGGCCACTTGTCGGCATCGGTCATGCCGGATCGCGCGGCGAGGATTTCGGTGCTGGGTGAACGCGCTGCCAGGGTGACCGCTCCGCGCTCGCCGGCACAGCGTCCGCACATGTGGCAGGCAGACGCACTTTGCATGCGGCGGATGTCAATCATGGGCGCGCAGTTCACCGGATGTTTCCGGCTGGTGCGATGGCCGGCAGGAGCGGTGTCCCAGGCCGCCTGATCCACGCTGAAGTGCAGCGGGGCGATTTTTGCCAGCAGGCCGAATACGCCAGAGACGGGGCACAGGTGGCGGCACCATATGCGCTTTTCCCGCCCCCAGACCAGCCCGGTGGCAATCGCCGCCACGGTCGAGCCGCCAAGTATCAGCAGCGCGGGTTTCGGATAGTCGTAAACGCTGGTCATCTGGCCGAATACCGTGGTCATGACGAAGGCCACGAACGGCCAGCCGCTCCATTTCATCCAGCGCGGAATCCCCCGGCCCAGACCGAAACCGGAGGCCCACTCCGTCAGGGCGCCCTCCGGGCACAGTACGCCGCACCACATGCGGCCGAGCAACATGATGGAAAGAATGACGAACGGCCACCAGATGCCCCAAAAGACGAACTGGGCGAAACGGGTGAGGTTGTTCCAGACGTGCGCTTGCTCGGGCGGCAGCGGCAGGAACGCCGGTACGCACACCAGAACGGTGTAGCCAAGCACGACGACCCACTGGATGCCGAGGATGAGCTTTCGGTGCCGCCGCATCGCCAGGCCAAGGCGGGCGAGCCGGGCGGTGCCTGCTCCGGACGCGGCGTCGGATATCGGGGCTCTGTTCATGCCTGCTGGCGCCTTGGCTGGGTCTTCGGCAATAACCCCAACGCTAGCGCCCAATAGGCGGCGAGCAACGCATACGCCATGCCGGACGGCATGGCCCGGTAGCCGGTGAAGGCAGCGACGAAGCCGCCGACCCGCATGCTGTCATCCAACAGGGTGGAGGTGTTCCAGAGCGGGTCGGCCAAGGGCGGCAGCACTTCCATGCCCACGAGTTTTTCCGCTCCGTCGACCAGCAGCGCCCCTCCAAGCAACAACAGCAGGATTTCCGTAACGCGGAAAAAGGCCCGCCATGAAACGAAGCGGGTGCCGCGGGAGAGCAACCAGTAGACCGCCAGCGCCAGTAGAAAGCCCAGCCCGCCACCCAGGACGAAGTCGGCATCCGCAGCGCCTTGTAGCGCGCCGTAGAGGAACACCACCGTTTCCGCGCCCTCGCGGCCGACCGCCACGGCGGCCAGTGTGGCAATACCCAGCCAATGGGCTCCGATGGCCGAGCGCTGCATGCCGGCTTCCAGTTCCTTCTTCAACCCCGCGCCGCGCCGGCGCATCCACCACACCATCTGGAAAACGAGGCCACAGGCGACCAGCGGCATGGCAGCCTGGAACCATTCCAGCGTTGCCGGCGCCGCCCATGCGCCGATGCCCGTGATGACCAGCGCCAGCAACACCGCCAGCCCCAATCCTGCCGCGACGCCGCCCCACAACCAGGGTAGCCCGGCGCGGGCTTCGGGCCGACCGCGCAGCCATCCGTGCAGGATGCCGATGACCAGCATCGCCTCGATGCTTTCGCGCCATACGATGAAAACAGCATTGCCCATGGCTCTCGCTCCTGTGGCCAGGCGATTATTTGGCGACGATGCGGCCACGACCGCTGTCGGGGTGAAAGTCGTCGAAGAACTCGTATTCGCCGGGTCGCAGCGGCGCAATCACGACGAAAGATTGCGCACCCGGCGCGAGCACCTTCTCCTTGCGCAGTTGCAGGCTCTCGAACTCGATCGGCTCGCTCCCATCGTTGCGCACGATGATCTTGAAGCGCGTCTGCGCGGGCACGTCCAGGACGGCGGGTGTCAGCCGGCCATCCTTGGCCACCAAGGTATAGGCGGGCAGTTCCGCCGCCGCCGATGTGGATGCGAACAAGCAGGCCGCCACCCCGAGTGCGATGGTCACGGCCCACGCGCCAACTGCCTCGCGCATGCCATGCGGGTGGCCGTTCGCAGCCTGACTGGGAGAGGGCAGGCTACCGGCAGCCTGAAGGCTGGACTGGCGCGGCCGCCAGGCGATGGTATCCATGCGGAATCCTCAGTAGGAGAGCTGCGCCCGCAGGCCCAGCACGGAGACGCCGCCGGCCTTGGGATTGGCGCCCATCTTCCAGACGTACTGGAAGTTGGGTGAAAGCTCGAATTGCCGACTGATGCGATAGCGGTAATGGATTTCGGCCAGTCTTTCCGCATCGCCGGGAGTGAACCGGAAATCGGCGAGCCCATCGCCATCCAGGTCGCCCGAGCCGCCAAACGCGCGGTAATTCCCGCTTGCGCCGAGCCACGCGCCTGCGATGCCGATGGCATCGGCGCCACGGTTCCAATACGACCCGTTGATTTCAGCACCGAGGGTAAGCGCGCGATCGAAACGCACCTTGCCATTGACCATCCGGCCGTAGCGTCCGAACAGCGTCATGCCGTCGCCCACGCGCTGGTCGGCGGAGATGCCCCATCCGTTTTGCTCGGCGGCACTGCCGTCCAGTTCCGAGCCCTGGCCCTGGCGCCAGGCGTAAAAGCGGAGATTGCCGGGGAGGCCGCGGAGCAGTCGGAGAGAGGTTTCCGCCTGGACCATGATGAGCGGGGCGGAGAAGAAGCGCTGATAGTTGGCGCCGGCATGGGTGCCGAACACGCCCAGTGAGAGCCGCCACGACTCCGGTTTGCGCCATTCGTTCAGGTAGGAAAGCACGAATCCAGGCTGGAAGCCGTTGGCATCCACTCCAACCTGGCCGCCAGCATCCAGCAAGGGATTGTGAACGAAGGAAGAGTTGAGGAACTGGTGCGTTTCGTCATTGGCGACGGCGTTCTGGTCAAAGAAACCGAACAGATCCATCTTGCCGAAGGTGAACTCCAGCGACTGGCGCGAGCGCGGCTTGAAACCGCCGAAAGGCAGGGGAATTGTCGCCTGGTACCAGGCCTCGCCCAGAATCGCCACCGAGTCGTCGGGATTGGCGCCGCTGGCGCGGAAAGCCACCGCGTTGGGGGTGTTGGCGAAGGCGCCGAGATGGCTGAACGGACTGTTCAACCCCAGGCCCTGGCCCATGCGGAAATGCGCAAAAAGTTTCTGATCGGTATTGCCGATGGGCTCCAGCGGCAACTCGGCGGTGACGTCGGCCCGGTAGTTGAGCTGGCTGTTGCCGTCGGCTGTTCCCACAGGCAAGCCGGAGGGCGTCTGGATCACGCTGGTCAGGTTCGCCGCGACCTTCAGTCCTTCCAGCGCCTCGACGGTCTTTGCGGGTTTCCTCATGTCCAGAACGTCGACCTCCACGGCTTTGAGGCGAGAGGTAAGCTCGGGCTCGTACTGGCTGATGTCCTCGCTCTCCAGCCCCTTCGTTACCGCAGCCTGCGATTTCTCCAGAGACTGTACGCGCGATTCGAGGCCGGCCGGCGCCTTGGCGGCAATGCGTTCGGCACGAATCTCGCGCTCCAGTTCGACGTTGCGCTTTTCCAGCTGATCCAGGCGCGCGTTGAGGTTGTGAATCAGCTTCACCATCTCAACCTCGGAGGCGGCGTGGGCCGGCACTGCCGCAAACAACGCGACGGCCATCGCGGCGGCCATCGCCGCAGGTTTCCTGTGAATGGCCGCCATGGCTCAGTAGCCACCCTTCTTGCCGATGCCGACGTAGGTGAAGTCGTTCTCCACCACGAACGGTTTGAACCAGGGCCGCACACCTGTCAGGCGGTCGGTATGACGGCCGAAATGGGTGGCCGTCGAAGGCGGATAGATGGTGAATTTCACATGGTATTTTCCCGGCCCCATGAGCTTCACGTTGTCCCCGTAATGCGGGCCGTCGCTGGCAACCATGGCCATGAAGTCACCGTCGAGCCGCTGGGTGCTCCCTTGCCGGGTGATTTCGTATTTGACGGTCAGGTAGGGCATCCAGGCGCCCTCGTCGAAGCCATTGGGGTTATTGGCCAGCGCGTGAATGTCCGCTTCCATGTGCACGTCGGAATCCTTGGCCGGGCGCATCATGCCTTCCGGCTCCATTTCGATGGGCTGCAGGTAAACGGCGGCGATTTCCATGCCATCGCGTTGTTGCGGCGTACCGATGGGGTACTCGACGGCACGGGCAGGCTGTGCGGCGAGCGCGGTCAGTGCAACGAGAGTGACAACAGCGGATCGAACGCATGACATGGACAGGTTCTCTACGTGGGCGAGGAATAATTTAGTAATGCGAATCATTCTCACTATAAGTATTGGTATATTCGCCTGTCAACCGTGTGCCGCGCGCTGTCAGCGGGTTCAGACAGTGCGCGCGGGCATCGGAGTCCATGAGCGGAATCGCGCGTCGGGCACGAGAGGAGCCGGATTGCGCCCCCACATGCTGCACCGTACCTTGCTGGCGAACCGGTGCGCCTGCTAGTTTTCGGCGGATTTTTCGGGCCGTTTTGTCGCCACGGGACGCGGCACTGGCTGAAAGACTCTGCGCGTCAGGCCCCGCTGGATGGGCCGCCGCCCCCATTCCTCTTCGCCCAACCGGGAGCGCGTCGTGACCATCGCCGCCAAGTTTGAAATCGAATACCTGCAATACCTCGATGCCGAGGGCAAGCAGGTCCGTGATGATCTGCCCGAGTTCGCGAAAGACCTCGGCCACATGGTCGAGCTATACAAGCTGATGCTGTCCACCCGCGTATTCGACGCCAAGTCGATCGCGCTGCAGCGCACCGGCAAGCTCGGCACCTACGCCAGCTGCCTCGGCCACGAGGCCGCGCATGTGGGTATCGGCAGCGCGATGCGGCCGGAAGACGTCTACGCGCCAAGCTATCGCGAATACGGCGCGCAGCTGTACCGCGGCGTGCAGCCGCGCGAGGTCTACATGTACTGGGGTGGCGACGAGCGCGGCAACGACTACCAAAACGAACCGGCGCGGCACGACTTCGCCTGGAGCGTACCGATCGCCACGCAGTGCCTGCATGCGGCCGGCAGTGCGCTGGCGTTCAAGATCCGCGGCGAGAAGCGCGTGGCGGTGGCCACCATCGGCGACGGCGGCTCCTCCAAGGGCGACTTCTACGGCGCCATCAACATGGCCGGCGCGCGCGAACTGCCGCTGGTGATCGCCATCGTCAACAACCAGTGGGCGATCTCGGTGCCGCGCAAGATCCAGTCCGGCTCGCAGACGCTGGCACAGAAAGGCATCGCCGCGGGCCTCTACTCGATCCAGGTGGACGGCAACGACATCATCGCCGTGCGCAAGGCGATGGAGGATGCGCTGGAGCGTGCGCGCAGCGGTCAGGGCGGCAGCGTGCTGGAGCTGGTCACCTACCGTCTCGGCGACCACACCACCGCCGACGACGCGCGCCGTTACCGCGGCAAGGACGAGGTCGACGAAGCCTGGGCCAAGGAACCGATGAAGCGCCTGAAGCACTGGCTGGTGGCCAAGGGCGTGTGGGACGACGCCAAGGAAGAAGCCTGGAAGGCCGAGTGCGACGACTGGATGGACAACGAGGTGAACGCCTACCTCGAAACCAGGACCCAGCCGGTCACGGCGATGTTCGACTACATCTTCGCCGAAGTCCCCGCTGATCTCGCGAAACAGCGCGACTACGTCCTCTCGCTCGAAAACAAGGCCCACTGAGTCATGGCACAGATCACTCTCATCGAAGCAGTCACCCAGGCGCTCGCCTACGAAATGGCGCACGACCCATCCGTCGTGGTGCTCGGCGAGGACGTGGGCGTCAACGGCGGCGTGTTCCGCGCCACGCAAGGTTTGCAGGAAAAATTCGGCGAATGGCGCGTGATCGACACGCCGCTGGACGAAATGACCATCGCCGGCGTCACCGTGGGCATGGCCGTGCAGGGCATGAAGCCGGTGGCCGAGGCGCAGTTCGAGGGCTTCATCTACCCGATGATGGAGCACATCGCCTGCCACGCCGCGCGCATGCGCAACCGCACCCGTGGCCGCCTCACCGTGCCGGCCGTGTGGCGCGCGCCGTGGGGCGGCGGCATCCGCGCGCCGGAGCATCATTCCGAGGCGAACGAGCACCTGTTCACCAACATCCCCGGCCTGCGGGTGGTGTTGCCGTCGTCGCCGGCGCGCGCCTACGGCCTGCTGCTGGCCGCGATCCGCGATCCCGATCCGGTGATGTTCTTCGAGCCCAAGCGCATCTACCGCCAGTACAAGGAAGAGGTGCCGGACGACGGCGAGGCGCTGCCGCTGGACGTGTGCTTCGTGCTGCGCGACGGCACCGACGTGACCATCGTCAGCTGGGGTGCGCAGGTAAAGGAAGCGCTGGAAGCGGCCGACGCACTGGCCGCCGAGGGCATCAGCGCGGAGGTGATCGACGTGGCCACGCTGACCCCGCTGGACTTCGACACCATCGCCGAGTCGGTGGCCAAGACCGGCCGCTGCGTGATCGTGCACGAAGCCCCGAAGACCGCCGGCTTCGGCGCCGAGATCGCCGCCCGCATCGCCGAGGAATGCCTGTACGACCTGCTCGCCCCGGTCGAGCGCGTCACTGGCTTCGACACGCACATCCCGCTGTTCCGCCTGGAAATGAAATACCTGCCGAGCGTGGAACGCGTCGTCGACGCGGCCAAGCGCACGCTGGCGGCAAGCTGAGTTGACCGCTGGGAATCGGGATTCGGGATTCGGGATTGGGCAAAGCCAAAGCCCGCTCCGCTTTCCGAATCCCGAATCCCGTCTCCCAAATCCCGGACAAGAAAATGGCTGACATCAAGACGTTCTATCTCCCCGACCTCGGCGAAGGCCTGCCCGACGCGACCGTGGTCGAGTGGCACGTGAAGGTCGGCGACAGCATCAAGCTCGACGCCCCGCTGTGCTCGATGGAGACCGCCAAGGCGGTGGTCGACGTGCCCTCGCCGTACACCGGCAAGGTCGTCAAGCTGTATGGCGCGCCCGGCGACATCATCGAAACCGGCGCCGCGCTGGCCGATTTCGAGCCGGATCCGAACGCGAAGCAGCGCGCCGAGGCCGAAGCCACCGGCCATCACCACGGCCCGAAGAAGGCCGAGGAAGCGAAGCCAGCCGCCAAGGCCGAGCGCGAGGACGAGGGTACCGTGGTTGGCGCGATGGTCAGCGGCAACACCGTGCATGTCGAGCAGGCCGCCAGCATCGGCGGCGTCAAGGCGGTGCCGGCGGTGCGCGCGCTGGCGAAGAAGCTCAAGGTCGACCTCGCCCGCGTGCGCCCCAGCGGCGCCGACGGCGTGGTGACCATGCAGGATGTGAAGGACGCCGCCGCGAACGGCTCCGCGGCACTCGGTGCCGCGCCGGCACGCGCGGTCCCCGCCTCGGCCGGCCGTCACCTGGCGCCGGAACTGCCGCAACCGGAGCCGCAACGCGGCCCGGTCTCGCTCGCCGGCAAGCCGGTGCGCACCGCACCGCCGTCGGTACAGGCCAACGGCCAGCCGGAACAGCTGAAGGGCGTACGCCGCAACATGGCCCGCGTGATGGCCGACGCCCACGCCCAGGTGGTGCCGACCACGCTGGTCGACGACGCCGACCTGCACGGCTGGATCGGCAAGCAGGACATCACCGCACGGCTGATCCGCGCCATCGTCGCCGCCTGCCAGGCGGTGCCGGCGCTGAACGCCTGGTTCGACGGCAAGAACCTCAGCCGCACGCTGCATCCGCAGGTGGACATCGGCATCGCGGTGGACACCGACGACGGCCTGTTCGTGCCGGCGCTGCGCAACGCCGACGTGCTCGACGCCGCCGGCATCCGCGCCGCGATCAAGCGCCTGCGCACGCAGGTCGAGGACCGTTCGATCCCGGCCTCGGAGCTGTCGGGCTACACCATCAGCCTCAGCAACTTCGGCATGTTCGCTGGCCGCTACGCGACGCCGGTGGTAGTGCCGCCGACCGTCGCCATCGTCGGCGCCGGCAAGCTCAGCCACGACGTGGTGGCGGTGATGGGCGGCATCGAGGTGCACCGGCGCATGCCGATCAGCCTCACCTTCGACCACCGCGCCGCCACCGGCGGCGAAGCGGCAAGGTTCCTGAAGGCGCTGCTGGACGATCTGTCGCTGCCGAACTGATCGTATCCACGATCATGCGTTGAACGAACGGGCGCCATGCGCCCGTTCGCTTTTTCCAGCTTCGTAGGAGCCCGCTCGCGGGCGATGCTTTGAAAGCTGGGATTCGGGATTCGGGATTCGCAAGAGCAAAAGCATTGCCCGCGAGCGGGCTCCTACCCGACGGGATCAATAGTCACGCACATCCAGCAGCAGGAAGCGGCGCGCGACGTAATCGCCGCCGTGTGGCCACGGCACGGCGGTCAACGCCAGCGTTCCGGCCGTCCACGGTTCGTTGTCGAGCAGCGCCTCGCAGCATGAATCGCCGTCCGCGGCATGGCGGTAGAGCAGCCGCAGCCAGTGCAACTCGGGCGTCAGCGCCTCGCGCTTCAAGGCGCCCTCGATCGACGCCAGCACCTCGACCGGCATGCGCGCCGCATCCGCGCCGCGTGCGCTGCTCGGGCCGATGAACACGTCCCAGCTGCGCACGCCGATGTCCCACGCGGCGATCCGCATGCGGCGCTCGTCGGTGACGTACCAGCACGCGGCCAACAGGGGATGGAACACGTCGTGCTCGAACGCGCGCAAGGCATCGCAGCAACCGGCGTCGCCGCCGCCATCGCCGGCGAAGCTCTCCTCGATGTAGCGCTCCTCGCTCAGCACCACGTCGACGTCGAGCCGGCCGGGTTCACTTGCCGCGCCCTCATGCCAGGCAGCGCGGATCGCGGGGAAGTCGCCGTCAGTGACCAGCCAGCCGTCCTCGTCCGCTTCCAGCTCGACGTCGTGGCGCTCGAACAGGCGCAACAGGTACTTCTGCAGCGCTGCGCTGTCCATCGTCATGCCTGCAAGTGGGTGGTGTCGCTTGACGGCAGCTCGCGCCAGGTCAGGTAGACGCGCAGGTCGAACTCCAGCTGGTGGTAGTCCGGCAACATGTGCGTGCACAGCTGGTAGAACGCCTTGTTGTGATCCATCTCTTTCAGGTGCGCCAGTTCGTGCACCACGATCATCTGCAGGAACTCCGGCGCGGCGGCCTTGAACAGGCTGGCCACGCGGATCTCCTTCTTCGCCTTGAGCCGGCCGCCCTGCACGCGCGAGACCGCGGTGTGCAGGCCGAGCGCGTTGCGCAGCACGTCGAGCCTGGCGTCGTACAGCACCTTGTCGATGCCTGGCGCATTTCTCAGGTGCTGCTGCTTCAACGCGGCCACGTACGCGTACAGCGCCTTGTCGCTCTGCACGTCGTGGCGCGCCGGATAACGCCTGGCCAGGTGCTCGCCCAGGCGCTCCTGCACGATCAGCGCGCGCACCTTGTCCTGCAGCGGGGCGGGGTAAGCCTGGAGATACTTGAGCGCAACCATGCGGCTATTCTTGCACTGCATCGCCGCAGGCGTGGCGTCATTCGACGGAGACACTCCCATGCACCACAGTCGACTCAGCACCATCGTCATCGACTGCCAGGTCGACGAACTGGCCCCGGTCGCCGATTTCTGGAGCCAGGCGCTGGGCAAGCCGATCGCCAGCGTCGACCAGGACGGCGACGGCAAGTACGCGGAGCTGCAGACCGCCGCGGACGAGCCGATCATCCTGCTGCAGAAGGTGGACCACCCCAGCCGCGTGCACCTGGACATCGAGACCGACGATCTCGACGCCGAGGTGGCGCGGCTGGAACGCCTCGGCGCACGCCGCAGCGCGTTCGTGCGCGGGCGCTGGTGGGTGCTGGAGGCGCCCAGCGGGCACCGCTTCTGCGTGGTGCAGCCGCAGCGCAAGGCGTTCGGGCCGCACCTCAACCGCTGGGACTGACGCATTATCGCCGGCGCGCCAGCGCGCATCGGGCGAATCAGCCCAGCCACCAGCCCAGCCAGGTGGCCGCCAGCACCAGCGCCAGGCCCAGCAGCACCGGTCGCGCGAAGTCGCGGTCGCCGTTCGCGCGGGCGATCACCGCCTTGGACAGGCTGTTGCTGCTCAGCGCGATCAGGATCGGCAGCGCCGTGGCTGCGGGCTCGATCTTGCCGGTGGCGGCCAGCGCCGCCACGGATACCGCCGCCGCATGGGTGTCGGCGAAGCCGGCGATGGCTGTGGCGATAGCCAGCCCGCGGTCGCCCAGCCAGGCGCGCATCGCGGCGGACACCAGCAGTACCACGGCGATCATCAGGCCCAGCGCCAGCGAGGCCCTGACGCTGAATACCACGCTGCCCTGCACCGGGTCCGGTGTGCTCAGGCGCAAGCCCTTCCATGTCCACAACGCGCCGTAGAGCGCCGCGGTCACGCCGCCGCAGGCCAGTGGCACGGCGAGCACGCGCAGCGTCGCCAGGTCGGTGGCCGCGAGTACCGCCGCCATCTGCACGAAGGTGGCCACGGTCGACAGCACCGCCGCCGCGATCGCCGAGCGCCGCCGCGCCGGCTGGTCGCGCGCCTGCACCCCCATCACGCCGATGGTGGCCACGCTGGACACGAAGCCGGAGAGCAAGCCGGCCAGCGGCAGGCCGACGCGGCTGCCCACCAGCCGCAGCAGCGCATGGGCGGCGGCACCGATCGACATGATCAGGATCACGATCAGCCACAACGCACGCGGGTTGATCGCGTCGAACGGTCCAAGCGGGCGATCCGGCAGCAGCGGAAGCACCAGCAGCGTGGCCGCGGCCAGCACCAGCAGGTTGTTGAGCTCCTCCGCGGTCAGCACGCCGCGCACGAAGTGATGCATGGGCTCGCGCGCCGCCAGCAGGATGGTCAGCGCCACCGCCAGCGCGGCCGCCAGCGGCGGCTGCTGAATGGCCATGGCGCCCAGCAGCAGGCAGAGCAGCAGGCTGACCTCGGTGGTCAGGCCGCGGTCGCTGCCGTAATCGCGCGCATAGGCAATCGCCAGCAGCCCCGCCACCGCCGCCAACGCCAGCAGCAGCGTCGCGGTACCGAAACTCGCGCCGACCGCGCCCAGCAGCGCCACCACGGCGAAGGTGCGGATACCGGCGACCGCATCGCCGTCGCCGCCCTTGCGCCGCTCGCGCTCGGCGCCGATCAACAGGCCGATGCCCAGCGCGACCGCAAAACCGGTCCAGGAAAAGTCGACACCCATGAAGCCTCACACGTGACGAGCCGCGGCCGCATTCCGGCCTCGGCGCGATCATGCCGGAGCACCCGCGGAAAGTCGCGCAGACGCGACAACCTGTGCCAGCGCATGGGCCATCCCGTCGAGAGGCGCGAGGGCTTGCGCGATGGCGCCGTGCGGCGGCCTGCCGCCGGAAGCGGCCAGATGTCGAAGCGGTAGCTCAGTTTCACCAGCAGTTGCTCGTCGTCGCGCAGCGCGAGGCTGCGGCCGAACAGGTCGCCGGCGTCGCGCGTCTGCTCGTCCATGGCGCAGCCGCCGCGGTTGTAGACCACGTACAGGTACGACAGCGGCGCCAGCTCGTAGCGGTAGCGGATCTGCAGGCCGAGGTTGCGCACGGCGAAGTCGTCGACCGGCTCGTCGCTGGCGGCGGCCCGGTCGTTGGCCTGCACCCGGTAGCCGCCACGCATCTGGCTGGGTCTGGTGGAAGTCGCTGACGTGTTGCGCGCCCTTCCACTCATCGGCGCCGAGGTGGCCGTCGATCTCGACGGCCGGCGCCGGTGCCGACAGCGCAGCCAGGGTAACGAACAGCAGGCATGCCAGGCGCATGTTGAAAAATTTCCGCGGGGCGGCGGCGCGAGGCGACGCCGGGTGACGCCCAGCTCGCCGTCTGCGCGCGGCCGCTTCGACCGCCACAAGTCACGCCATGGCTGGTGACCGGCGCTCCGCCCCGAACGTGCGCCGCCCGCTCAGCTGCGCCGACGGCGTCCCCACAGCACATGGCGCAGCAGCATCGCCAGCACGACGACGGCGGCGAACGCGCCGTAGCCGTACAACGCCGGCAGCACCTGCTGCCAGATCGCGCCGCTGGCGCGACCGAAGCCGTCGACCGCGGGCAGCTCGACGGTGTCGAAGCCGAACACCGCGAACTGCACCGCGGCGATCAGCGCCAGCAGCAGCGCGACGGCATCGAAGATGCGCCGGCCGGACGTGCGCGGCAGGCTCTTCGGGTACGCCCAGTAGCCCCAGCACAGGATCAGCAGCAAGGGCGCAAGCAGCAGGATGGCGAGGTAACGCATCGGTCGATCACCCGGAAAGTGTGGCGCCGCGCCTCATGCCTGCGCGGCGAGTTGGTCCAGCGTCGCGCGCAACTGCGCCAGCGCTTCATCGCGCGCCTGCTCGTCGCGATAGTCGGGCGTGCTGGCGACCGCCTCGCCGTCCAGCTCCAGGCTCATGCCCTGCGCCTGGACCTGCAGCACGGCAGCCGCGCCCAGGCTCTTGAGCCGCTTCTGCAGCGCGCCGGCGGCCTTCGGATCGGCGAACGGCTTCGACAGCAGCAGCTCCTCGCCATCGGCGGAAAACAGCCGGAAGCGGAAGCGGCCATCGTGATCGCGGAAGCTCGCGAAGCGCGGAGCCCGGTCTGCCTTTGCCGCGGCCTGTGCCTGTCCGGCGCGCGCTGGTGCGGTGGTCATCGCGCGCAGGCCCAGCACTTCGCGCAGCGCGGCCAGCTTCGGCGTGGCGATCGCGCGCGCCTTCTGCGCGCCCTGGCGCAGGGTCGCCTCGATCGCGGCCGGGTCGGCCATCAGCGCCTCGTAGCGCTCGCGCATCGGCGCCACGTCGGCCTCGATGCGCTCGTACAACGCCTGCTTCGCCTCGCCCCAGCCGATGCCGCCCAGCAGCGCCTGGCGGAACGCCGCGGTCTCGGCCTCGCCGGCGAACGCGCGGAAGATGGTGAACAGCGCCGAGTTGTCCGGATCCTTCGGCTCGCCGGGCGCCCGCGAGTCGGTGACGATGCGCATGATCGCCTCGCGCAGCTGCTTCGCGCCGCCGGCGAACAGCGGGATGGTGTTGTCGTAGCTCTTTGACATCTTGCGGCCGTCGAGCCCCGGCAGGGTGGCCACCTGTTCCTCGATCAGCGCCTCCGGCAGCACGAAGAACTCGTGCCCATGCAGATGGTTGAAGCGCTGGCCGAGGTCACGCGCCATCTCGATGTGCTGGATCTGGTCGCGTCCCACCGGCACCTGGTTGGCGTCGAACGCCAGGATGTCGGCGGCCATCAGCACCGGGTACATGTACAGCCCGGCGGTGATGCCGGCGTCGGCGTCCTCGCCCGCCGCGGCGTTCTTGTCCACCGCCGCCTTGTACGCGTGCGCGCGGTTGAGCATGCCCTTCGATGCAACGCAGGTGAGGAACCAGGTCAGCTCGGGGATTTCCGCGATGTCCGACTGGCGATAGAAGGTTGCCCGCTGCGGGTCCAGGCCGGCGGCCAGCCAGGTGGCGGCGATCTCCAGCCGCGAACGTTCGATGCGTGCGGCGTCGTCGCTCTTGATCAGCGCGTGGTAGTCGGCAAGGAAGAAGAACGCATCCACGTCGTCGCGCCGGCTGGCCTCGACCGCCGGACGGATCGCGCCCACATAGTTGCCCAGGTGCGGGGTACCGGTGGTGGTGATGCCGGTGAGGACTCGGGTGTTCATGCTGCGCCGCGCAAGGAAAAGCGCAGTCTACGACATCCCGCCAAACAGCTCGACCGGCCGGGCTGCAGCCCTTGCCAAAAAAATCACATGTGCCAGTACAGATTCCGTCGACCCCAGTCGCAGCAGGAGACCGAAGCTCATGAGCGGCAAGTTCACCCTGTTTACCGGCAAGAACGGCGAGACTTACTTCAACCTCAAGGCCGGCAACGGCGAAATCATCCTCAAGAGCGAGGGATACAGGGACAAGGCCAGCGCGCACAACGGCATCGAGTCGGTACGCAAGAACGCGCCGGACGCGGCGCGCTACGAGAAGAAGACCTCGGTCAACGGCAAGTTCCACTTCAACCTGAAGGCCGCCAACCATCAGGTCATCGGCAGCAGCGAGATGTACGAGAGCGAGCACTCGCGCGACGCCGGCATCGCCTCGGTGATGGCGAACGCGGCGGACGCGAAGCTCATCGAGGGGTAAACGAACCTGCCGCCGGCGCGCGCCGAACGACCGCACCGGCGTCGCCGGGCCGCCTCAGCGGATCAGCGTGGACTTGCCGAACAGCGACTCGACCAGGTCCACCGCCAGCTTCGCGGTCTGGTTGCGCTTGTCGAACGCCGGGTTCAGCTCGACGATGTCGAGCGACGCCATGCGACCGGTGTCGGCGATCATCTCCATGCACAGCTGCGCCTCGCGGTAATTCGGCCCCCCACGCACGGTGGTGCCCACGCCCGGCGCGATGCTGGGGTCGAGGAAGTCGACGTCGAAGCTGACGTGCAGGTGGGTGTTCTCGTCGACGCCCGCCAGCGCCTCTTCCATCACGCGCTTCATGCCGATCTCGTCGATGTGGCGCATGTCGTGCACCCGCATGTTCGCCCCGCGCACGAGCTGCTTCTCGCCCTCGTCCACCGAACGGATGCCGATGTAGCGGAACACCTCCGGCGGGGTCGCCGGCACGTTGCCGCCCAGGTCGATCAGCCCGGCCGGGCCGATCCCGCACAGGCAGGCCACCGGCATGCCGTGGATGTTGCCGCTGGGAGTGGCCTGCGCGGTGTTGAAATCGGTATGCGCATCCAGCCACAGCACGCGCAGGCGTTTGCCCTCGTCGTGGCAGTGGCGCGCCACCGCCGAGATCGAGCCGATCGCCAGGCTGTGGTCGCCGCCGAGCATGATCGGCAGGCGGTCGGCCTGCAGTTCCTGGTGAATGGCCGTATAGACGGCCGTATTCCAGGCCACCACCTCGTCCAGATGACGATAGCCGTGCTCGGGCGGAAGCCACGGATTGAGCGGACCCTGCAGGTTGCCGCGGTCGATCACCTTCAATCCGCGCCGCCCCAGCTTCTCCGCCAGGTTGGCCACCCGCAGCGCCTCCGGCCCCATCGCGGCGCCGCGGTGGCCGGCGCCGATGTCGGTCGGCACGCCGATCAATGAAACGTTCTGTTTGCCCATGATCCGTGGTTACCCGCCATGTGTCGCGGCGGTCGCACGGCCTGGGCCATCGCTCGCCGCCGAGGTCGGGACGGCCGCCGGCGAAGGGGACCGTCTGCCACTGTCCCGAACGAGTCACCGCCGTCCCTGTGAGAAGGATGCCCACGGCATGAAGCGCCGCGAACAAGCCGAAGTTTAGCGGAACGCAACCGGCGACGTTGCCGGATCGCCGCGCACGATCGCGGCGGTCGTATTCACGACCAGTGCGTCAGTGCGTCAGCTCCTGCGAAACGGCGCGCCAGTCCGGCCGACGCAGCCCGTCAGTGGCATTCCGTCTGGCGACTTCGCGCCAGTTCGTCCTCGCGACGCGAATGCGCCCCCGGATTCCATGACACCAGCTCCCTGGCACTCCGGGACGGTGAAACGGCGGATCTGGTATTCCGGACCACTTTCGCCAACAGCGTCCCTGCAAACAACGACACTCCACGCCAGAAGGCGGAATGCGTAATAAGTGTTTGCATGTCAATCACCCCGGACTGCCCCTGCGCAGCCACGGTGTCGATCCTAGCAAGCTTTTACGCCACGCGCATGTTCACGCGCAGCAACCGCCAGTCACCGCCGGCAGCAGCCCCCATCTGGCACCGCCGACGGCGATACATGGTGCGACGACACACGGTACCGCGACGAATCGGCGCCGTCAGGCCGCGACGCGGCGCGGGCTGACGCCGCCCACATAGTGCGCCAGGGCGATGGTGAATTCCGAGCAGGCCAGTTCGACACTGGCTACGCAGCCGGAGCTGGCGTGCTCCTCACGAGCCAGTCCGCGCGCCAGCCGGATCGCACGTGCGAAGGGCAGCTTGTCATACAGCACTGCCTCCCCGCTGCAGATGCACCACATGCCGTGGCGGTTTTCCTTGATCGTCAGAACCATGCGCATCGCCGCACTCCCAGGGCCAGCGGTGCCGGAGTCCCACCCGTGCGCCCCCGGCCGACGGATGATCGGCGACTCCGGTATTTGTCCAGTCTGCATTGGGCGGCGCGCCGTGTATGTCGGCGCACCCCTACGACCGATGTACGCACCCGGCCCCTCGAGGGGAGACCCGGCCGATGGCCGGCTGCCGTTTGGTTGCCTTGGCTCAGCCGGCCTGGCAAAGACTCTGTTGTTCGGGATGCGGCACCCAGCCATAACGGGCGAGGATGACTGGCTCCGAATACTCGCCGCGGTCAACGTCCGCCGCCTGTGCATAAACCAGCACGCCGTCAAGTTGCCCGGCCAACATCTCGCCGCGCGTGCGCGCCAGCTGTTCCATGCCGTGAAGGATCGGTTTGTCCGCGACGATGTCGCCGTCCACCTCGTGAAAGCCCTGCACCACGTAAAGCGTACCCATGATGTGCCCTCGCGCGTACCCCCCGGCGATGCCGAGCCTGAATGGGCGAAAGTAGACAGACCGCGACGATCTCGTTAAGGCCGGCGTGAAGCGTTCAGCCTGGAGCACGCGGCGATGCGGTTGCCACAAGGCTGTCGGCACGGCAAAGTCCACTCGAGTGGAGTGCGGATGCTTGCGAAGTGGTGCCGGCACCCGGATTCGAACTGGGGACCTACTGATTACAAATCAGTTGCTCTACCAACTGAGCTATGCCGGCGAGGCCGGGGGATTCTAGCAGGCCGCATCGCGGGGCGGTTCAGAAGCAGCCGGTGCCGCGCGCATCGATGCCCGCGGTACGCACGCGGCTGCGCCAGTCGAAGTTGCCGCCGTCGGCGACCACCAGGTCCAGCCAGTACTCGGGTACGCTCTCGCTGCGCTCGCTCATGCGCGCAGGGAAGCCGGCCGCGGTGACCTCGTCGCGGCGTTTGCGCGCATTGGCCGGGTCCTTGAACAGACCCAGCGAGATGGTGTTGGGCTGGTCGCCGGCGCTGACCACGAAGTAGTCGTCGATGTTGCGCGCCGCCAGCTGGCGCGCCACCGCCAGCGCCTGCGCGCGGCTGCCGGCGGCCGGCAGGTAGACCCACCAGCCGCTGGTCTGGCTGGCCTGTTCCTGGCGCGAGCGCATGCGCACGGTCTGCGCGGACAGCGCCTGGCGCGCGCTGCGCAGATCCTGCGGAGTGGCGAACGGGCCGAGCGCAAGGCAGCTGTAGCTGAGATGGCGCGGCGGGGTCGCCGCGGCCGGGACGGCTGCCGTTGCCGCCGCCGGGATCGCCGCCGTCGCCGCCGCCGCCGGACCGGGAACCGGCAATTCCGACAGCAGGCGCAGTTCCGTCACGCCGGGATCGCTGGGCATGCCGCCGCGGGCATACGGTTGCCCCAGCAACAGCCAGGCGCCCACCGCGATATTCAGCGCGGTCAACAACACGAACAGCAGGCGCAGGAACATCGAACCTCCATCAAACGGCAGCGGCCATCATTCTAGACGGACGACGTCATGGCGCATCGGCCCACACGGCAAGGCCGCGCAGCACGCCGTCCGGACCCAGCCGCGCCGGCAGCGACAGCAGCGGCAGCAGCGAAGCGGCGTCGCCGCCGCCGAGGATCAGTTGCGGCGTGGTACCCAGCCGCGCCGCCGCACGCGTGGTGAAGCGCTCGACCAGCGCTGCCGCCGCGTGCCAGCAGCCCGAGGCCACCGCATCGGCGGTGTTGTCGGCCAGATCCACGATCGCGCCCGGCCGCTCCGGTCGCACCTGCGCCGTGGCGCCCCGCAGCGACTGCTGCATCAGCAGCGGACCCGGCGCGATCAGGCCGCCCAGGTGCTGGCCATCGGCCGCCAGGGCGTCCAGCGTGAGTGCGGTACCGACGCCGGCCAGCACGCACGGCGCGTGGCCGTCGGCATGCGCCGCCACCATCGCGAGGAACCGATCCACGCCGAGCCGCTGCGGCTCGGCGTAGGCGTTGCGCACGCCGCAGGCTCGCGCCGGGGTGCGCAGCCAGGTCGGCGCGCAGCCGAACACCCGTTGTGTCGTCGCGGCCACCTGGCTTTCGCGCGCGGCATCGACCACCGATGCCGCAAGCACCCGCGTCGGCCGCGGCAGACCGGCCCAGGCTGATGCCAGCGCGGCCATCGGGTCAGCTTCCTGCCAATCCACCGCGCCGCGCGCCAGCCAGCCCTCCGGCGGCGCCTGCAGCGCCCACTTCAGCCGCGTGTTGCCGAGGTCGAGCAGCAGCCTCATGCGCGGCGTACCGTGACGTCTGCGCTGTCGATCCGGCGCACGCTGCCGTCGGCCATGCGCACCTGCAGCGCGCCGCGCCCGTCTACGCCGGCGCCCACGCCGTCGAACGCGCCCAGCGCCCCGCTCAGCCGCAGCGGCTGACTGCGCAGCAGATCGTGGCGCGCGTAGTCGGCGCTGAACGCGGCGAAGCCGTCGCGCTCGAACTGCCGCAAGCCCTCGACCAGGGCGGCGATCAACGCCGCCGCCGCACGGTTGCGATCCGGCGGCGTGCCGCCGGCGAGAGTCGCCAGGTCGCAAGCCGGCTGGCCCGCCTGTTCACGCAACGCCGGGGTCAGCCGCAGGTTGAGGCCGATGCCGATGACCGCCGCACAGGGGCCCTGGTATTCGCCGCTCAGCTCGACCAGGATGCCGCCCAGTTTGCCGCCGCCGTGGCGCTCGCCTGCGGCCAGCAGGTCGTTCGGCCATTTCAGCCCGGCCCCGGCGATGCCCAGGGTCTCCAGCGCGCGCAGCACGATCACGCCGACCGCCAGCGACAACCCTGTCAGCGCGGCAAATCCGGACTCGAAACGCTTGAGGCAGGACAGGTACAGGTTCAGCCCGGGCGGCGACAGCCAGCCGCGCCCACGCCGGCCGCGGCCAGCCTGCTGGGTCTCGGCCAGCACGATGCTGAAGTCCTTCGCCGCGTGGCCGCGACGCTGCAGTTCGCTGGAGGTGGAATCGAGCTCCCAATGCACCTCCAGCGCACCGAGCGAGCGCGCCAGCGGTGCCGGCAGGGCGGCGCGGATCTGGCCCGCATCCAGCATCTGCAGCGGCCACGGCAGCCGGTAGCCGGCCGTGCCCCGTGCCTCGACCGGCACGCCGCGGGCGCGCAGAGCCTCGACCTGCTTCCAGATCGCCGCGCGGGTCACCCCGGCCCGTGCGGCAAGGCCGGCGCCGGACAACGACTCGCCTTCGGCCAGCAGGGCCAGCAATTGCGCCGGCTGCATCAGTCGGCCCCGCCAGCAGCAGCGGGCGAGGGACAATGTGGGGGATGGCGGGGCAGCTCGGACATCGGCGGATTCTAGCCCGCCCGACCGGCCCTGCGGCAGCCGCGGGCGGCTCGGCAGCACTGGTACGGCCTCGGTGTTTCTGCGACGATCGGAGTCTTCGCTTGAAGGTCAGGGAGTTCGATCGCCATGCGTGCCACCCATTGGCTTATCGGTTGCGCCTTGTGCGTTGCGGGGCTGGGCGGTGCCACGGCCAGCAGCCTGGACGCCACCCAGGACCTGGACAGCTCCTCACACGCCACGCTCGACAACGCCAGCTCGCATGACGCCAGCTGCAGCGGCGGCGATGTGCTGGGGCTCAACCGCGATTGCCCGCCGGCCGGCAACAACGACAGTACCGGCAGCAGCTCCGGCAACGGCAACACCCGTTCCGGCGGCGGCTCCTCCACGCCAACGCCGGCCCGCCGGCCGCACCTGGGCTGGCAATCGCTGCTGCCAGGCTCGATCCAGTAACGCTCGGCGTCATGCCGGGTCCATGGTGGCAATCGCTGCAGGCGCGTTTTGAACCGGCGCCGATCGCCGATCCACTGTGGCGGCGCGCACTGGCCGGCTGCCCGCTGGCACACCGGCTCGACCCCGAACGGCAGCAGCAGCTGCGCCAGCTGTCCACCCTGTTCCTGGCGCGCAAGCACTTCCATGCCCTGGCCGGCGCCGTGCTGGACGACTACTGGCGCCTGCTGATCGCCATGCAGGCCTGCCTGCCGGCGTTGCGGCAAGGCGGCGCCAGCCTGCGCGGCTGGCGCGAGGTGCTGATCTACCCCGGCGAGTTCAAGGTGCGCCGCAGCCACCACGACGACCGCACCGGAGTGGTCACCGAGGGCGACGAGATCCGCATCGGCGAGGCGTGGGAACGCGGCCCGCTGGTGCTGTCGCTGGCCGACGTGCAGCTGGACCTGGAGCAGCCGTGGGACGGCTACAACGTGGTCGTGCACGAGATGGCGCACAAGCTGGACATGCTCGACGGGCCGCCCGATGGCGTGCCGCCGCTGGTGGACATCCCGCGGCGGCGCTGGATCGGGCAGTTTCAGCAGGCCTACGACCGCCTGGTCGCCACGCCGGCGGAGCACTGCAACAGCCCGATCGACCACTACGCCACCGAAAGCGCCGCCGAGTATTTCGCCGTGGTCAGCGAGATGCACTACTCGCAACCGGCGCTGCTGCGCGAGGCCGAACCGGCGGTGGCCGAATTGCTGGAAATGTTCTATGGCCGCTCGCCGGCCGAGGGCCGCGCGCCGGCGGGCTACTGCCGCGCGCGTTGAGCGCCGCGACGGAGCATCCGCAACCGCTCCGCTCTGTCGCCTCAGCTCGCCGCCAGCTTCACGCTGAAGCGCGCGCCGCCGAGTTCCGGCGAACGGTCGACCACCAGCTCGCCCTGGTAGGCATGCACGATGTCCTGCACGATCGACAGGCCGATGCCGTGGCCCTGCACCCGCTCGTCGCCGCGCACGCCGCGCTGCAGCACCTTCTCGATCTGGTCCTCGGCGATGCCCGGGCCGTCGTCCTCCACGCCCAGCCACAGGCCGGGCCGCTGGCGCCCGGGCCGCGGCTGCATCTTCACCACCAGCAGCACGCGATGGCCGGCCCACTTGAACGCGTTCTCCAGCAGGTTGCCCATCAGCTCCAGCAGGTCGCCCTGCTCGCCGTAGAACACCGCGCCGTCCTCGATGTCGAATTCGCAGAGAACATTTTTGGCCGCGTAAACCTTCTCCAGGCCCTGCACCAGATCCTCGGCATGGCCGGCGATCGGCACCGCACTGGCGAAGGTCTGCCGGCCGGAGGTGGCCGCGCGCGACAGCTGGTAGGCGACCAGCTCGTTCATCCGCCGCACCTGGTCGAGCACGCTGGCGCGGCGCGCCGCCTCGTCGCCCGCCGTCGGCGATTCCAGCTGCGAGCGGATCACCGCCAGCGGCGTCTTCAGGCTGTGCGCGAGGTCGGCCAGGGTGTGCCGGTAGCGCGTGCGCTGCTCACGTTCGTTGGTGATGAAGGCGTTGATGCGCTCGGTCAGGCCGGTCAGCTCCAGCGGATACTGGCTGTCCAGCTGCTCGCTGTCACCGCGCTCGACCCGGCTCATGTCGCTGGCCACCTTGCGCAGCGGAGTGAGGCTCCAGCGCAGCAGCAGCAGCTGCAGCGCGATCAGCATCACGCCGAGGATCGACAGCCAGATCACCAGGGTATGGCGGAACACCGCGTTCTCGCCCTCGAGCTGGTCCTCGGTCTGCGCCACCA
This sequence comes from Rhodanobacter thiooxydans, assembly GCF_021545845.1. Lineage (NCBI taxonomy): Bacteria > Pseudomonadati > Pseudomonadota > Gammaproteobacteria > Lysobacterales > Rhodanobacteraceae > Rhodanobacter > Rhodanobacter thiooxydans. The sequence continues at coordinate 3,817,320 of NZ_CP088923.1, forward strand.
TCACGGTGAGCCGCACCGATTTTTTTTCCACGGTGTCCAGCGCCACGCCGTAGCTGTAGTAGTAGAGCCGGCCCATGCGGGTCTCGACCGGTCCCACGAACTGGCTCTGGCCCGGCTCCAGCAGTTTCAGGAAGGTGAAGTCGCGGCCGATCGCCGAGGACGATTCCCAGTGGAAGCCATGGTCGCCCAGCGCCACCGCGTACAGGCCCGAGCCCGGCCGCGAGAAGTTGGGGTTCGGCAAGGTCTCCGGCGGCAGCAGCCGGCCGTACCGGTTCACGTCGGTGCCGGTGATGTACGCGATCGCAAAATTCTCCAGCCGGTCGTGCAGCGTGCGCAGCGCGCGCGCCTTGTTGGTCTGGGTCAGGGTCAGCCCGACCAGACCGAGGAACCCGGCCAGCACGAACGTGGTGGCGATCGCCGCGCGTGCCGCCAGCGACAGCGGGCGGCGCGGCGATCCACGCTCATTCGTCGTCGCCGTCGGTGCGCGGGATGGCAAAGCGGTATCCGCGTCCACGTACCGTCTCGATGGGTTTGAGGGTGCCGTCCGGATCGAGCTTGCGCCGCAGGCGGCCGATGAACACTTCCAGCACGTTGGAGTCGCGGTCGAAATCCTGCTGGTAGATGTGCTCGGTGAGGTCGGCCTTGGAGACCAGCTCGCCGGCGTGCAGCATCAGGTACTCCAGCACCTTGTACTCGTAGCTGGTCAGGTCGACCGGCCTGCCCTGCACCGTCACCGTCTGCGCGGTGGTGTCCAGCTTGATCATGCCGCAGGCCAGGATCGGCTTCGACCAGCCGCTGGCGCGGCGCACCAGCGCGTTGATGCGTGCCAGCAGTTCCTCGACGTGGAACGGCTTGACCAGGTAGTCGTCGGCGCCGTATTTCAGCCCCTCGACCTTGTCCTGCCAGCTGCCGCGCGCGGTGAGGATCAGGATCGGGTAGCGCTGGCCGTGTTCACGCAGCGCCTTGACCAGCTCCATGCCGGACATCTTGGGCAGGCCCAGGTCAATGATCGCCAGGTCGAACGGCACCTCGCGACCGAGGTAGATGCCCTCCTCGCCATCCTGCGCCGCGTCGACGGCGAAGCCGTCGCGTTTCAGGCGCGCCGCAAGCGTCTCGCGCAACGGCGCCTCGTCCTCCACCAACAGGATGCGCATCAGCGTTTCTCCTTGCGGCCCGCGCTCTTGGCGGGCGGGTTCTTGGTTGACTGGGCGGATGACGGATTCTTGCCCGATTCGGAGGAGACCACCATCACCCTGACGTGGCCGTCGGCGGTGAGCACCTTGATGCGGTACTCCTGCCGGCGCCCGACCCCCCGCTGCTCGGCCGACAATATCTTGCCGCCGGTCTCCTGCTGCACCTGGAGCACCGCCTGGTCCAGCGTCACCGTCGACTCGGCCGACTGCGCCACGGCCAGCCCGGCAGCGCCGGCAAGCAGCGATATCAGCAGAGCAGGGATGAAGTTTTTGTGCGTCGTCATGGGTAAAGTCACCGCCCCGGCAACTGCCGGTGCGGCCAGCCTAGACAATCAGGCCTGAATACTGACCGGACGGGCGGTGGCTGTCACGCCGCCGCCGCGCACGGCGCCATCGCCTGCTCCAGCAGCGCCCAGCCGGCGCCAGGCAGGTGCGCGCCCTCGCTGAGCGTGCGACGGAACGTGCGCGCGCCCGGCTCGCCCTGGTACAGGCCAAGCAGGTGCCGGCTGATGTGCTTCAGCGCGGTGCCGCGCGCCAGCTCGGCCTCCACGTACGGCCGCAGGCGCTGCAGCACGCTCTCGCGATCAGGCAGCGGCTCGCCGTGCAGCGCATGCTCGAGCTGGGCCAGCAGGTACGGGTCGTGGTACGCCGCGCGGCCCAGCATCACCCCGTCCAGCCGCATCAGGTGCGCACGCACCTGCGCCACCGTGGTGATGCCGCCGTTGATCACCACCACCAGCTGCGGAAACTCGCGTTTGAGCCGGTACACCCGCTCGTAGTCCAGCGGCGGCACCTCGCGGTTCTCCTTCGGGCTGAGGCCCTTCAGCCACGCTTTGCGTGCGTGCACCACCAGCACCCCGACGCCGGCTTCCAGCATCAGCTCGGTGAATTGCTGCAGATCGGCATAGGCGTCCTGGTCGTCCACGCCGATGCGGCACTTCACCGTCACCGGCACGCTGACCGCATCGCGCATCGCCTTCACGCAGTCGGCCACCAGCACCGGCTCGCGCATCAGGCAGGCGCCGAAGCGGCCCGACTGCACGCGGTCCGACGGGCAGCCCACGTTGAGGTTGATCTCGTCGTAGCCGGCCTCGGCGCCGAAGCGCGCCGCCTGCGCCAGCTCGCGCGGCTCGCTGCCGCCCAGCTGCAGCGCCAGCGGGTGTTCCTGCTGGCTGTGCTCGAGCAGGCGCAGCTGTTTCCCGCGCACCAGCGCCGCACTGGTCACCATCTCAGTGTACAGCCGCGCGCGCGGCGACAGCAGCCGGTGGAAGTAGCGGCAGTGGCGGTCGGTCCAGTCCATCATGGGGGCCACCGAAAGCTGCCAGGGCGAGGCACGGCGGTGGTTTTCGGTCATGTCGGAACATCTCGAGGAGGCTTGCGGGATGAATGCTACGTCACCCCGGCGTTTGCTCCTATTCCCGCGCGCTCCGCCGTACCTACCTGTCCGCCTTCGCGGTCTTTCTCACCGCAGTATTCGCCTGCGGCAACTGCACAGCGATTCGAACCAGGGGCGGCGACGCGGCACGATGTCGCGGATCGCCTCGCCATCGCGGCCGGGCAGGCGCGTTCCTGGTCGCTCGCGTATCCTAGGCAGTTGTCGCCGCGTCCATCCCGGCGCTCGCAAGGCACCGCGGCCACGGCCGCCCTCCCCGCGAGTCCCCGCCACCGGCCTGCCGGGTGGTCTGGCGTACGACTTCCCCGGCATCCGACAGCGCAACAAGGCGAGACGACCAACCATGGTGGCAATGGCAACCGAGCACGTGATCGACGTGCGGCACTGGAACGACAGCCTGTTCTCCTTCCGCACCACGCGCGACCCCGGCTTCCGTTTCGACAGCGGCCAGTTCGTGATGATCGGGCTGGAGACGGAAGGCCGTCCGCTGATGCGGGCCTACTCCATCGCCAGCGCCAGCTGGGAGGAGCACCTGGAGTTCTTCTCGATCAAGGTGCCGAACGGCCCGCTGACCTCGCGCCTGCAGCACCTGCAACCCGGCGACCCACTGATCGTCACGCGCAAACCCACCGGCACGCTGGTGCTGACCGACCTCAAGCCCGGCAAGTACCTGTACCTGCTCGGCACCGGCACCGGGCTGGCGCCGTTCATGAGCATCATCCGCGACCCGGACACCTACCAGCGCTTCGACCGCATCGTGCTGGCCCACGGCGTGCGCCGGGTCGAGGACCTCGCCTACGCCGACTACCTGGAAAATCAGCTGCCGCAGCACGACTACCTGGGCGAACTGGTGCGCGAGAAGCTGATCTACTACCCCACCGTGACGCGTGAGCCGTTCCGCCATCAGGGCCGCATCACCGATGCGACCGTTGACGGCACGATGGGTGCGGCGACCGGCCTGCCGCCGCTGAACCCGGCCACCGACCGCGTGATGCTGTGCGGCAGCCCGGCCATGCTGGAGGATCTCGGCGCCCTGCTCGACGGCCGCGGCTTCCACGCCTCGTCGCGCACACGCGAGCCGGGCGACTACGTGATCGAGCGGGCGTTCGTGGAGAAGTAGGGCGCGGTACGCTTCAACGGCCCATCCACAGCCCCGCTGCGCTCCGCCTGGGTGCGGCGCTTGTCCACGCGGGCAAACACCCGCACATCGGGCGCGACCAACCGGGAAAACTGCCGATGGAAATCGCGCTCTACCTGCTCGCTGCACTGCTCATCCTCGGCGGCCTCGCCGGCACCGTGCTGCCGATGCTGCCGGGCATCCCGATGATCTTCGGCGGCATCTGGCTGGTCGCCGCGCTCGATGGTTACCAACACCTGGGCCTGGCCTGGCTGCTGGTGATCGGCGTGCTCGGTGCGCTCGGCGTGCTGGTCGACTTCGTCGCCGGCACGCTGGGCGCCAAGCGGGTCGGCGCCAGTCCGCGCGCGTTGTGGGGCGCCACGCTCGGCACCGTGGTCGGCATGTTCCTCGGCATCCCGGGGCTGATCCTGGGGCCGTTCGTGGGCGCGCTGCTGGGCGAGCTCAGCGCCGGCGCCAGCGTGCTGCGCTCTACCCACGTCGGCGCCGGCACCTGGCTCGGGCTGCTCGCCGGCACCCTGGTCAAGCTGGTGATCTCGTTCCTGATGGTCGGCCTGTTCGGCCTGGCCATGCTGTTCTAGACCTCCGGCACGGGCGCGCCGCGGCCGCCACCGGTTACGCTGCGCCGGTCATCCACGGAGGAAAACCCATGCGCAAGATCCCGGCCTTCGCCCTGGCCGCTACGCTGACCTTCGCCGGAGCGCTGCACGCGCAGGCTGCCCCCGCCGCATGGATCGAGCGCAGCAACGCCGACGCCAAGGTATTGCTGGATACCATCGCCCGCTTCAACCCGGAGTTTGCCAGCCAGGTCGGCCTGCCCGGCTATGACAGCAAGGTGGCGGACCTGAAGCCCGGCATCGACGAGCGCTCGCGCGCCGCGCTGGTGCAAGCCAGGGACAGGCTCGGCAAGCTGCTCGCCACGGAGCAGGACCCGAACGTGCGCGGGGACCTCAAGATCATGATCGAGACCACCGCGCAGCGGATCGAGGGCATCGACCTCGACCGCAAATACCTGCTGCCCTACCAGGACGTCGGCGCGCTGGTCTTCAACGGCGAGTTCGTCCTGCTCAAGGACGACGTCGACGTCGCGCGCCGTCCCGCCGCGCTCGCGCGCCTGCAGTGCTACGTCGGCAAGGCGCCCGGCTGCACGCCGGTCACCGAGCAGGCCAAGGCGCTGACCACGGCCCGGCTGGGCAACAAGGCGCTGCTCGGCCCCTACCAGGGTGAGGTCGAGCAGAAGCTCGCCAACACGCCGCGCTACGTCGAAGGCATCCGCCAGCTGTTCGCCAAGTACAAGCTCGACACGCCCGAGGGCAAGGCCGCGCTCGACGCGCTCGATGCCCAGCTGAAGCAGTACGACGCCTGGGTGCGCCATACCGTGCTGCCGCACGCGCGCACCGACTTCCGCCTGCCCGAGCCGCTGTACGCCTACCGCCTGCGGCAGGTCGGCATCGACATCCCGCCCGAGCAGCTGATGAAGCAGGCCGAGCTCGAGTTCATGGAGCTGCGCGGCATGATGCAGGTGATGGCGCCGGCGGTGGCCAAGGCCGAGGGCATCCACGCCACCGACTATCGTGACGTGTTCAAGGCGCTGAAGCAGCAGCAGCTTGCCCGCGACCAGGTCGAACCGTGGTACCACGAGGTGCTCGGCCACATCGAGGACATCATCCGCCGCGAACACATCGTCACCCTGCCGCAGCGCCAGATGCAGATGCGCGTGGCTTCGGAGGCCGAATCCGCGGCACAGCCGGCGCCGCACATGGACCCGCCGCCGTTCCTCAACAATCACGGCGAGCGCGGCACCTTCGTGCTGACCATGGGCAACCCGGCGGCGAACGGCGACAAGAGCCAGGCCTACGACGACTTCACCTTCAAGGCCGCCGCGTGGACGCTGACCGCGCACGAAGGCCGGCCCGGCCACGAGCTGCAGTTCGCCGCAATGGTCGAGCGCGGCGTATCGCTGGCGCGCAGCCTGTTCGCCTTCAACAGCGTCAACGTGGAAGGCTGGGCGCTGTACGCGGAGTCCGAGATGCTGCCGTATGAGCCGCCGGCCGGCCAGTTCGCCGCACTGCAGGCAAGATTGCAGCGTGCCGCCCGCGCGTATCTGGATCCGATGCTCAACCTGGGCCTGATCACGCCCGAGCGCGCGCAGCAGGTGCTGGTGCGCGAGGTCGGCCTGTCCGAGCCGATGGCACGGCAGGAGATCAACCGCTACACGTTCCGCGCGCCCGGCCAGGCCACCGCGTACTTCTACGGCTACCTACGCCTGCAGCAGCTGCGCCTGCAGACCGAGCTGGCGCTGGGTCCGAAGTTCGACCGCCTGGCCTTCAACGACTTCGTGATCGGCCAGGGCCTGCTGCCGCCGGAGCAGCTGGCCGAAGCGGTGCGCACCCAGTTCGTGCCGGCGCAGCGCAAGCACTGAGAGGTTGTGACTATTCAACCTCTCAGACCGGCCACGAGGGCCGGGCATGAAACAGTCACACATGACTGTTTCATGTGAGCGAGTCCGGGCGTGTACCGGACTCGCGATCGAAGAAAACCACAGGATGTGGTTTTCTTCACAAGCTCTGAGAGGGTGTCGACAAAACAAAAATAGGCTGCGAACATGCCGTAAACAGGCACTTTGGGCGGGTTTGAATGAGCAAGACCGAGGCGACGCCGGTGAAACGAGGGCGCAAGCCGAGCCTGAACGCAGGGCATGTCACCGCCTTGCGTACCATCGTGAAGGCATCGCCGCACGCGACCTTGGACGAGGTGACCGGCGCGTTGCGTGAGCAAACGAAGGTCAAGGTCTGTTCGGCCACGGTGCGCAAGGCGCTGCGGCAGGCCGGTATCCACAAGGCGAAGCCTGCCATCGCCAAGCCGGAACCCACGCCGGCGGATGGTGCACCCCAACGCTATGGCTATACGGCAAGGCATCGGCGCAAGGAAGGTGCCAGCGGCATGAACACCGACCTGACCGACGCGGAATGGGCGTGGGTGGCTGACTTGTTCGAGCGCGATGGCGGGCAGGGGCGGCCCGTAAGCTATGCGCGCAAACGCGTCGTCGACGCCTGTTGTTATGTGGTGCGCACGGGGTGCGCCTGGCGCTTGCTGCCCAAGAGCTTCCCGCCGTGGGCCAGTGTCCACAAGACGTTCAGCCGCTGGGCGAAGGCCGGTTTGTTCGAAGCCATGCATGATCGTCTGCGCGCCCAGTGGCGGGAACGCGAAGGCCGCAAGCCCGAGCCCACGGCCGGCGTGATCGACGCACAAAGCAACCGCAGCAGCGCGCAAGGCGGCATGACTGGACGCGACGCCGGCAAGAAGGTCAAGGGTCGCAAACGCCACCTGTTGGTGGACACGCTCGGGTGGTTGTTGGCGGTGAGCGTGACCGCCGCCAGTGTGCAGGATCGCGATGCCGCGCCCGCCGTTGTGGATCAAGCCGTTGCCAAGGTTCCTGGACTGCTCAAGCTCTATGCCGACGGCGCCTACGCCGGCAAGTGCAAGGAAGGCATCGAGGCCGCGCACCCGAGCTTGAAGGTCGAGATCGTTCGCCACCCGCAAAACCGCAACACGGGATCGTGGCAGGGTGCACAGCTTCCGCTACTGCCCGACCCCGTGGCCAAAGGCTTCGTCGTCCTTGCCAAACGCTGGGTGGTTGAGCGCACCCATGCCTGGAACGAGCGCGCCCGGCGACTGATGGTGCACCATGATCGCTCCGCATGGGCACCGGTGGCTTGGGTCTGGTTAGTCGAAGCGCGTATCCTCGCCACTAGACTCGCAAGCTGATTGTTTTGTCGACACCCTCTGAGCATCAGCGCCGCGCGCTCTTTGCCAGCCAGCCGGCAAGCTGCACGGTGTCGCGGCTGAGCGCGGCGGGCAGCACGATGTAGTGCCGGCTCGGCGCCGCGCCGGGTTTCGCGATCAGCCGCGCGGTGCCTGCAAGCCGCAGCAGCACCGGCTGGTCGGCGGGCGCCAGTTTCAGGGCCAGCCCGCCTGGCGTCAGCCACGCGCACGGCTGCTCGTCGAGGTAGGCCATGAGCGCGCCGAACATCGGCTGGAAGCGCAACTCGTGCGGACGGCCCAGGTGGGTGGCCGCATCTTCCAGTTCGCGGCGCAGCGCCGCGAGGCCCGGCGGCACGCTCATGCCGGGTCGGGAATCACATACAGCAACACAGCGAGGAAGTGCAGCACGCTGCCGGCCAGCACGAATACGTGCCACAGCGCGTGGTGGTACGGCAGCCGCCGCCACAGGTAGAACGGCACGCCCAGCGTATAAGCCAGCCCGCCGGCCAGCAGCAGCACGATGCCGCCGGTCTGCAGATGCTCGCTGAGCGGCTTGAACGCGACCATGCCGATCCAGCCCATGCCCACGTACAGCAGCACCGCCAGCCTGTGGTAACGCCCGAGCAGGCCCAGCTCCAGCGCACTGCCGGCCAGTGCCAGCGCCCACACCGCCACGAACAGGCTCCAGCCCCACGCCCCCGGCAGAGCCACCAGGGTGAACGGGGTGTAGGTGCCGGCGATCAGCACGTAGATCGCGATGTGGTCGAGCGCACGCAGCGTCGGCTTTGCGGCCGCCACGGGGATCGAGTGATAGAGCGTGGAGGCGGTGTACAGCAGCACCAGCGAGGTGCCGAACACCGCGCAGGCCACCACCGTCAGCGCATTGCCGTGCAGCGCGGCGAACGCCACCAGCGTCGCCAGCCCGGCAATGCTGAGCACGATGCCGAGACCATGCACGATGCTGCTGGCCAGCTCGTCGCCGAAGCTGTAACGGGGAATCGCCGCGACGGAGGTGGACATGGCATGGCTCCCGGATCCGGTTCGCGCCTACCTTAGCGGGCGCACCGGCGCTTGCCTACCGGCGACAATCCCACGCGGGAATACCGATTCCCCATGCCCCTCCCGCCAAAGGCCATGGCATTCGGCGAGGCGGACCTGCACTGCCCGCCTCGCCATGGTTCAGAGCCTGACGTTCACCCCCAGGTAGAACGCGCGCGGCGAACCCGGGGTGATGTTGTTGTCGTTGTGCGCGCTGACGAAATACCGCTTGTCGAAAAGATTCTCGACATTGAGCTGCAACCGCAGCTGCGGACTCAGCGTCAGGAACACCGCCGCGTCGTAGCGGGTATAGCCCTTCAGCGTCACCTTATTGCTGGTGGAGGCGAACACCGACCCTTGATGGATCGCGCCGATGCCCGCACCCCACATCGGAGTGAAGTCGTAGCGGTTCCACAGCGAGGCACTGTGCTTGGGCAACTGCGCCAGCCGGGTGCCGGCGGGGAGACTCGGCGACAACGGCCTGGTGATCTCGCCCTCCTGCCAGGCATAGCCGCCCATGACGCTCCACGCCGAAGTCAGCCTGCCGCTGAAACCGAGCTCGACGCCCTTGATGCGCTGGCCGTCCACCAGCAGCGACTGCGGCACACCCGGGTTGGTCGCCGGGTCCCAGGCCGGGTTGGTCACCGCCACGTTGCTGCGGTCGAGCCGGTAGACCGCCGCGGTCAGCGCCAGCGCGGGGCTCACATCCCACTTCGCGCCGAGTTCGCGGTTGGTGAACCGCTCCGGCTCCAGTGTGCGGTTGCCCAGCGTAAGCGAGGTGAGCTGCTCGCCCGCGCGTGGCTGGTGGGCGATGCTGTAGCTGGCGTACAGCGACAGCGGTTCAACCGGCTTGTAGACCAGGCCCGCGCGCGGCGACACCAGGTTGTCGGTGCTGGAGAAATCCTGGCCACTGCGATGGTCGTGGAAATCGACCGTGAAGCGGTCGTAGCGCAGACCGAGGACCGCCTGCCATTGCGGCGAGAACTCGATCTGGTCCTGGAGATACAGCGCGGCGACCTTGGCGATGCCGTGATTGCTGGGGTCGGTCGCGCTCTGCCGGAAATCGACCGGCAGCGTGTAGCGCGGGTCCGACACCGGCACCCTGGCCGAAGTCCCGGCGAAGGCGGGTCCGCCAAAATAGCCGGTGCGACGGAAATTGTCGGTGCTCTGGCGGCCCAGCTCGAGTCCGCCGAGCAGGGTGTGGTGGACTGCGCCGGTCACCAGTTCATACGTAAGGTCGGTCTGGTTGAACAGATTCCGGCGCCGGGTGGCATTGCTGTAGGCCGAGATCGACACCTGCGTGCCGGCGGCGTTGACCGCACCGGGAAATACATTCTGGTAGAACTTGTCGTAGTCGGCGTAGCGGGTGCGGTTGCGCAGGCTCACGCCGTTGCCGAAATCGTGGTCGACCAGGGCATTGAACGCGTCCACCGTGACCCAGGTCGGGCTCTGCCGCGGATCGCCGAAGAAGGTCGAGGCGGCGGTGGGCAGCGGCAACCCCCGGTATGACGGCACGCCGCGGTCGGTGACCCGCTCGTCGCGGAAGTGCTCGTAGCCCAGCGTCACCTGGGTGCGCTCGCCGGCGCGCAACGCGAGCGTCGGATTGATGCCGTAGCGCTTCAGCGTGACGCCGTCGCGGTAACTCCCGGAATCCTCGTACAGCCCGGTCACACGGAACGCGGCACTGTCCCCGACCGGCTCGCCGAAGTCGGCGGTAAGGCGCCGGCGCTGCTGCTCGCCCAGTTGCAGCGACAGCTCGCGGTGCTGCTGGCCATCGGCCGCCTTGCTGACCCGGTTGAGCACGCCGCCGGAACCGCCGCGCCCGAAGATCATCGCGTTCGGCCCCTTCAGCGCCTCCACCCGTTCGATGTTGTACAGGTCGCGGAAGTACTGCACGTCGTCGCGCATGCCGTCGATGAACAGATCGGCGGTGGAGCCGTTGCCGCGCAATATCGGCGCATCGCGGTGGCCCTCGCCCTGCCCCATGCCGACGCCGGGCATGTAGCGCACGGCGTCGGCCATGCTCGTCATCGCCAGGTCGCGGATCAGGTCGCCGGTCACCACCGTGATCGACTGCGGGATATCGCGCAGCAGGGAACGCGTCCGGGTCGCCGTGTCGGTACCGGCCGCCGCGTAGCCGTCGACACTCGCCGCGCGGACATTGACCGGCTTGAGATTGGTGGCCTGTTCCGGACCCGACGCGGATCCGGCGACGACGGGCGGGGCGAACGCGAGAAGCAGCGCCGCAGCGAGCGCCGCAGTGAGAGGGTTTGGATTGGACATGGAGCTGCCTTGGGTGGATGGGCGGGCACATCGGCCCGGTTGGGCATAGGACGATATTGATATTTATTCTCGTTTGCAAGATCTTACGATTGCTCCGCTTGCGCCTTCCACGCCATGCGGGAAGCTGCGCAACGATTGGCTTCAAGGCACCGCACCGCACGCCCGGCCGCCGCGAATCCACGCCCGCCCCGGTCCGTGATCGCAGCCGGAACCCGTTCGCGGTGGGCCGCACCCAGCCGTCCGCACGGCCGCCTGCCGCGCCGGCCGGCGCACCGAACCGCCCTTCGACGAATAGCCTTCTGGACGGCCACTTGCGCGGAAATTCGCGCCGGGCATAGCCTGCAGGCGCGTCCCCACGATCCCCCTGCGCCCCCGCGCAGCGTGCACGGATGCATCCAGCCCATCGCTGTCAGGAGGTCGCCATGTCGTCCGCAAGCCTGGCCGTTGCTCATCGTCCCCACCCCGACCGCATCGCCGCCATCAGCGCGGCGATCGCACTCAACCTGGCCGTGATCGTGATCGCCTCGCGGCCGAGCGCCCCGGCGTTTTTCCACGCGATCGAACAGATCAACCCGATACCCACGCTCCGTCTGGACGAACCGAAGCCGCCCCCGCCTCTGCCGCCGGTCACGATGAAACCGCTACCGCACCCGCCCGCCGCGCCCGTCGCGCACCCGCGGCCGCTGCCGAGCAGTCCGCCAGCCGCTGCGCCCGCCGCCGCAGGCAACGTCGCCGCGCCGCCAGCGGCCCCGAGCCTGCTGCCGAAGGCGGCCACGCCCGGCCCGGCCGCGGCGGCGCCAGTCGAGGCCAGCCTGGCCTATCGCTCGGCGCCGCTGCATTTCCCCACCCGCGCCCTGCAGCAGCGCATGCACGGCACGGTGCTGCTGCGCGTGCTGGTGGATGAAACCGGCAAGCCGGTGCAGGTGTCGGTGGAGCGTGGCAGCGGCTACCTGCTGCTCGACCGCAGCGCCGCCGAACAGGTGCTGGCCGGCTGGCAATTCCAGCCGGCGATGGTGGACGGGCAGCCGGTGCGCGCATGGGCGCGGGTGCCGGTGACGTTCGACCTGCGCGACTAGCACTTTCGCTGCTGGCGCCCGGCCGGCGAACGCGCCAGCCGGGCGCCCCGCGCCGGTGCCGCCGAAACACTATTGGCTTACGCACCTTTAACGATATGCATGCTCCACTGGCACTTGTTCACCCTGCCAGGTTCAACGCATGGGCAAGTACCAGCATCTCCTGAAAATTCTGCGCGCGATCGCGCTCGAGCACACCGGCGTCGAACACCCCGATCTCGCCACCATGGCGCGCGAACTGGGTCGCGTGGTGCACCAGGATGCCTCGGCGCTGGCCACCCGGCTGGCCGACCTGCGGCGGCGCCGGCACGGTTTCGAACGCTGGCAGCTGGCCGAGCGCAACAAGCCGCCGGTCAGCGTGCTGGTGCTGGCCTGGCCGCCGAACCACGCCACGCCGGTGCACGACCACAGCGGCCGGTGGGGTCTGGAAATGTCCCTGGTGGGCGCGCTCGAGGTGCAGACGTACGACCGCGCCGATTCCGGCGAACTGAGCCTGTATGGCCGCCATTGGCTCGGCCCGGGCGACGGTTTCTGGTTCGAGAGCGACTGCGCGCAGGCCTACCGCTGCCGCAACCTGTCGCGGCACGACACCGCGCTTTCGCTGCACGTCTACGGCGGCGAGCTGGCCGGGCACGTCATCGGCACGCAGGCCGAACCCGCCGGCCGCTGGATGGCGCCGCCACGACGCAACGCCATCGCCGGCCGCCTGTCCGGCTGACCCGCCCGCCACCGCACGCACGGGGGAGTCCATGTTTCGACGGGTCGCCATCATCGGCGGCGGCGCCGCGGCCGCCACGCTGCTCAGCGAGCTGCTGGAGCGTGCGGCGGCGCAGCCGTTGCAGCTGGACTGGTTCACCGGCGGAGGCGCGCCGGCGCGCGGGGTGGCCTACGGCACCATGTCGGAGCGCCATCTGCTGAACGTGCGCGCGGCTTCGATGAGCATGTTCGCCGGCAGGCCGCGCGGCTTCCTGGATTTCGTGCAGCGCGACGACCCCGCCGTCGCCGGCACCGACTTCCTGCCGCGCCGCCGCTATGGCGACTACCTCGAGGCAGAGGTGGCGCGCGCGCTGCGGCATGGCAAGACGCGCGGGCACCACGTCAACATCATCCCGTTCGCGGTCGATGCGCTGGTGCCCGAGCGTGATGGCGTCACCGTGATCCACGGCGAAGAAAGCCATCGGGCCGACGCCGCCGTGCTGGCGCTGGGCGCGCTGCCGCCGCAGCCGCTGGCCGGCGTCGGCGCCGCCGCGCTCGCCAGCGGTCGCTACGTGGTCGACCCGTGGCCGCTGCTGGCCGGTGCCGCCGAGCTGCAACCGCCGCCGCGCAAGGTCGTGCTGATCGGGCTGGGGCTGACCGCGGTCGACGTGCTGCTGGAGCTGTCCATGCAGTGGCCGCAGGCCGAATTCGTCGCGATCTCCCGTCACGGCAGCTTGCCGGCGGCGCACCTGCCCGCAGCCGCCGCCCCCAGCGGCGACGGCGCCGAGCTGGTCGAGGCGATGCGCGACGCGCCGGAGATCCACCGCTGGATGCGCCTGCTGCGCGAGGCGATCGCGCAGGAAGGCGAGTGGCGCACCGTCGTCGACAGCCTGCGCCCGCACCTGCCGGCACTGTGGGCCGAGCTGTCGCCGGAGCAGCGCGCGCGCTTCATGCGCCACGCGCGCTGGGCATGGGAGCGCGTGCGCCACCGCATGCCGCCGCAGGTACGCGAGGCGATCGCTGCGCTCGAACGCGACGCCCGACTGCAACGCCAGTGCGGACGCGTGCACGCGGTGGAGCTCGCCGGCGATGCGCTGCAACTGACCGTGGGCCACGCCGGCGCGACCCACACGCTGGACGCCGAGCTGGTGATCCAGACCGTGGGCCTGGAAACCGATCTGCGCCGCTGCAACCACCGGCTGCTCAGCCAGCTGCTCACCAACGCGCATATCGCGCCCGACCCGCTCGGCCTCGGCGTGCAGGCCGACAGCGACGGCCACCTGCGGCACGGCGAGCGCTGCTGGCCGAACCTATTCGCCATCGGCAGCCTGCTGCGCGGCACCTTGTGGGAATCCACCGCGATGCCGGAAATCCGCCAGCAGGCGCGCCACCTGGCCGACCAGCTGCTGGGCGGCTGAGCGCCTGTTCATGATCTCCACATGCCCGGCGTTGCCATCGAGTGGCCCGCGATGACCGCCAGCCTGCTCACCGCCTGCATCGCTGCGGCGCACCTGCTGGGCCTGTTCGCGGCGATGCATGCGGTGATGCACATGCGCACGCCGCAGGGCGCGGTTGGCTGGACGCTCGGCCTGCTGCTGCTGCCCTACGTGACCCTGCTGCCCTACCTGTACCTGGGCTCCAGCCGCTTCCTCGGCTACCGCGCCGGACACCGCGCGCCGGCGGCGCCCGCGCTGTCCACCACGGCCGACGCCGCGGCGCCGGTCGACCCGGGCTGCGAGCGCTACGCCGCGATCAGCGCGCTGCAGCGGCGGCCGTTCCGCAGCGGCCACCGGCTGCGCCTGCTGATCGACGGCACGGCCGCGTTCGAGGCCATGCTCGGCGCGATGGCCGGCGCCCGGCACAGCCTGCTGGTGCAGTTCTTCATCATCCACGACGACACGCTCGGCCGGCGCCTGCAGCAGGTGCTGCTGGAGCGCGCCGCCGCCGGCGTGCGCGTGTGCGTGCTGTTCGACGGCATCGGCAGCCACGCGCTGCCGCAGCAGTACGTCGAGACCCTGCGCGCCGGCGGCGTGGCGATCCACCGCTTCGCCACGCGCCGCTGGCGCAACCGCTTCCAGCTGAACTTTCGCAACCACCGCAAGATCCTGGTGGTGGACGGCACGCGCGGTTTCGTCGGCGGGCTCAACGCGGGCGACGAATACCTGGGCCTGAAGCCGCCGCTGGCGCCGTGGCGCGACACCCAGCTGGAACTCGCCGGGCCGGCGGTGGCCGACCTGCAGCAGCTGTTCGCCGACGACTGGCACTGGATCACCGGCACGGCGCTGCCGCTGTGCCCGGTGCCGCCCGCCGACGGCAACGCCAGCGCACTGGTGGTGGCCTGCGGCCCGGCCGACCCGCAGGAGACCGGCTCGCTGTTCTTCGCCGCCGCGATCAACGCAGCGCGCCAGCGCGTCTGGCTGAGCACACCGTACTTCGTGCCCGACCACGCGGTGCGCGCCGCGCTGCAGCTGGCCGTGCTGCGCGGAGTGGACGTGCGCGTGCTGATCCCCGCACGGCCGGATCACCGCACCGTGTTCCTCGCCTCCACCCTGCACGCCTACGCCGCCGTGCGCGCCGGCATCCGCGTGTTCCGCTACCAGCCCGGCTTCCTGCACCAGAAGGCGCTGCTGATCGACCGCGACACCGCCGCGATCGGCAGCCTGAACCTGGACAGCCGCTCGTTCCGGCTCAACTTCGAGGTCGCCGCGCTGGCGGTGGACCATGCCTTCGCCGCCGAGGTGGCGGCGATGTTCAACGCCGACTTCACCCGCGCCAAAGCGATCGACGAGCGCGAATACCGCGAGGCACCCTACCTGCACCGGGTGGCCATGCATGTGGCACGCTTGTTCGACCCCCTGCTGTAGGAACACTCATGCACCGACTCGTCCTGTTGCTCTGCCTGATGGCCACCGGCGTGGCCGCCCGCGCCGGCGAAGCGCCGCGCTTCGTGGAACGCTCGCTGCAGCTGCACGGCGTCAGCTACCGCTACCAGGTGTTCGTGCCGGAAGGCTGGACGGCCAAACGCGACTGGCCGGTGGTGCTGTTCCTGCACGGCAGCGGCGAGCGCGGCAGCGACAACCGCGCCCAGCTCAGCCAGGGCCTGCCGCACTGGCTGGTGCAGCACGGCGCGGATTTCCCGGCCGTGGTGGTGATCCCGCAGGCGCCTGACGGCAGCCAATGGAACGGTGCGATCGAGGCAATGGCACTCAAGGCGCTCGACGACAGCCTCGGCGAATGGCACGGCGACCGCCGGCGGCTCTACCTCACCGGCCTGTCGATGGGCGGCTACGGTGCCTGGCAGATCGCGCTGGATCACCCCGGCATGTTCGCCGCCGCCGCGATCATCTGCGGCGGCATCCGTCACCCGAACGACAGCCTCGAGCTGCAGGTGGTGGGCATTCCCGCCGACGTCGGCGACCGCTACGCCTGGGTCGCCGCACACATCGGCGCGCTGCCGACGTGGATCTTCAACGGCGCCGATGACGACGTGGTGCCGCCGGCGGAATCGCGCCGCATGGACGCCGCGCTGCAGGCGCGCGGCAGCGAGGTGCGCCACACCGAATTCCCGGGCGTCGGCCACGTCTCCTGGCCGCAGGCCTACGCCACCGCGTCGCTGTGGCCGTGGATGTTCGCGCACCGCCTGCCGGCGCGCTGAGGAACCGCTACCTGCGCCCGCCGAAGCGGCGACGCCAGTCGCCGCTGGCGACTACCCAGCCGAGGTAGATGCCGAGCGCCACGCCGAGCAATTCGCACAGCGCGCGCAGGCCCATGTGGTCCGGGTCGTGCACTTCGGCCAGCTTCACCTTCAGCAGCTGCAGCGACTGCAACCGGCCGTAATTGAAATAGAACAGGTTCCACAGATCGCCACCGGCGGTCAGCGCGGTCGCCAGCAGGAACGACCAGCCGATCTTCTGGCCCCAGCTCCAGCCGTTGCGCCGACCCAGCCAGTGGAACCCGAAAAACAGCAGCAGTCCCGCCGCCGCCGAGATCAGGCCGGCCTGGAGCCCGCCGACGATCCCGTAACCCATCCACGACTGGTCGTACTGCATCGCCTGCCCCTGATTCGTATTGCCGCCGCAGCGCGCATTATGGGTCATGCCGGCGCATCGCGGCGCGCGCGCTAGACTGGGCGGACCCTCCCTGCGCCTGCCACGCCATGAGCCAGCCCCTCTCACCCCATGCCGCGCTGATCGTGGTCGACGTGCAGCCGGACTTCATGCCCGGCGGCACGCTGGCCTGCCACGAGGGCGACGCGATCGTGCCGGGCCTCGACGCACTGCTGCGCGCGCGCCGCTTCCGTCACGTGGTGGCGACCCAGGACTGGCACCCGCGCGGACACGTCTCGTTCGCCAGCTCGCACCCGGGCCACGCGCCGTTCGAGCAGATCGCGCTGTACGGCCAGTCGCAGACACTGTGGCCGGACCATTGCGTGCAGGGGACGCCCGGCGCCGCATTGCATCCGGGCGTGGACTGGTCGGCGCTGGACGCGGTGATCCGCAAAGGCAGCGACGGCGCCGTGGATTCCTACAGCGGCTTTCGCGAGAACCACGGCCCGCACGGCGCGCGCCCCAGCACCGGGCTGGCCGGCTGGCTGCGCGAGCGCGGCGTGGACGAGGTGTTCGTGTGCGGTCTGGCGCGCAACGTATGCGTGCTGTGGACCGCGCAGGACGCGCAGGCACTGGGCTTCCGCGCCAGCGTGCTGTGGCACCTCAGCCGCCCGGTGACGCCGGCCAGCGACGAAACCACCCGCGCCGCGCTGCAGGCACAAGGCATCGGCATCGTCACGTCGGCGGCATTTACCGGATAACGGTGAGGAGCTGGAGGTCGCGGCTCCCTCCCCTGCAACGCAGGGGAGGGTCGGGGTGGGGTGCTCTTGCTCTTTTTCGCCCGCATGGAGCACCCCCTCACCTGAAGGACTCCCTGCGGTCGCCAACCTCCCCCTGCCATGCAGGGGAGGAGCAGAGAGCGCTGACTTCCTCGCCTGCCGTGCGAGGAGCCAACTTCAGGCTTCGTCCTCGCCAGTCGCGCGCACCTGCAGTTCACCGTCCGCGTCGATCTCCACGCTGAGCGTGATCGGCCGGCAGCAGACCTGGCAGTCCTCGATGTACAGCTGGCTGGGGATCGAGGCGTCGACCAGGATCCCGATCGGTTCGCCGCAGTAGGGGCAGTCGATGGTGTGCGGGGTGAGCATGGCGCATCTCGGCAAGCGGGTCTGCGAGTACACCATGGCACCGTACCGGCGACGCTGCGACGCTCAACGCTCGTACGGCGGCCACGCCTGCGGCAGGCCGATCCAGAACAGTGCGTCGCGCGCGCAGCGCGGCGCCAGCTTCAGCAGTTCGTTGTCCTTGCTGACCAGCCAGCGCGCACCCGAGGCCTGCGCCAGTTCCAGGAATTTCTGGTCGTCCGGATCGGCGCAACGCGGCAGCGGCAGCGCGGCCGGCACCATGGCCTGCTTGTCGGGCAGGCAGCGCACCAGCACATCGAACGCCGCCTCGATCGCCGGCCGGGTGGCGTCGGTGACCGGCAACTGCGGGTAGTGCAGCACGCGCCGCCACTCGTCGCGGCAGTCTGCTCGCGTCACCGCCTCGATCGTCCCGCGCTGCATCGCCACGTGCAGCGCGGCGGATTGCGCGTCGTGGAACACGAACAGGTCCAGGCACACGTTGGTGTCCAGCACGATGCGCGGCACGGGCGGCTCGTCGGCGTTCATCGCGCCATGATGAGGCAAGCGGGCCACGCGATACACTGCACGCCCCACCCCAGCCGGAGCCGCCGCCGATGGCCGAGCGCGAGTTCAACGACTACCTGGCCCGCTCCGGCGCCACACTGGAAGGTTCGCGCTATGCGGCGTGGCTGGCGATCACCCCGCGCCGCCACGGTTTCCCGGTGTATTACGCGATCTGCGAGAACCGCAGCTTCCGCGACAAGAACATTGCCGAGGCCGCCGCCGCCAAGGCGCTGGCCGACATGCAG
Source organism: Rhodanobacter thiooxydans (assembly GCF_021545845.1). NCBI lineage: Bacteria > Pseudomonadati > Pseudomonadota > Gammaproteobacteria > Lysobacterales > Rhodanobacteraceae > Rhodanobacter > Rhodanobacter thiooxydans. Next base: position 3,835,872 of record NZ_CP088923.1, read on the forward strand.
GGCCTGGAAGCGGACGGCACGCCGATCTTCCCGGACGACTACACCGGCTTCGACGACTAGCCGCGGCGGCGGACAAGGTTCGCCCTACGCGGCGGCGCTCGCCAGTTCGCGCAGGCGTTCCACCGCCGCCGGGATCGCCGCCGGCGCATCCACCGTGAGCATGCGCGGCTCGTCGGCGGCCAGGCCGTTCTCCAGCTCGTGCGCCCAGGTCACGTGGTACGGCAGGTGCACGCCCCAGCCGCCCAGCCGCAGCACCGGCTCAATGTCCGAGCGCAGCGAGTTGCCGACCATGGCGAACTGTGCCGGCTGCAGCGCGAACTCGCCCAGCACGCGGCGGTAGGTAACGGCGTTCTTCTCCGAGACGATCTCGATGCGGCGGAACAGGTCGGCCAGGCCGGACTCGGCCACCTTCTTCTCCTGGTGGAACAGGTCGCCCTTGGTGATCAGCACCACCTCGTACTTCCCCGCCACCGCCTCGACCGCCGCGCGGATACCCGGCAGCAGTTCCACCGGATGCTGCAGCACGGTCTTGCCCAGCTCGACCAGGCGATGGATGTCGGCCGCCGAGATACGACCATCGCTGACCGCGATCGCGGTCTCCACCATCGACAGCGCCATGCCCTTGGCACCGTAGCCGAACAGCTTGAGGTTGCGCTGTTCGGTAGCCAGCATGCTGTCATGCACGTGCTGGTCGCCGAGGTTCACGTAGCGCCCCATGATGGCGGCGAACGCCTCGCCGGCCTGGCGGTAGTAGCCCTCGCTGTGCCACAGCGTGTCGTCACCATCGAAGCCGATCAGTTGCAGCATGGCTGCCTCCCTCGTCTCGCGCGGCTCAGCCGAAATCGCTACCCAGGCGCAAATTGATGTGCAACGCCGCGGCCAGTTCGCGCATTGGTTCGTTGTCGCGGGTCAGGGTGATCCAGCCGGCGTACGAATCGTCGTCGGTTTCCCACGTCCACAAGGTGTAGCCGGATTCGGCCAGGCGATCGTAGGCGATGCCGAGCAGGCTGCCGGCATCGGCATCGTCGAAATAGTCGTCGTCGCCCGGGTCGCCGCCCCAGTCGATCGACAGGTTCCAGCGCGCGGCCAGTTCGTCCAGCGCCTGCACCAGCGAGCGCACGTCGTCCTCGGCGACCATGAAGCCCGAGCGCCAGTCGATCACCCGCGCGATCAGCGCCACCGGCTCGGCGTCGCCGTCTTCGGCGAGCGCCTCGCGGTATTCGCCGAACTGCTGCAGCGCGGTCTCCTCGTCGCCGGGATTGATCAGCAGCAGCAGCTGCCACACCTTCGCCTCGACCGAGTCGTCCTCGTCGTCGAAGTCGCGGTCATCCTCGAAATCGTCGTCGTCGCGCATGTCAGGCGCCAACCTGCCGCCGCACCGCATCCATGTCGCGGATCGGGCGAACCTCGATCGCACCGGTACGCGACCACGGGAAGGTCGAGGCGATGCGCACCGCCTCGTCCATGTCGGCAGCCTCGATCAGGTTGAAGCCGCCCAGGTATTCCTTGGTCTCGGCGTACGGGCCATCGACCACGCTGGTGGCGCCGTTGCGCACGCGCACGGTGCGCGCCGTCGCCGGCGCTTCCAGCTGTTGCGAGTCGTGCAGTTGCCCGTTCGCGCGCAAGGCGTCGGCCTTGGCGAAGCAACCGTGCATCAAGGTGTCGAACTCGCCTTCGGGCAGCGCGTCCAGCAAGGCGTCGTCGCAGTAGATCATCACGAGAAACTTCATGGCGTCCTCGGCGGGGATGCGGGGCGAAGGAGCGATAATGCCGCAATGAGCACCGCGCCCGATAGCTTGCACGCCCTGTCCTGCCATCCGATCGCCTTCGTGCGCTCGCCGTATGCGCAGCGTATCGACGCGCCGCACCAGCCCACCGTGGTGGCCGGCACCGAGACGGGGGCGGCGGCCGAAGCGGTGGTCGAGTTCGTGGCCGGCTTCCCCGCGGCGGCGTTCCGCGACCTCGCCGGCTTCGAGCGCATCTGGCTGCTGTTCGCCTTCCATCGCAGCGAGGGCTGGAAGGCCGAGGTGCGTCCGCCGCGCGGCGGCGGCAAGCGCAGCGTGCTGGCCACGCGCTCGCCGCACCGGCCCAATGCGATCGGGCTGTCCGCGGTGGAACTGGTGGCGGTGGAGGAAGGCGCGCTGCGCGTGCGCGGGGTGGACCTGCTCGATGGCACGCCGATCCTCGACATCAAGCCGTATGTGCCCTACGCGGACGCGTTCCCGCAGGCACGCGCGGGCTGGATCGACACCATCGACGCGGCGCAGGGCCGCCGCTCCGCGCCGGGGCCGCGCAAGCCGCGTTCGGCGCGGCCACGCGGCACGGACGACGACGTCAACGCATCATGAGCAGCTGCCGCAGCAGGTGCTGCCGCCGCTGACGTGGATCTGCCGCGGCTCGGACACGCGTGCGGCCTCATAGCCCGCCTCCTGCAGTGCGGTGATGACCTGGCCGGAGGTCAGCTGTGCCGATACGTCGATCTGTCCGGCGACGGCATCCGCGGTGACCTTCGCGGTGGCGTCATGGGCACGCAGGATGGCGGCGATGGCGCCGGTGGCGCCGGCAAGATCCTTCACTTGAAACAGCATCGGTACGGTCTCCAGGGTTGAGGGCGGCCTATCCGCCGGCGGCGATGGTGACCGGCGCCCCGCCCGGGCGCCCTGACCGGGATCAGGGCCATCCCAGTCGGTGAGACGCGCGCCCGGCATGCTGCGCGGGCCGGCGCGGAGCGCTCCGCCGCCGGCACCGGTGCATTGGCAGTGGATCGGTTCCAACCCTGGCCGCGCCAGTTCCGCACCTGGCGCGGCCTTTTTTTGCTTCATGGAGCGCCGCCTCGACTCGAAATGTCCACCCCCCTCGTCATTCCGGCGAAGGCCGGAATCGCACTTCAATCGTGAAGAGGTGCATCGTGTTGGCCATGACCTCTGGTTGGCGACTCACGCGTGATGGCTCTCTTTGTCGTTCAAGTGCGATTCCGGCCTTCGCCGGAATGACAGTGGGGGGATTGTCGGAGCCTCGACACTGTGGGCAGTGACCATGGGAAAGACCCCTCAGCGGGCCGCGGCGCGCGGCGAGCGCGCTTCTGAAAATATTCCGGACAGCAGGCGCAAGCCGGGATGACGAACAAAACCGGATTTTCGGGGGTCCCTCACGGCGGCGTCGCAACCACCGGCAGCCACGGCGACACGCGCGGACGCTCCAGCGCGGCAAGCAGCGGCGGGTCGCGGTCGTACACGTCGGGACGGAAGCCGACCCGGCCGTCCTCGCGCAGGTCCACCGTCCAGTACGCCAGCAGCAGGGTCACCGGCTTGCGCAACATCACGGTCTGCGTCTTCAGTGTGTCGATCGCGCCGTCGATGCTCGCGCGGTCCCAGCGCTGCTGATCATCCAGCAGCAGCTCGGCCAGCTCGCGTGGACGTTCCACCCGGATGCAGCCGGAGCTGAAGGTGCGCCGCTCGTTGGCGAACAGCTCCTGGTGCGGGGTGTCGTGCATGTATACCGCGTAGTCGTTCGGGAAGCGAATCACCAGCCTGCCCAGCGAATTGCCCGGGCCGGCGTCCTGGCGCAGCACGATGCCGCGCGGGTTGGCCCAGTCCACGCTGGAGGGCGACAGCTCGCGGCCCTGATTGTCCAGCACCCGGATGCGGTTGGCGGCAAGGTAGCCGCGGTTCTTGCGCACCTTCGGCAGGATGTCGTTCTTCAGGATGGTCGGCGGCACCGTCCAGGTCGGGTTGAGCGTGAGGTAGGTGATCTTCGACTTGAACACCGGCGTGCTGCGGTACGGCTTGCCCACCTGCACGCGCGAGCGCCACACCGGCTTGCCGTCCTTGTAGTAGGCGACCTGGTAGCCGGCGATGTCGACCACCACGAAATCGCCCTGCAGCTGGTACAGCAGCCAGCGCGCGCGCTCCAGGTTCACGCGCAGCTGGTCGATCCGCGCCGCGACCGGCACATTCAGCGCCGCCAGGGTGGCCTTGCCCAGGTGGCCGTCGGGCGTCAGGTACTGTTCGCGCTGGAATTGTTTCAAGGCGGCCTCCAGCGTCGGGTCGTACAGGTCGTCCACGCCCGCACCCACCGCATAGCCGACCAACTGCAGCCGCTGGCGCAGTGCCGGCACGCGCGCATCGTGCGTGCCCGGCTTCAGCGTGGCGCCGTCCGCAATCGCGGGCCAGCCGCCCTGCGCCGCCACCTCGCGCAGCTTCGCCAGCGCAGTGCGCAGCTGGCCGTACAGCGGATGCTGCGGCCGCGCCCGCGCGAACAACTCGCCGACCGTACCTTGCGCCAGCGCATCGCGCACCGCCTTGAGGCCCCGTGCCTGGTCGAGCTGGCGCGGATCGAAGTTCCAGTGGGTGTCCAGCGTGGCCGGATCGACCTTGCCGCGATACAGATGCAGCAGCGCGCCAAGGCAGGCATCGGTGGCCAGCAGGTCGAACTGCGCGCGCTGCTGCGGCGTGGCGCGCGGGTCGACGAGCACGGCGCGCCCGCGCTGCAGCTCGTCCAGCGCATAGTCCTGCGGGTCGAGGCCGTCCGTGGCCACATCGCGCAGCGCGGCCAGCAGCTGATCGAGGTCGTCCGGGCGCGTCCACGCCGGCGCGAAACGGTTTTGCTCGTAGAACACCGCCACCGCGCCGCCGGGCGTCCCGACGGCATCGGCGTCGGCATGCGCGCCGCGCCACTGTTCGACCCGCTCGCGGATCTGCTCGGCCACCGGGCTCAGCGGCTGCTCGCCCGCGGCCTGCCGGACGTCGGGCTGCTGCGCCTGCGCGGCCACTCCCAGCAGCAGGCCCAGCAGGATGATGACGCGAACGGCACGGGGGATTTTTGGCGGCACGGCACGATCCTGCGCAGGGGATGCCGCCTGTCATAGCACAGCTGCCGGTCGGCGCAAGCGCCGGCCGCGCGCGACGGGTTCTTAACGAGGGGCTGCTAGGATCGACCACCGCATGCCCGAGCCGATCCCAGCCCTGCCGTTTCGATGAGCCGATTTCCACGCCCCGCCGCCGTCCTGATGCTGCTTCTCGGCAGCGGTTTCGCCACGGCGCATGCCGCGGAACCGTCGTTGCAGGACGCGCTCAGCAAGCTCGCGCCGCACGCGAACCCGAAGGTGATCGCTCTGGCGCTGGCCGCCACCGAATGCGCCACCGCGCAGGGCCAGCCGCCTACCGACCGGCTGGCGGTGATCGACTATTCGAAACCCTCCACCGAGCCGCGACTGTGGGTGTTCGACCTGGCCAAGCGCAAGCTGCTGTACCACGAGCTGGTGGCGCACGGACGCAACACCGGCGAGAACCTGGCGACGGCCTTCTCGAACCGGCCGGAGAGCCTGCAATCGAGCCTGGGCCTGTTCCGCACGCTGGGCACCTATGACGGCCACAACGGTTACTCGCTGCGCATGGAAGGCCTCGAACCGGGCACCAACGATCATGCGCTGGAGCGCGCGCTGGTGATCCACGGTGCGGCCTACGTCAATTCGGCCATCGCCCGCCAGCAGGGTCGCATCGGCCGCAGCTACGGCTGCCCGGCGGTGCGCAACGCGATCGCGCGGCCGCTGATCGACGCGCTCAAGGGCGGCCAATACGTGTTCTCCTACTACCCCGATGCGCGCTGGCTGGGCAGCTCGCCCTACCTCAAGTGTGGCGTCGGACGCGCCATGACCGCCAGACTCGCCGCCCCCTGAAGCCGCGCCGGCGGCATGCACGCCGACGCGGCGCCTTCAGCGCGTCGCCCCCAGCAGCCCCACGTGATAACCGGCCGCGCGCAGCCTGGCGGTCGCCTTCGCGTTCAGCACCAGCAGCACGATCAGGCTGATCAGCGGCACGAACATCAGCACGATCAGGATCACCCGCACTAGCATCGAATAGCCCAACCCCGAGCACAGGCGGAAGGTGCCGATCAGCCCCATCAGCGCCGCAGCCAATACCACCAGCACACCGACCGGACCGAGCCAGACCCGCGCGGCGGCGCCCGCGAAATAGGCGAGGATCGAATAGATGATCAGCTTCTGCGCGCTGGCCACCTGCCCGATGCCGGCGTCGCTCGCCGGCGGCGCCGCGATGTCGGCCTTCGGCGCCTCGTACGGATTGTAGGTGTTCATTCCCTTTCCCCTGTGAATGGACGACGCAAGGCGGTTGCCCGCCGCTACCGGCACGGCGACACGGGCGACGCATGCACGGCCGCGGCCCGATGGTCGAGCCGGTGGACTGCCGAAGCTGCGATGCGTATCCCCCTGTCCCCTGCCACGGCGATTATGCCCGAAGCCGCCGTGCCCACCGCCCCTTCAGGGAAGCGCTGATTTCGCTCGTCATCCAGCGAGGCGCCTTTCAACAGCCGGAGGCTGGTCAAGCTGGGATCCAGCGCCTCCAAACTGCTGAACGCAAGGGCGCTGGATGACCAGACCTTCGTCTGTTGAAAAGCGCTTCCTGCCTTCGCACGAATGACGAGCAAAATCAGGGCTTCCCTAGCGCTCGCCGGGGGACTCGCGCAACAGCGCCCGCATCTTCAGGTACACGCCGTTGCTCCAGCCGAAGCCGATCACGTTGGCGGTGTAGCCGGCGCTGATCTTCACGTCGGCATTGCCGCTGGCCATGTTGTATTTCTCGCGGATGGTGCCGTCGTGGGCGAGGCTGCGGTCGATGGTGGCGGTGAATTCGTGCGCGATGCGGCGGGCGTCGTCGTGGAAGCCGTAGGCGTCCAGCCCGGCCACCCCCAGCCAGTTGGTCGGCGCCCAGCCGAACGGCGCATCCCACTGCGCGCCGCTGGCGTGGTCGCTGGTCTGCAGGCCGCCCTTGCGCTCGAAGATGCCAAGTTTGCCGCGCAGCGATTCGGCCTGCGCCTGCGATGCCGCGCCGGCCCACAGCGGATAGAAGGTGGCGACGAAGTGATAGTCGGACGGCTTGCCGCGCACGAAGTCGTAATCCATATACATGCCCTGGTCGGCACGCCACAGGTACTTGTCGATCGCCGCGCGCCGTGCCGCGGCGGCATCGTTCCAGCGTGCCGCATCCGCCGCGTTCCCCAGCTGCACGGCGAAGTCGTGCAGGTCGCGCTCGTAGCGGTACAGCAGGCTGTTCAGATCGACCGGCGCGTAGTGATGGGTGGAGCCGCTGAACGGACCCACGCGGAAGCTGGTGTCGAAACCCGACTCGCGCATCGCGCGGTCGCCGAGGTAGAAGTCGGCGCTCAGACGATAGCCTTGCGACCAGGCGCCGGCGCAGACCTTCGAAGCCTCGACGTCGCAGCTGGCGGTCTTCAGTCGCGCGGCTTCGGCCGCATCCGGATGCTCGGCGGCCTTGACCAGGTAGCCGGGATCCTCCGACGGGTGCGCGAGCAGCCAGTCGATCACGCCGCGCAGGTAGCTGCTGTCGCGCATCTCCAGCACCGGCGCGGCGCCGCCGTAGTCGTAGTAGCGCGCCAGGCCAGTGTCGCCGGCCTGGTGCTCCTTGCGCGTCCAGGTGGAGTAGTCGCGCACGGCGAGCGGATACGCGTGTTCGAGCCATGCATGCGCTTCGGCCTTGCTCTGGAAGCTGTCCGGGTCGTCCAGCACGGCACGGATCATCGAGCTCAGAAACGGCGGCTGCGAACGGCTGAGGTAATAGGTGCGGTTCGCGTTGAGCACCGCGCCGTAGTACTGCACCTCGAACAGCGCGTTCTCGACCATGTCGCGCGCCAGCGCCTCGCGGTGGTCGGCGACCAGGCCGAGCACGATGAAGTAGCTGTCCCAGCCGTACATCTCGTTGAAGAAGCCACCCGGCACCACGTACGGATGCGGCAGATAGAGCAGGCCCTGCCGCGGCAGCGAGGTCGACGCGATGTCGCCGAGCTGGTCGATCGCCCGCGGCAGCACGTGCACGTCGACGTTGCAGCGCTGTTTCACCGCGGCCAGACCCGGCGGTGTCGGCAGGTTCGCCGGCAGGTACAGCACCGGCTGCGTGCCCACCTTGGGATCGCGCAGGGCCGAGCAGTCTTCCATCGAGCGCGTCAGCGTGGTCCACGCGTGGTCGATATAGGCCTCGGTCTTCTGCGCATCGGGCGCCTGCTTTGCGGGCGCCGCGGTGACGAAGACCAACGACGCGAGCAACAGGAAGATTCGGGACAGCGGTTTCATCGACATGATCTTGCGTCCGGGGAAGGGGCGTGGCCTGCATCATCACGCCGCTGGCACCGTTATGCTAGCGACGCCCTCCCATGCCGATGCGTTCGAAGGAACCGCCATGCGCCTCATCCCGCTGCTGCTCGCCGTGGTCATGCTGTCGCTCCCGTTGCCGCCGGCCGCGGCGCAGACGCTGCGCGTGATGAGCTTCAACGTGCGCCTGCCCAGCCCCGACGACGGCGCGAACCGCTGGGAGCTGCGCCGCGACCTGATGGTGCGCACCATCCGCGAACAGGCGCCCGACCTGATCGGCACACAGGAGCTGTACAAGCTGCAGGGCGACTATCTGGTCAGCAAGCTCACGCACTACGCCTGGTTCGGGCGCGGCCGCCGCGGCGACGACGGCGACGAGCACATGGGCGTGCTTTACCGCACCGACCGGCTCAAGCTGGTGGAGTCCGGCGACTACTGGCTGTCCGACACGCCGGACGTGCCCGGTAGCATCAGCTGGGGCCATCCGTTCCCACGCATGGTGACCTGGGCGATCTTCGAGCTGAAGGCCGGCAGCCAGCGCTTCTACTACGCCAACACACACTTCCCCTACCGCGACCAGGACGAACCGGCACGCACCCGCGCGGCGCAGGAAATCCTTCATCGCCTCCAAGCCGTACCCGCAAACCTGCCGATCGTGCTGACCGGCGACTTCAACACCACCCCGGCCAGCCCTGCCCATACTCTGCTCACCGGGCTGCTGCAGGACGCAAGGCTCGCTGCCGACACCCACAGTGGCCCGGAAGCCACCTTCCACGATTTCACCGGCACGCCGGACCGGCGCATCGACTGGATCCTCTACCGCGGCCTGCACGCCACGGCACTGCGCACGATCACCACGCACCAGGACGGGCACTATCCGTCCGATCATTTTCCGGTAGTCGCCGAACTGCACTGGCCGCAGCACGGCCCGGCGCACTGAGTCGCCGCTTCAGCCGACCGTCGTCATCGCAGCGCGCGGCCACGCCGGACGCTGCATGCTCACGCGCCGTCGCGCGTTTCCCGCAGGCGCAGGATGAACACGATCACCGGCACCGCCGCACCCGCCAGCGCCCACGGCAGCCAGGCGTGATCGTGCAGCAGCCAGATCGACGTGGTCATCGACAACACGATCAGCGCGACCGCGCTGAACTTGGCCCGCCGCGGGATCGTGCGCTCGCGCTCCCAACGCACAATCGCCGGCCCCAGCCGCGGCCGTGCCAGCAGCCAGCGATGCCAGCGCGGCGACGCACGCGACCAGCAGGCAGCGGTCAGCAGCAGGAACGGCACCGTCGGCAGCAAAGGCAGCACCGTACCGACCACACCCAGCACCAGCGACACCGCGCCGAGCGCGAACAGCAGCCAGCATACGGGGCGGGCGCGGCGTGGCTCCGGAACGACAGGATCGGACATGGACAGGGAGCAGGCTCGGGGGCAGGTGCCGATCGACTCTAGCGCATGCCGACAGGATGGATCGCCGGCCCCGGAAGATTCTGACCAGCACGCTGCCATACTGATTATTTCTAGATCGACGGCGGCTACCGACCCAAAGCGGACTTACAGCATGACCAAGTCGGCTGGCTCTGACGTCGAACGATGGAGCAAGTGGCCGGATCATTCCTCCGATGAGTTCCCAAACGAGATCAGCACCAGGGGCGCGTCTGTCAAAGCGACTAGCTTTACGCCATTTAATGGGCGGACGGTCGCGCGGTTAGCGGGATCGAATATCAACCTCACCTCGTCCTGATAGCCATCTTCAAGGCCGCTGACCAAAGCCAGGATGAAATCGTTGCCGCGCTCCTTGGCGCGCTCGTATTCGGCGTTGGACATTTCGATCGAACCCTGTGGCGCGCGGCCGGTCGCTTTCATCTCAACGAATGTCTTCCAATCGATTGCACCATCAGCACCTACGCCATGCCGATTGCGGAAGTCAACCAGCAGTTCCTCCGCCGAGGTTTCCAACACTTGGCTTAGCAACTCCCAGCCGCGTTGTTCCAGATCGCGGTCGGTGTAGGCCGTCGGTGCAGTACGCGATCCAGGATACGATGGCTTTGTCGGTGGCGGCGTGTCGTGCAGCTTCGGTTTTGCTAGTGGTGGCGCTGTCTTCGGATCGCTGCCCGACACCAGCGTAGCGCCAAGAATGGGACCAACGCTGTTCTTAAGGGTTCGGGGCTTCACGGCGGGGCCTTTCCCACCGGGTGTGCTCACTGAGATTTTCTTTTTCAGTGCGGCGTTAATCCTGGCGGCCCGGTCTTCCATCGCCTCGGCGTGTTCCTCGTCCGATGCGAGCCGGATGCCATCGGACGCAGTATCGCGCGCGTCCTGCCAGGCCACCACCCATTCGGCCTCCATGCCGCGGCGCGAGGCATGCGGGAACAATGACGCGATCGCGTGCCCACCGTATTCGCGCTTGGGCAGAGCTTCGTCCCAGACATGCAATTCGAGCGGATCGCGCACGATCAACGCCTGAAGCTGGATCGGAATTTTCGCCGCCGACAATTCGTCGTCCCTCGCCAGAACCGCGATCGGACCGGCGTGGACCAACAACGGAATCTCTCGCAGCACATCCCAGCCAATCGCCATGCGCTGGCGCACCTCTGGATCGTTGCGCGCTAGTTCATCTGAGAGGTGATCGACCGCCTGCCGGAAGTGAGCGCGCTTGCCATCGCCACGATCCTGGGCCGTCCCACGATCATCCACGACGATCAAAGTGGGCTCGCTCCGCGTCACGCCTGTGAAAGCCACGAACGACGGCAGCTCACGAAGGTCGCAAGGCGGCGTCCAGAACTTCTTGGCGGGCAACGCATTCGCCAATTGCGATCTAAGTTCGGATTCCTCGACCAGGAAGATGGGCCGCTCGGATTCCCAACAATCTCCGCAATACAATGGCAGGGTTTTCATGCGCTCGCGGTGACGCCGCTCAGCATTGGCCAAAAGGGCTTCCATATAGCGATATACGTCGATCAGGCGTGACGTGACCCCCACGTCGTACGCTTGCCCCCCCAGCGACTTCAGGAATGTAAGGCAGTCATCGAGCGTAGGCTCGCGCACATCTAAGGCTGACCAGAGGCTCGCCAAGGCCGGCCCGCCCGGCACGAAGCGCGAGCGGTCATGAAAGATGTCCTTGCCGCGCATGAGTTCGCTTGGCCTTCGCCAAACATCGCCGCCGACGTGGATAAGACCTTGGTTCTCCGAGAAAAACCTGCGCAACTCCTGGACGGTTATGTCGCCGATGCGGGTGTTCCACACGGCCGCACTGGGTACGTATTTTGCGATGTTGCGATAGATCGCCATGACTTGCGCGTCATCGATGTCTTTGACCCCATCGCGCGTGTCGCGCAGCAGCTTGACGAGATCGCTGACTTGAACCGAGGTGACCAACCCAACCGTCGCGGCGAAGTCCGCGCTAAAATCGCCGAGGTCGATGCCGACCGCGAAGGCGGTGCTGGCGTAGAGCGTTTGAGTCTCTTGAGTCTTCACCACAGCTTCGTTCGGCGTCACCAACTCGCCCTTGCCGATCGCCATCCACGGCGTCTCACGCAATTGAATCAGCCATTGCGCTGTGACAGGCGCCTTCGCGTAAACGTAGACGCGCGCCTCGTGCTGAGAGGCCACCATCTTGCGACTTGCGTAAGACCGCTCCCAGGCACGCCCGATGGCCTTGAACAGAGCGGGACTTCTCTCGCGTAGTTCCTTCTTGGAGAGCTTGGGGAATGTGGCCAGGACGCGATCGAGATCGGGACTAATCCAATCAGCTGGCACTTGCTCGGCCTGCGCCGCGCGAAGTTCCCGGGTCCGCGTCGCGCCACCCCAAAGTACCAACCCGGTTTGCTTCAGTCGCGGTGCGTTTTCCACGCCAAGCAGGGCGAAAAACTTGCGTGGCCCCCGCGAAGTGGTCCCATCCGCGCGCTTACGGTGCGCGCGCGTGGCGCCCGTCTTCAGCTTCTCATCGTACCCCGCGGAAATCCAATGAATGCCCGGTATATTCTCGGCTGCCGTGGGCCAGTTGGGGAAGTCACTGTCCAACGTCTTGCACAGATAGGCTTCCGTCGGACGCACCTTCTGTCGGTGCATCTTGCCATTCTTATAAACGAAGCCATCCACCATGAGCGCCGCGCCTACGGCATGGCCGATCTCACCCGCGCGATGGTCCCTCAGATCATCGAAGCGATCGCGAAGCTCGCGCAATTCCGCGTCTGCGATCTCTAGCGGCGTGGCCGCGAACCGCTCGGCGAAGGCCGCGAGTTCTGTCGCTGTATCGACGCTTGTCTGGAACGCCGCGTGTTCATCCAGCCACTTAATCGCGACATCGCCATCCTCCTCGATACCGTATGCCGCATGCAGGCGATCGAGCAGATTCCAGCGTAGCGAAAACAATGAAAACTCTCCGCCGAGAACGAGCGGCTTGGCAGTTGTGCCTCCGCGCTTGCATACCACGGCGCGGCTTTCATCAGTCAGCCAGAACGGCACATCGAATAGTTCCTCATCGGCGTGGATTTCCACCAACACGCGCGCGGCTTTCACCCACCAGCTTGGTCCCTTCGGTTGAAACAGCGATTGCCTGAAGCCCTCAAGGAGTTCAGTGGTTCCTACAGTGGCGCAGACTCCTATTTGATCGAGCACTGTGCGCCACCTGCCGCCAGCATCGCGAACATCGCGCGACAGCGCCCGCGATCCTTCGGCCAGCGCTTCGATATCGGCCGGGGTCAGAAGATCGCTTAGGTCGGCGTATTCATAGGCGATGTCCGACAAAGCCACCGGCGCGCCGCCAATCAGAATCGCCGCATGCTCCCCAATCCAATCGCGCGCGGTCTCGAATGATTTCGCGAAGCCATCACGCAGCCAGCGGTCCCCTTCGTTGCCGACATACTCAGCAGCGACCGGCACGAAGCGCCAGGCGTCCTCGGGCGCCTCCAGCATACGGCCATGCGCGATCTCGCCAAGCACATCGCCGCATCGCTCGATGAGCCAGTTGTTCCATGTGCTTTCGATCAAGACCTCGCGCGTGGTGCTGGGATCGAATTGCGCGTCGAGCGAGAATGGCAAATCCAGCGGGATCCGCGTCTTGAATCCGATGTACAGACTTCCCGCGCCCGCCGCGCTCGGCACGGCGATGGAAATTCGCGTTTCCTCGGCGCGCGCCTTATGAGCCGGATGCAGATGACCGGGCACCGGCAAGGTCGCGCTCCACACGGTCCACGAAGCCGACGCGCTCTGGATTTCGCGCCTCGATAGCGCCGTGATGCGGGCGCGACCTCCAACCAGGGCAACGTTTTCCCACGCGCCGAAGCTCAGGGTGCGGCCCTCGAGGGTAGCGCCGGTTAGATCACACCAGCGGAAGCTCGAGACCCAGCTCAGGAAGATAAGGCCGTCGTCCTCCCACTCCGCTAACCAAGCCTTCAGCCCCTCCTCGCTGAAATCTGGTTTCAGGCGGAGGATGATCATCGTGTCGGTCGCGGGATCGTAGAAACCGGGCAGTGGTCCTTCCGCTCGCACAAGTTGGACCGAAAGTTGATCCCCGGAAAAATGATAAGGCGCCGAATGGATCGCGAGATCAACCGCGATGCGCTTGAGCGTCTTCAGGCCAATGCCAAACCGCCCTCGCTGATCCGTTCTGTGAGTCTTCGTCGTCACGAACGGCAGCGCCATGCCCAGCACGTGCTGGCACGCTACTGGCTGGCCATCATGCACGATCAAGAGCTCGCGGCCGACATCCGTGTCGCGGAAGGCGAAACGCACTTCCGAGGCGCGTAAATCATCAGCGTTTTGGATAACTTCCGTCAGCCCCTGAAACGGCTCAACGTTCAAATCTTCGGCGGCAGCGGCCGCGCCGCGCATCATTTTTTTTAAGGCACCGGGCGATGATGCTAAAGCGCTCGCCAACCCCGTGATCACGGCGTTGGCGAATTCGGGAGTGCGCGGATCGATCAGATCATCGACACCCGGCTGATCCTCCCAGATCATCCGCGCGGAGCGTGCACCCGAGTCGGCATCACGCTCGGACTCAATAGATGATGGAGGAGCCCCTATTTGATTCATGTCCAATGGCACCCTAAAAAGTGAGCAGTCAAAGAGTATTCCGGATAAAGGAAAGCCGTTTGTTGGGTGCCGGGTTAAGCCAAGATGCTACTCAAAAAAGCGGGGGCGGTGCCCCGCCATTTCCCGTTTGGCCGCAAGGCGAGTGACAGCTTCTGGCCGGCAGCGGCCCGTCGCAACAAGATCTTCAGTTCCGCCGGCTGGTCATTCCAAATTGGTGGCGATAGTCAGTCCGTTCCGGTTTCGCCACCCATGCATCCCGGCACTCGCACACCAGCGCATGCCGACACGCCGGGACCCGCCACCCCTTGCCGCCGCCTACTACTGCATCAACTGCTCGACGCGCTCGCGCATGGCCTGGCTGAGGCATTCGGCATTCGCGCCGCAGGCGTCGCGGCTCCTGAGCCATTCGATTTGCACCTGTTTTACCGCGCCAGCGTCGTCGCCGGCCAGGCCCAGCGCGCGGCGGTAGGCGGCGACGACGCTGCGGTCGTAGCCGGCCAGGGTGGGCGAGGCGCAGATCGCCCGTTCGACGGCGGAGTGCGCCTTGTTGCAGGCGAAGGAGGCGCGGATCGCCTCGCCCGGCTCGCGCCGCTGCAGCACCAGCACGTAGCCGCCGTTGTCGTAGTTGGTCAGCAGCCGTCCGGGCGGCAGTGGCACCAGCCAGGCGCCGTTCCACGGCGAGGCCCCAAGTGTGCAGCGGATCTGCACCGGCGTGACCACCGCATCCGGCAGGTCGAGGCCAAAGTCGTGCAGGGTCGGTGCGGTGGGCGTGTCGAAGCGTGCAGGGCGCGGAAAACGCTGGCCGATGAAATCCTGCAACCTGCCCGGCGCGAGGTCCGACAGCGCCGGCTGCATGCAGGCGCGCGAGTCGTCGTCGAGCGCGATGCTTGCCGCGCCGATCTCCAGGCGGCGGCCGAGCAGCCGCGGGTCATCGGGGAACCAGGCCCAGTGCGGCTGGTCCCGCCGGTCCACGGCGACTTGTACCACTTCCCACGTGCCCTGCAGCTGCGACGGCGAGACCGCTCCCGTGGCGGCGCCGGCAACGAAGCACACGCCCAGCAGCAGCCAGTGCCAGCACGGCAAGGCAAGGCACGCAAACGACGAAGCAGCGGGGTGAAGGGCATCGTGCGTTTCCGGCGAAGACCTGGCGGCGGGCAACCGGCGCTGATGCTTGCGCCTGGATGGAGTCTACGGGAATCGGCACCTGCTCCTGTGCCTGGCATCACGCAAAAAAAACCGCCCGGGTCGCTCCGGGCGGTTTCGTTCCCAGCAGGCGCTACCGGCTCAGTCGAACGCACCATCCAGCCCTCGCCGCTTCAGCAGCGGCTTGATCTTCGGCTCCTGCCCGGTGAAGTCGCGGAACAGCTGCAGCGCGTCCTTGCTGCCGCCGCGCGACAGCAGGGCGGCGCGGAAGCGGTCGCCGTTGGCGCGGGTGAGGCCGCCGTTGGCCTTGATCCAGTCCACCGTGTTCGCGTCCAGCACCTCCGACCAGATGTAGGCGTAGTAGCCGGCCGCGTAGCCGCCCATGATGTGGCTGAAGTACGGCGTGCGGTAGCGCGGCGGCACCGGCGCGTAGTCGGTGCCGTTGGCCTTCAGCGCGGCGGCCTCGAACGCCATCACGCCGTTCGCTTCGGGGATCCTGTCCGCGCCGAGCTGGTGCCAGCTCTGGTCGAGCATCGCCGAGCCGAGGTACTCGGTGGTGGCGAAGCCCTGGTTGAACTTCGAGGTGGCCAGCACCTTGTCCAGCAGCGCCTTCGGCATCGGCGCGCCGGTCTGGTAGTGCCTGGCGTAGTTCGCCAGCACGCTCGGCCAGTCGGACCACATCTCGTTGACCTGCGACGGGAACTCCACGAAGTCGCGCGGCACGCTGGTGCCGCTGAAGTACGGGTACTGCACGTTCGAGAACATGCCGTGCAGCGCATGGCCGAACTCGTGGAACATCGTGGTCACCTCGTCCCAGGTCAGCAGGGTCGGGCCGCTGGCCGGTTTGGTGATGTTGAGGTGGTTGGCCACCACCGGCAGGTTGCCGGTGAGGCCCGACTGCTGCACGTAGGCGTTCATCCACGCGCCGCCGCGTTTGGACGGCCGCGCGTACATGTCGGCCAGGAAGATCGCCAGCTGGCTGCCGTCGGCGTTGTACACGTCGTACACCAGCACGTCGGGGTGGTAGACCGGCAGGTCGATGCGCTGCTTGAAGCTGAGCCCGTAGAGCTGGCCGGCGGCGTAGAACACGCCGTTCTCCAGCACGTTCTTCATCTCGAAGTACGGCTTGAGCTGGCTCTCGTCGAAGTCGTACTTCGCGGCGCGCACCTTCTCGGTGTAGTAGGCCCAGTCCCATGGTTCGAGCGCGAACGTCGGCTCGCCCTTCGCCGCCTGCTCCTTGTCGATCATCGCCTGGATCGCCGCGCCCTCGCGCTTCGCGTTCGCCACCGCCGGCGGCGCCAGGCGGGTCAGCATGGCGTTGACCGCCTCGGGCGTTTTCGCCGTCTCGTCGGCCAGCACGTAGGCGGCCCAGGTGGGATAGCCGAGCATGTTCGCCTTCTCGGCGCGCAGCTTCAGCACCTGCGACACGATCGCGGTGTTGTCGTACTGGTTGCCGCGGCTGCCGCGCGCGACCGACGCCTCGTGCAGGCGCTGGCGCAAGGCACGGTTCTGCAGCTGCGCTTCCGGCGGCTGGCCGGTGGTGTTGAGCAGCGCGATCAGGTATTTGCCGTCCAGGCCCTTCGCCTTCGCGGCGGCCGCGGCGGCGCCGATCTGCTCGTCGGTGAGGCCGGCCAGCTCTTCCTTGGTGTCGACCACCACCGCGGAATCGTTCACCTCGGCCAGCACGTTCTGGCTGAACGCGGTGCCCAGCTTCGCCAGCTCGCCGTTGATCTCCTTCAGGTGCGTCTTGTCGGCGTCGGACAGGTTGGCGCCGGCGCGCACGAAGTTGGTGTGGTAGCGCTCGATCAGGCGCACGCCCTCGGCATCCAGGCCCAGGCTGTCGCGCGTGTCGTACAGCTGCTGGATGCGCGCGAACAGCTGCGGGTTCAACGAAATCGCGTCGCGGTGCGCCGCCAGCTTCGGTGCGTACTGGGCCTGCAGCGCCTTGCGCGCATCGTTGATGTCCACCCCGACCAGGCTGAAGAACACAATCGAGGTGCGGGTGAGGGTCCGCCCGGACTTCTCCAGCGCGACGATGGTGTTGTCGAACGTGGGCGCCTCGGCGTTGCCGGCGATCGCCTGCACTTCCGTGAGCTGCTCGGCCATGCCGCGGTCGAAGGCGGGTGCGAAGTCGCTGTCCCTGATCTTGTCGAACGGCGGGTAGTGCAGCGGCAGCGGGCTCTCGCGGAACAGCGGATCGTCGGCATCGACGGCCAGCGTATCGGTCTGTGCCGGCGACGCGGCGGACTCGCTCTTGTCGCTGCCGGCGTCGGTGCAGGCGGCCATGGAGCCGGACAGGGCAATGGCCAGGGCCAGCGCGATGGGATGCTTCATCGGTACGGATCTCGTCGTGGGCTAAACCCCTGATCCTACCCAACACTCGCCGCTTTCATGCATGACTAAAGGCATGGTGTGCGGCGATTTGCCCTCGCCACCGCCTGCACAGGACGGCGTGCCGGCGCGTCCACCCCTTCAGCCGGCCAAGGCGACCGGAACCACCACCGCTGCATGAGCCGCGCCAGCCAGCTGCACCGCAGCCGGGGTGGCCGTCAGCATGGCGCCCATGACCAGCGCGCAGACGGCGAAGCAGACGACGAACAGGCCGGCCAGGATGTGGGATTCGAATTTCATGATGTGTCTCCGCGTGAATGAATGTTCCCTGTGATGCGGAGGGAGCAATCACCGTGCCAACCCACCATGAAGCGCGCAACGCCTTGCGCCGCCTGACTTGGACACACTCGCGCCCGGTGTCGGCGGGCTGTCCGCGGACAGCCGCCGCCGCACGCCCGGACAGCCGGACAGCCGGACAGCCCCGACGGCGAAGCGCGCCGGTCAGCCCGCCGCGCGCGACTTGCCGGCGGCATGCCGCAGCCGGCGGTACTCCACCACGGTGAGCGCGATGATCAGCAGGTCGAACAGGGTCAGCGCCACGAAGCCGAACGAGGGGCCGGCTACCGCCATGTGGTAGATCTGGTACGCGGCAAACGCCGCGGTCAGCCAGATCAGGCCCGGGTAAGCCCACAGCCTGCCGCGCAGGATCTCCACGATCACCACCAGTTTCGCCACACCGTGAGACAGCAGGT
This sequence comes from Rhodanobacter thiooxydans, assembly GCF_021545845.1. Taxonomy (NCBI): domain Bacteria; kingdom Pseudomonadati; phylum Pseudomonadota; class Gammaproteobacteria; order Lysobacterales; family Rhodanobacteraceae; genus Rhodanobacter; species Rhodanobacter thiooxydans. The sequence goes on from NZ_CP088923.1 coordinate 3,854,256, forward strand.
AGGCCGCCGCGAACAGCACCGAGCCCTGGTCGAACTGCGCGGCCCAATGCAGCACGTGCGTCGCAATGAAGTCAGTGGGGTCCTGGTTCAACTCCGGCGCAACCAGCGCGCCGATCCAGGCCTGCAGCCGCAGCGGACCGATCAGCAGCAGCCACAGCCCACCCACGACCTCGGCGATACCGTCGAGCCCCTTCAGCGCGAGGCCGACGGCGAAGGCCTTGTCGGACAGCGTTCGAACGCGCAAGCCGGTCATCGTCGTGCTCTCTCGTGGAGGTTGCGGAGGTCCGCGCCGCCCAACCGGCAGCGTCACCGGCGCCGACAGCTTACGCCGTCAGCCAGTCGCGCATCGCCCGGGTCACCGCCGCGGGTTGCTCCATCGGACTCATGTGGCCGCTGTCCTCCACCACCACCAGCCGCGCCTGCGGCATCAGCGCCGCCATCGCCTCGTGCAGCGCGGGCGGCGTGAGCACGTCCAGCCGGCCGCACAGCACCATGACCGGACACGTCAGGCTGCGCAACACCGCCTCGCCGTCCTCCCGCCGCATCGCGTTCTGGCGGATGAACACCTCGCGGCCCTGGCGCAAGGTCATCGCGTTGATTCGCTGCGCCAGCGCCGCATCGTGCAGCCGCGGCGGCGCCACGAAGCCCGGCAGCAGCTGTTCGGTCATGCCGCGGAATTTCCCGGGCAGGCTGACCGTGCGGTTGGCCGCCAGCCGCTGCGCGATGCGCTCGGGTGTATCGGCGTGGAACGAGGTATCGAGCAGCGCCAGCCGCGCAATGCGCGGCGGCGCCTGGCGCGCGATCTCCTGCGCCACGTAGCCGCCGAACGAGAAGCCGGCCAGCGCGAAGCGCGGCGGCGCCGCGGCCAGCACTTGCCGCGCCAGCGCGGCGATGCTGTCGGCGTGGCCGAGGTCGGCCACCGTGCACTCGGCGAGGTCGGCCAGTCCGGTCAGCTGGTCGCGCCACAGGTCCTCATCACACAGGAACCCCGGAAGCAGCCACAGCGGCTGCCGATGGTCGACCATGATCATGTCCGCCGGTCAAAAGGAAGACATTATCGGCCACCCCTGGTGGATGAAGCCGTTCTTCGTCTTGCCGGTGACCGTGCTCACGGCCCGAACCCGCTGGCGCGACGATCCTCGCCGTCACCGCGACAGGGCGGGTTGTCCGGCCACACGCGTCATGCGGCCGTGCCGCCGCCCCCGGGCAACGCATCGGCATGCCGACCGTTGCCCGGGCCGCGCAGCGGCGCCGTGCAACGGCCCGGTCGACTCAGCTGACCTTGACCTTGTGCGCGCTGCCGTTCGCCTTCTTCGGCAGGCTCAAGGTGAGTACGCCGTTGTCGTAACGAGCGTCCGCCTTGCTGTCGTCGATGTCGCTGGGCAAGGTGAAGGCGCGATAGACGCTGCCGTAGTAGCGCTCGGTGTACAGGTCCCTCCGGCTATCCCCTTTCTTCGTGGTCTCGCGTTTCACTTCGGCGCTGATCGCGACCTGGTTGCCATCGATCGAGATCTGGATGTCGTCCTTGCTGGCGCCGGGCATCTCGGCCTTGACCAGAAACGACTTGTCGTCCTCGGAGACGTCCAGGCGCATGTCCGGCGCCGCCGCCTCCAGTTCGCGCCAGGGCGCGCGCGGACGCAGGCCGCGAAACATGTCCTCGAAGGTGACCAGCGGATCGAAACCGGTCACCGCCTTGACGGGATTCCAGCGTGCAATGCTTGACATGGGCTGATTCCTCGACGCACAAAACGCCCGCTTCAGCCCCCTCACGGAAGCCGGGCCAACCCGCTTCACGCGCACGACCAGTGCGCATGAAGCGGCACCGCTCTTGAGCGTACTCCTCGTCAAGCCGGCAGTATTGATCATGGTCAACTCGAACCCTGCCGCCGTGCGGCACGACGGCGGCCACGCGAACCCGTTCGGCTTCACCTTGCGCATACATCGCCGAGGAACGGCGAAGGTCTTGCCCGCAAACCGGTGGGCGGCTTGCTGCCGCACCGGAGCCCGGGCCCGTGGAGCACGGGCTCGTCATGACGGCGACAGCGATCGGGAGCTACTCCCCTTCGGCGGCGATGCCAGCACGGGCTATGCCGCGCCACGTTGCCAGCGGCGTGTCGCCAGCGACGTCGAGCGCCTGCAGCGAGACGGCCTTGCGGCCATCGTGCAGCGATTGCCGCCCGACCTCGCGAAAACCCAAGCTGGCGTGGAAGCGCGCGGACACGGGGTTGGGCGGCTCGACGTCGAACTCGCAGGCGAGCAGCGGCACCGCATCGCGTGCCGCCTGCGCGTACAGCTCGCGGTACAGCGCCCTGCCGGCGCCGCGTGCTTGCGCGTCGCCGGCCACCACCACGCGGTCCACGTACAGGAAACGCGGATAGCGCTGCGCGAACCAGCGGTAGTTCGGACTGTCGTAGTCCGCGCCCTCGCGCAAGGCGAGCAGGAACGCCTCGACCCGCCCCGCCCGCTCGATCACCCGGTGCAGCGCCGCCTGCGCATGCAGCCGCGCCAGCCGCGCGTGGTCGAGCGGACTCAGCACCGCCACGAACGCCGCGTTGAGGGCGAGGATGGCGGGAAAATCGGCGGCAACAGCGTTGCGCAATGTCATCGTGAAGAGGTGCCCGGCGCGAGGAAATCATGGAGTCCGGCAGTACCCAGGCCCTTGAAAGCACAACCACGGGATTTCCGCCTGAGCAGCCTTCGGCCGTCTAAGCGCCTCGCGGAAATGACGAGCAAGATCGCAGCACCCTCAGGCGGGCCGATGCGCCAGCACGTAGTCGATCGCCGCACACACCGCTGCCGCCTGCGCGGCGTTGCACTGTTCGGGCGTGGCGCGTGGGCTGTCGGGGTAGACCTCGGTGGTGGTCTTGTACGGCGCCGCAGTGATGCCGGCGCACAGGCCCAGCCTGCCGTAGTCGTACTCGATCACGCCGCGCGCCACCACCGGCGAGCCGATGATGGTGCCGTCCGGATCGGCCGGCGCGATGTGGGTGACCTTCGCCACCGCGGCGATCACCGCCTGCTGGAACGCGGGCTGCGGATTGGCGCTGTCCGCACAGAGATAGAAGCCATCGGGAATGGTGCCCGGTTCGTACGGCTTGCCGTCGCGCGCGGCCAGCGCCGGGCGGAACTCGCTCTCGTCGCTGTCGGTGGTCTCGTGCAGGTCGATGTGCACCCGCGCGCGCGCGCGCCACGGCGCGACCAGGCGCATCAGCGCCGCCGATTCCTGCGCCGGGCTGTGCTCGCGGAACGAGCGGTTCGGGTCGAGCGCGTCCGGATTCCAGCGGTGGATGCGCTCGTAGCCCCACGGGCTCACGCACGGCACCACCAGCAGGTTGGCCCGCCCCGCATAGTCCGCCGCATGCCGTTCGACGAACTGCAGCGCGCCGTGCACGCCGCTGGTCTCGTAGCCGTGCACGCCGCCGGTCACCAGCGCCACCGGCAGTTCATCGCGCCAGCCGCGGCTCCTGATCGCGAACAGCGGATAGCTGCCGGAGGGATAGTCGAGCCGGCCGTACTCCGTCACGTCGAAGCGTGCGCGCAAGGCCTCGATCATGCTCGCCACCTCCGCCGCGTAGCTGCGCTGCACGCGCTGGAGCGATCGCCAGGCCGCCACCTCCGCGTCGCCCCAGGGACGTCCGGGTATGCCGATCGGGTAGAAGGCCGGGTTGGTCATCGCGCTGCTCGCTTCGCTGTGGCTAGGGGAGCGCAGCACTGTAGCACCGGGCTCAACCGCCGACCTCGCGCGAGGTTGCGGCCGCAGCGGCAGTGGCCGGCGACGGCGCCGCCGCCGCGGGCGGACGGGCGCTGGCCGGCCGCCATTCGAAGGTGGCCACGCTTTGCGCCGGCAGGGTGTAAGCGAAGCGGGTCCGGCCCTGCGCCACGGTGACGCGGCGCGGCTGCGCATCGCCGTTGACCATCACCAGCACCACCGACCCGCCGGAGGCGTTCTGGAACGCCACGTTGGCAACGTCCTTGCTCGTGTCGGTGGATCGCACCCGCACCGCGCCGGGCAGCACGAAGCGGCTGAAGTGCGCGAACGCGTAGTACTCGTCGTTGCGGCTCACCTCGCCGGTGCGCGAGTCGATCAGCACCACGCCCTTGCACAGGTCGCAGCCGCCGAAATGCGGGCCATGCTGCTCGTCCAGCGCCAGGTTCCAGTACACGATGCCGCGCGCCCACTGCCGCAGCCCGACTAGCATCAGGTCGCGCGTGAACCACAGCAGCTCGCCGTTCCTGGCCGACTCCCAGTCGCCGCCGGAACACTCGGTGATGTAGGTGTCCTTGTCCGGGAACGCGCGATGCACCTGGCCCTGCGCATACGGGCTGCCGCTGTAGCAGTGCCAGGCGATGCCGTCGATATAGGGCCTGGCGTCGAGGTCGCCCAGCACGCTCAGCGGCTGCTCCGGCTGGTCCCAGTTGTGGTCCCAGCCGAGGATGAGCGTCTTCGGGGTGCGCAGCGCCAGCGCCGGCCCGAGGTACTGCGCGATGATGCGCGAGCGCGTGGCCGGCGGCATTTCCATGCCCGGGTAGGTCAGCGGCACGAAGGACGGTTCGTTCTGCAGGGTCAGCGCAAAGATCGGGATGCCGTAGCTGCGGTAGGTGTCGACGTACTTGACCAGGTAGTCCGCATAGGTGCTTTCGTACTGCTCCAGCAAGGCGCCGCCGATCAGGTTCGCGCTGGTCTTCATCCATGCCGGCGCGCTCCAGGGCGAGGCGATGACGCGCAGCTGCGGGTTGATCGCCAGGATCTCGCGCATGGTCGGCATCACATCCTGCAGGTTCGCCGCCACGTTGAAGTGCAGCAACTGCGGGTCGGTGTCGCCGGCGGGCAGGTCGTCCAGGGTGTAGGGCTGCAGCGAGAAATCCGAGGCGCCGATGGTCAGCCGCGCCATGCTGAGGTTGAGCGCGGGCGGCGGCCCGAACAATTCGTGCAGCAACGCGGCACGCTGCGGCGCGTTCAGCCGGTTCTGCAGCAACCACGCCGACGAATCGGTCAGCGCCGCGCCGAAGCCGACGATGGACTGGTACTTGCGGTCGATGTCGATGACCACGTCGGCGGGCGACGGCTCGCCGGTGCCAGCCTCGATGTCAGGCTGCCGTGCCAGCAGCAGTCGGCGGTCCGCCGTGCTCAGCCACAGCCTGACCGCGGCCTCCGGCGGCGGCGGCGCCAGGATCACCTCGCCCACCACCGCGAAATGCACGCGCCGCGGCACCAGCGCCCACAGGGCCAGCAGGGTGATCAACGCGAGGGATGCAACGGCCAGCCAGCCGGGAACACCGTTGCGCTCACCCGTCATGCGCGCAAATCCCCTCGACCCCATGGCGGTTCACTGGCAACAACCCTTCAATCACAAAGCCCCCTGGCTGCGCATGACAGATCGGCGGGGAGTACGGCGAAAGCGGCGTCGCTCAGACTCGCATCGCGCGGCCACTCCGTCTGCCCGGCACATCCAGCGCGAGCACCAGCCGACCAACCCGGCCAAGCCGGTGGAGGCAGTCTGCCATTGTTTCGGCTACGGCGCCGCCCCCTGAAGGCCGCGCCGCCGCAAACGCGGAACCCGGTCCCGTTTTTCCTGCCGGCGACGACGCGCGGCAAGTCCGGCGCAGCGCTAGCGCTGCGCCAGCCGGTACGCCACCGTCTCCAGCGCGCTCACCCCTCCGGCGGCGAAGCCCGGCTGCTGCGCGAGGACGTCGGCGCGCTCCAGCGTCGTCACCGTCCAGTCGCGGCCATACAGCTCTCGCACTTCGGCTTCCGGCACCGGGAACGGCGGGCCCTGCATCTCGTGCGGCGGATACTCCAGGGTGACCAGCAGGCCGCGGCAGCCGGCGGGCAGGCGCGCATACAGCTCATGCACGTAACGGCGGCGCAGCTCCGGCGGCAGGGCGATCAGCGCCGCGCGGTCGTAGACCGCCGCACAGTCGGCCAGGGCTGCCGCATCCAGATCGAACACGTCGCCGCAGATCAGCTCGATCTCGCCGGCCACGTGGTGCCGGCCGAGGCGGGAGTCATGCACCTGCGGGGTCAGGCCGTGCTCGTCGAAGAACTGCTGCACCGCCAGCGGTGACAACTCCACGCCCAGCACGCGATGTCCCTGCCCCGCCAGCCACAGCAGATCCAGCGACTTGCCGGCCAGCGGCACGAACACCCGGCTGCCCGCGCCCAGCGCCAGCGCCGGCCAATGCCTGAGCAGCAGCGGCGTCGGCGCGGCCTGGTGGAAACCGGTGCGGCCCTCGCGCCAGCGCTGCAACCAGAACTCGGGTTCCATGGGAATCTCCTGTCGACAAGTGGGCGAGCCGGCCGGCCATCGTGCGGGCCGGCCAGCGGCGAAGCGAAGCATGCACGACCTTTGAGTCGGCCTGCCGCGGAGGTACCGGCGCGAATCCGCCGGATGGCCGTCTAAAGACTACCGGTGCCCCGGCGCAGCCAGAGATCGATCAGGGACTTCTCGTAGCGCAATGAGTCCTGGTCGACCGGCGAGCTGCTGCTCAGGAAGGCCGCGTTGCGCAACTTGCGCTGGCCCTGGCGCAGCACCTTGCCGTCGGCGCCGTACAGGGTGAAGTTGAGGTCGATGCGCGGCGGATAGATGTCCTTGACGATGCGCACGTCGTTGAAGTCGGGACCGCGCCAGGGTTCGTAGGCGCCGGCCCGGACCACGTCGGTCACCTCGATCTCCAGCCGCTGGCCCGGCGCCAGGATGCGCGAGGCGCGCTGGGCGATGTACGCCTTGAGCGGCGCCAGGTAGGCGTCGGGGTTGACCAGATGCACGCCGAGGCTGCGCGTCGCCTCGGTGAAGTGCTGCGAGTCCTTGTAGCGCACGCTCACGTTGTCCGGCGTGGTCGCGGCCTGCGCGACGGCGGCCGCGAGGGCAAGGCAGGCAAGGCACAGCAGGCGCAGCAGCGGGGAAGATTTCATGACGGCTCTCCCGGAACGGGTCGGGCGGCCGCAACGGATGGTTGTCGCGGCCGTGGCGCAGCGGGCATCAGTATACGTCCGGGCAAACGCGGGGCGGGAAACGCTGTTGCGGACGATTCTCTGCCCGGTTCTCGCCGCCGGTCGCTGGCCGATGCCGGCCAGCACACGCAACCCGTCTCGCCCACCACATCCCGGATTTACTTGCCGGTATTCGCGGGCGCCGGCGCCGGCTCGAGGTTGAAGTTGAGCGTGGTGGTCTTGCCATCCAGGCCGCGCACCACGTCGCTGGTGAGGTCGTTGGTGGCGTTGCCGCCGAGCACGGCGTCGCGGTTCAGCAGCAGGCCGCAGTGGTGGCTGGTGTAGGAGCTGGCGATGACCGGCTGGGCCTGCTCGCCGATCTGCTGCATGACCTTGACGCGGGTGAGCTGGATGCGCTCGCCGAGCTGGTTCACCTGCGCCTGGTAGCCCTGCATGCGCTGCTGCAGGGCCTGGCCCTGCTGCTGGCGCTGCGCTTCGGTGAGCGACGAAGCCTTCTGCTGGAAGGCCTGAACGTCGGTATCCAGCGGCTTGCGCTGGTTCTCCAGCAGCGTCTGCTGCTGCGTCGCCAGCTGTTTCAGCCGCTCGCTGGCCGCCTGCCCCACCTTGGACTGCGCGAACACCGCCTCGCGCGAAAGCATGCACACGCCCGGCACCGGATCGCCTTCGAGCGCATGGGCGGCAGGCGCGGCGACGGTCTGCGCCGGCGTCACGGGGGCGAAAGAAAGCCCGGCGGCAGCGGCCAGCGCGACAGTAAACAGAGAACGATGCAGGTTCATGGGGAGGTATCCGATGGTCAGTCTGGGAGTTCCGCGAGCCTCGACGGCGCGCAGAGAAGCCACCAGCCTACTCGCAGCGGGTTGCCGGAATGGAGCGGCGCCTAATTCCCCCTGGGCCGATGCAGTTGGCTGATCGCGCCGGGCAGGATCCATCCGAGTGACATTGGTGCGTGCCTCCCTGGCCTGGTCGGCTTGCTTCATGACATGCGAGGAAGTGAACCTGGCCCCGTTATCGCTTCGTCCTCGGCCGAACCTTGCGGCGCTTCCAGTTCCGGCAGCACCTGCGCGATATCCACACCACGCCCGTACCGCTTCTGCAGCACGGCGTGCTCCTTGACGAGGTTGGACGCGACGGTGAACAGGTAGGCTTCGGGATTGGCGATGTTGCCGCTCTCGCCGCTATCGATTCGCAGCAGACGCACATAAACCTCCTGGGCCAGATCCTGCGCATCCCAGGGATGCGCCATCCGACGCCGGAAAAAGCCGGCGAGCGCGGCCTGGTGCGTGGCGAACATTCGCGCCCAGAATGTGCGGTTGTCGGGCTTCACGTCCCCTCTCAGGTCGGCAGCCGTATAGCGACGCCTACACTATAAAGAGGGCCGTGGCGGATTATCGGGTACCGTTATTTTCACCAAGAGCATGCTGGTAGAAACCAGGAGCATGGCTGGGCATCGGAGAAGCTCATCTGCGTCATCGTGGCCACCGCTCGTTTGGACGTCTAACTGTAGCGGGCTTGTTCAGAGTTTCCCCAAGCAAGTGCCATTCGAACCTGACCCTTTTTGCCTTTTCCCAGGTGACAGGAGAACTTCCATGAGTAATGAGTGTTCGCATGTCAACATGATCCGCGACGTGGTGCCCAGCGCACGGGGTTGCGAGGAATGCCTGAAGATCGGTTCGCCGTGGGTCCACCTGCGGCTGTGTCGCATCTGTGGCCACGTCGGCTGCTGCGATTCCTCACCGCATCGCCACGCCACCAGGCATTTCCACGCGACCGGCCATCCCATCATCGAGGCCTATGACCCGCCCGAAGGCTGGGGTTGGTGTTACGTCGACGAAGTCACGCTGGATTTGTCCGATCGCATGACGCCGCAACGCGGACCCATCCCGCGGTTCGTCTGATCATCCGCGAGCAGTGAATGACGATGAAGGCGGTCATTCTGGATGACACACGCAAGATCGTCGTCCGGTATGTGCCGGACGCGGAGATGCGCGAAACCATCGACGTGCTGCTGCGCATCACCTCGATCGCGATTTGGGGGAAATTGTCCCTGACACGAATAGCACTGGTCGTCGTAGCCGAAATCCTGACTCATGATGCCGTCGATGCCGTTGCTAAGGCCGACGAGCCGGTTGGCGGCATCGTAGCTGAAGCCCAGGTTCTCCACCGCCGGCGCGTAGATGCCGGTCAACCGGCCGTCCGTGTCGTAGCTGAGCGTATTGCTCAGCCCGTTGCTCGCCGTCCAGCCGACCAGCGCGCTATCCATCGGTCGCCAGGTCACAGCGCTCGCGGCAGTGAGCTGGGTGCTGCCAATCGTGAAGGTGATGCCGGATACCGCACCATTGGTATAGCTGTGAATCGCCTGATGGCCGTCGGGATAGGTCACCGCTGCGAGATGACCCACGGCGTCACAACCGTAGCCCAAGGAGTAGGTAGTGCCGTTGATCGAGAAACCGCGTCCCGCGATTCAGCTCTCGGGCGTGTGGGTGTAGGCCGTCGCGCCGGTGGCATCGCTATCTACCCCTCGACACTGCTCTGGAAGAACAAGCGCGTGCCTATCGACCCCAGCGGCGAAATGGTGACCCGGGTTTCGGCACGCAACATCTTGCGTTGTGATGCAATAACTTTCGTGCTAAAAGCGGGTCCGGAGGTCCTCCGGATGGATTCCAAGAGTGCATTCGTGTACGGACAGGTCAGGCGCGCCCTGCAGTCGGGACGCTACGCACCTGGGCAGCGGATCGATCCGGCCCGGCTCGCCGCAGAGTTCAATACCAGCCCCACACCGGTTCGATTCGCGCTGTACCGCATGGTCGGCGAAGGCACGGTCGCCGACCATGCCCGCGACGGACTGCACGTGCCGTTACTCAACGAGGTCGCATTGCGCAACCTCTACGACTGGATGGAGCGACTGTTGCTGATGGCATGCGATATCGGCGAGGTGCCGACATTCCAGAAGGTCGAAAAACCGGAGTCCGTGACCGCCGACGACGATCTGGTGAAGCTGACGTGGCAGCTGTTCGATGCGATCGCCCGCGCGACAGCCCACGAACCCCTGCACCATGCGGTGAAGCGAGCCAACGACCGGCTGGCACCGATACGACGGGCCAAACAGGAATTGCTTGAGCACACAGGCGAAGAACTTTCGCAGTTGAGCCGGCACTGGCTCATGCGCGACATGCCCTCCCTGAAGTCCGCACTGCGCGACTATCACGAGCGCCGCAAGCAGCTCGTCCCGTGCATCGTGGCCCTGCTCAGCGACCGCAGCAATCACCTCCACTAGCGCGCATCAGCCGAAGAAGCGTCGAAGCAGAGTCCGTCATGACAAGGACGGCCATCACGCCCCCGGATAATTATCGGATAACAACGCAATAATCATTTGAAAATCAAAATCTCCGCCTCCTACGCTGCTTGCGTCATGGGACTGCCATGACGCGAACGTAGGAGATCGAGATGGATACGAACGAGAACATCTGCAGCAATACGCAGGACGATGTCATCGAGCTCGGCATCGCCAGTGTCGAGACCAAGGGTGGCAGTGGCCCGATCGAACCGAGTGGCGGACCCGGCCTGCCGTTGATCCCGGGGATTTCCGAGGAGTAATCGCTTCGGGGCGCGCACCGTGGTGCGCGCCCTACTCGAGGAACGGACGATGCACTATCGCCTCAGGGAAAATCTCTCGTGCTGTGACGTCGACGGACACCTGATTTTTCTCGACGTTGCGCAAGATCGGTACTTCAAGCTGACTGGCACCCTTGAGAGGGCCATGCGACGCTTCCAGGTACATGAAGATATCGCCCCCACGCTAGTGGAGGGTCTTGCAGCCGCACAGATACTGGTCGAGGCGCCGAACCCAAAAACACGTGCTGCAAGAGCGAGCATCCTGCGCCCGACTTGCAGTGCGATCGAGCAACCCATCACGTTTGCCAGTCAACGGATCAGTATGGCCATCGTCGTCGAAGTTATGGCTATCGTCTGGTCGACCCGTCGCCATTTGAAGACTCGCACACTCAAAACGAATCTCGACGAAGCCAGCGCCTACCGCAACAGAAAAACATGCGTACGCGGAGACGCTACGCCCGCCGCTGATGAAGGCAAGCTGCTCCAGGCAAGCGGGCAATTCGCTCGTGCGCGCCGCTATGCGCCTATCGAGCCAATCTGCCTCCTGGATTCCTTGTCCATGCTCCGGTTCCTTTCGCGGCGGGGGCTGTCGGCAAACATCGTTTTCGGCGTGACACCGGAACCCTTCGCAGCACATTGCTGGATACAAGCCGGCGACATGGTCCTGAATGAAACACTCTTCGACACTCATGCATACACCCCCATCAGGCTGGTCTGATGAAATACCGTTACATCATCCTGCTCGGCGGAAGATTGAACCGGAATGCCGACTACATGCCACAGCTGGGCACGCTCCTGCGCGCTGCGGGAATGACCTGCAAGCTTGAATCAGCGTCGGTCAGGGTCTTCGCTTCCACAGATGTCCCTACCCTTGCGATACCCGGGCACGGTCTGCTTATTGGCCAAGTTTTCGCCAAAGACGGCCAGCCCATCTCACAACCTCTGGATATCGATGGTTCGGCACGCGAACTCACCAGGCGCCTGCTGCAAGACACTTGGGGCAACTATGTCGCCATTTTTGGCGACCGCGACAATATCTCGGCGATCACTCTGCTACGCGATCCTTCTGGCGCCGTGCCCTGCGTCTATTCGCTCGCCGATGGCGAAGGCTTCATCACTTCGGACATCAGCCTCGCAGTCGATCTGGGGCTCTATCGCAGGGAGGTAAACTGGCAGGCCATCGCACACGGCCTCACCTTTCCCTACCTCAAGACGGCGCGTACGGCACTGCAGCGCGTCAGTGAATTGCTTCCAGGCTGCGTGCTGACCTGTCTGGGAAGGGATGTTTCGGTTCGCTCCGCATGGTCGCCCTGGCGCTTCGTGGAAAAGGGCGTCCGGCACGAGGATCATCGTGTAGCAGCCGAAGATGTCGGAGCCGCCGTATCCAGCGCGGTCAAGTCTTTATCCACGGGTGACGATAGGTTTTTGGTCGAGCTGTCGGGCGGACTGGATTCCTCCATCGTTGCCATATGTCTGCGCCATGCTTTGCTGCGTGCCACTTTCTGCACGCTGGTCATGCCCGTGGCCGGAACCGACGAGCGCTCATACGCCCGGCTGGTAACGGAAGCATTGGGGCAGGGACTCTTCTCGGTGGAAATCGGGTTCGACAATGTCCACCTCGAATTTCCCGTGCCCCGCTCGTCCGTCTTGCCCACGATCGGAATGCTACAACACGTCATCAACGGTGCATGGGAAGCCGCGGGCAACCGATATGGCGTGGACGGCTTCTTCTCGGGTGCCGGTGGCGATACCGTCTTCTGCTACCTGAAGACCGCCGCACCTGCCGCCGACGCGTTCCTGGAACGTGGCGTCAGAGCAGGCATTGCTGCCATCGGGAACCTCGCCACCCTTCACCGATGTACGGTCTTCAAGGCCGGCCGATTGACGCTCAAGAAAGTGGTGCGTCGGCCACGTGCGACCTGGAAAGAAGATCGCACACTGCTAAACCCCGCCTGCGCGGCACCAACCTCGGAGCATCATCCCTGGATGGATGCACCATCGAGTGCACTGCCCGGCGATCACGAGAAAATTCATGACCTTATCGGGAATCAGCTATTCAGGGATGCCGGGCTACGCGGCCTGGAGCGCTCCATGCACTTTCCATTGCTGTCTCAACCGGTCATGGAGGCATGCCTCAAAGTACCATCCTGGATGTGGATCGCCGACGGTCGAAATCGCGCCATCGCCCGCCAAGCCTTTGCCGACCGCCTGCCGCAAGCCATTCTCGATCGACGCAGCAAAGGCTCGTACACAGGACACATGGCGGGTGTCTATACGCGTAACAAACGGAAGATTCGCGAGTTCCTTGAGGAAGGACAGCTCTGCGCACATGACCTGCTCGACCGCCCTGCCCTGGCGAATTTCTTCGCCAAGGAGCTCACCTCCAGAGACCTGTCGTTTCTTCGCATCTTCGACCTGTGTGCAGTCGAGAACTGGACACGTCAACAAAGTCACGGGCCATCGTGGGCGCTCACGCCAAAATGATGTTTTGCAGCCTTCTCCATTTCGCGCCAGATGCGATATTGCCCTGCTTTTTCCGGACTTGGGTCCTCATACCCCTGCAGCCAGAAGCGGAACCAATCGACGTTGCGTTCGTACACTGCCAGCTTATGTCGCGGCTGGTATTTGATATGTGTCTCGTACGGGAATACGTACATATCAGCCTGATGTCTACGCATCAACGGTATCGCATAGTCCAAGGTATCCAGGTATTCCTTCTCGGGAACCTGGAACAGGATCGGTGCCTTGATTCTGTCGAACTGATATGCGGGCGAGATTTCTTTCCATCGCTCAGGCGTTTCGTTCGGCGTGCCGAGCTGCCAAAATTTCCTAAAACTGGAACGAAAGGAATCTCGCAAGCTATTGAACAGATAATAGGTCGGCGTCACCAAGCCACTGCTGACAGACGCGGCGCTCACCACATCCGAATGTGCCAGCGTCCACATCGTCACCTCGCTGCCGTGGCTGAGTCCGCCCATGCCGACACGCGTTCGATCGATGCGCCCTTCTGCGGACAGACGCTTCACGACACTCTCGACGGCCGCGGGTCCCTGATTGTCATTGGCAACGGCATCGAGGTTAGCCCCTGGGAGCTCGTTGATACACAAAGCCGAGATCCCATCCTCGGCCAAGGTGGTAAGCGGCCATTCGTCACCTTTCCCCCCACGCAGAAAGCCTTCACAGGTATAGAACGTCACGAACAACGGCGGCGGATGGCCGGCACTCGCTCCCCGCACTTCGAAAAGCTGGCCGGTGAACTCTCGTCCCTGCGCATCCTTCCAGCGGATCGGTTTTGCCGGCACCGTAGCCGCGATATCCGCGTCCAAGCCCTTGTTGGGTGCGAACAGGATTCGCCGGCGCCCGCTCTTCACATCGATCGCCTCGAGACGTGGCGGATGATCGGCTTCGGCAGCCACACACACCAGTGTGTCGGACGACAGCGCACAAGGGATATCCCAGAAGCGCTGGCTTCCACTGACAAGCCCCTGCGAAAGCACGATCGGCCGCACCTTGCCCGTTACGACATTCCATCCGTAAATGAACTGGGCATGCCCCATGCCATAATCAGCAATCGTGAAAAGGACCTCGTCGCTCCCGGATCGCCACTGGATATCCGTGATGTTCTTGTGGCGGCATAGCTCGGCCGTACAGTAGATCGGTTGCGACGCATGCCTGTCCGCCAGCATGGTGAGCTCGACATACCGACTTTCAAACAGCCCCTTGTCCTTGTGTCCAGGCAATAGCACCGCGATGCGTCCATCGTCTGGATGCTGGGTTATCTGGTAGCGCTGCGGTCGCAGCGCATTCCAGATCTTGACGGGCGCCACCGGCAAATCGGGCGAAAGATCGGCCGGCGTCAGCCGGAGCGCCGGATGCTCCGATGTGAGCAGATCCCGGGTTGTCATCGTTGCCAGATCGACGGCCTTCCAGCGGTCTGGCACCTCTTCCAGCAAGGGCCCGATTGCGGTCCACCCCTCTACTCCGGGTATCGCCAAGTACCGTCGCGTAGTCGGTCGCCCATTGAGTACACTCTGTCGAAACAGTCCGTCGTCAATATTCACCGTGTCATCGATGCGGATGCCGCGATCGTATTCGGAATCTTCCGCAGCGATAACCTCTTCCCGTGTCGCGCCGACGCTGTACATCAGTTTTCGGCCATCTCTGCTCAGCGTGAAATCCCGCACGTCCGCCGGATCTGCCGTCACCGCACGAGCTCCGGAGCCGTCCGCTGCCGCACGCCAGACAGCGACGCGGCCATTGAAGAGCGCGCGGTAGTAGATCCATTTTCCGTCCGGCGGCCAGACTGCCGGCGATGGGAGCACGGTTCCGTTGACGTACTGGAGCAACGGCATGCCCCCATCCGCGACGCGGAGCGGCGGAGCTTTCCCATCCACGCCCTGTACATACCAAGTAGTGTCGTACGTGTTGCGCTCGACCGAAGCACGCTCAGACCGGAAAGCCACGTACCGTCCATCGGGCGAGATCGCTGGATTGCCCAGATCGGTCACCTCCAGCAGGCGCCGCGGTGGAATCGTTTCCGCGTGTAGCGATCCTACGACGGCCATCCCCAGCACCGCGAATGCGAGTACCGAAGCCCAATGCACGGGGCGTTTTCGGGTTTTTGAGGCATATACACGCATACGTACCATCGCGGCCACGCACGGGGCCGGTTGACGAAAAAGCTTCATGTCTGTCTCCCCCTACCAGTGCTTGGAAACCGAAACGCTGACGAAGCGTCCGATCGCGGAGTAATTGGTGGCGTCGTACGGCACGGCGGTTGCCACAGGTGCGCTATAACGTGGAGGTGCGCGATTCAGCAGGTTCTGCACCGACAGCCCGAGCGACACTCCCGAGAGAGCATTAGCACGCTCGCCGATGTCGTAATTGATCGTGGTGTCCAGCGTGGTGAACGAAGCAGTTTTCTCTGCCACCAGCGCGAAGCGGTTATTCACACCGCTGGTGTAATTGACGAAGCCGGACGCGCTGAAGCCTCCCGATACCCAAACCGCCCCGATGCGCCCATTGAGCCTGGCCGGATTGAAGACGGTACCGGCGAGTGCATGTTTGGGCTGCCCAGCACTGGTCGTCTGCGTACTGTCGAGCCAGCTGGCCGATCCGCGCACCGTTAGCCGGCTATCGCCGAGATCGAAGCGGTACGAGCCCGACAAGTCGATGCCCTTGATCCGTTGCCGTGCCGCATTCACATATTGGTCGCGGATGATCGCCACCACGTTACCCGGGTCATAGGCAGCACCGGAGAGGTTGTAGAACGCGCTGCCGTAGACCGCGAGAAGATTCTGTATTTGCGCCGGCGTCGGCGACCGGTCCACGAAATCCGCATAGGCCGGGTTGCTCAGCGCCTGTAGATAGTTGACCGGTTCGATCACCCGATCGGTGTAGTCGATGTCGAATCGGGTGAGCTCCGCCTCCAGCCCCGGCAGCGCTTCCGGATGCAAGGCCAACGAGGCTGTCCAGATTCGTGCCCGCTCGGCGTGCAGATCGGCGTTGCCGCCATAGGACATCAGTGCGGTGGCATCGGCGGGACTGCCACTCGCACCCACTGCGGAGGCGCTCCAGAGAAAAGCGATCTTGTTCTGGTACCGCTGCAGCAACGTAGGTGCCTTGAACGACTTTCCCCAAGAGGCCTTGAGTGTGAAGTCGGCGGTCGGGTCGTAGATTAGGCCGAATTTCGGCGTGGTCACCCGGCCAAAACTGGCGTAGTCCTCGCCACGCATCGCTGCACTGAATTCCAGCCGGTGGACGCCCGGAACACCCGAGGAAGGCGAGACGAACGGAAGACCCAACTCGGCGTAGGCGAACCGGGCACGTTCGTCGCCACCGTAGGGGCTGCCGGAGACACTCGGCACATACTGGAATTTATCCTTCCGCGACCCGGCTCCAACGGCAAGCCGCGCGTCCCCTCCCCCCACCGAAAACAGAGGGCCTTCGGCACCCACCTCCCAGGAACGGCTTTCGTTGCAATAGCAGGTATCGGTAACCAGCCTGTTCCTCGCCGCCGACACCAGATGGCGCGCATCGACGTTCTCGTCCTTGCCATATGTCCCGCCCAGAGTGAGGGTCCAGTCATGGCGAAGAAAGAACGCGATGCTCGGCGACACCAGCGTGATCGACGTCTCCGGGCTGTAGCGGTAGTACGAACCCTTCTGACTGACATATCGGGTCATGTTGCGCTCGGTTCTGAGCACATCGAGTCGCAGCTCGGCCACGTCGTCCATCGACTGGTGCACGCTGACAAGGCCGCTGCGCGAATCGCTGGCGTCGTAGATCGTATACGGCTCGATCAGGTGCCGGGTATAGCTGCGCTGGCTGGCATGGATGGCATCGGCATCGACGTCCTTGAACGTTGCGATCAATCCACCGCTCGGCCAGGTGGTGCCGGCGGTCGCGTTGTACTCGCGTGTCGCCAATCCGCCATCGGTCGCACCACCATAGCGTGCGCCCAAGGCTACCCCATCGAAGTCGGACCTCAGGATCACGTTGGCCACACCACCCACCGCATCCGAGCCATACACCGCCGATGCACCGTCCGGGATGATCTCCATGCGCTCGACCGCCGCCACGGGGATGGCACTGATGTCAACCGCTTGGGAGAACCCGTCATAGGCCAGGCGGCGCCCGTTGAGCAGGGTCAACGATGCATCGGCGCCAAGCCCGCGCAGGTTCAACGAAGAGCCACCGGTGAGATCCTGGTTGCCGACGCCGCTGGCAGCGCCGATCACGCCCGGGTTTTGCCCTCCATTGAAGTTCTGCGGCACGCTGCGGATCACCTCGCCTAGATCGGTGAAACCTTCCTGCCGGATTTGCTCGCTGCCGATGGTGATGACTGGCGACGGCGAGCTGCCGCCGCGGATGCGCGTACCGGTGACGGTCACGGTCTGCAGGTTGGTTGCTGCTGGCGTCGCGGACTTGTCGGCCGGTTTTTTTGGTTGCGTCTTGGCCGGAGCCTTGGTCACCGGCGCCCTACCCTGCGCGGCGGTGTCTGTCGTGGCGTCTTGGGCAACGGCCCACCCGTTAGCGCCGGCAGCGGCCGCGAACAAGACGATGGAAATGGCGTTGCGTAGCGTGTTTGTCTTCATGCTGCGTCCCTTGCTTTCCCCTGATTGGCGCCTTGCCAGTTGCTGCCTAATCACAGGCTTGGATCGCGCTTCTCAGCGCGTACAAGCCTGCCGCCAGCTAAGCCGCCATGTCTGTCTTCACCCCTCACTGGCTCCGGCTGGATTGCATTTGCACCGGATCGCCAGCAAAAAGCCCCATTGCTACGATAAACGTAGCTTCGTTAACACTACGTTTTACGTAGTATCAATGTCAAGCGCCCGTCGGGAAGCTGCTGCATATCGAAACTGATATGCGCTTATGACCGAGAAGTGCCCGGCAACCATCTACGGCCGTCGCCTACGCGAGGCACGGAAGAGCTATGGCTTCTCTCAAGCCCAGCTGGGGGTAGCGGCGAGACTTGATCAGTCCGTTGCGAGCAGCCGCGTCAGCCGCTACGAGACTGGCAAGCACGAGGTGAAGCTTGGACTGCAGAAACTGTTCGCCAGGGCCTTGGCACTGCCTCTGAAATATTTCTACGTCGAGGACGACGAGGAAGCACGACTGATCGCGGAAGCTTCGCGCAGCGACAAGCCGGCCAAGCTGAAAGAAGCGGCCGAGAGAAAGCTGAAGGGAAAGTAGGGCCGCCATCGGGAGCAGGCCCTCGCCATCGCTGTCGACGCATGCCCATGCGTAAACGACGTGCTTGAGAAGTAAGACCGCCATGCGATCGGGCGGCCATCCTCCCTGTAGCCATTATGCCCACTTGACCAGACGCGCCCCAGGACATCCCAGTGGAGCTCCTCAGCGGGCCAGAAGATAATTACGTTTAACGTAGTATCGCATACGCACATGTATCAGGAAGCTTCCCTACATGGAAGCTCAAGACACATGCACCCGTGGCTGAGAAGGGCCCGCTCCCCGTATATAGTCGTCGGCTGCGCGAGGCACGCGAAGCCCTCGACATCTCACAACGCACCCTGGGCATCAAGGCCGGCTTGGACGAATTCGTCGCCAGCACGCGTGTCAACCGTTACGAAACAGGCGTACACCAGCCCGACCTGCAGACCCTGCAACGCCTTGCGACGGTCCTCAAGCTGCCGGTGGCCTACTTCTATGCCGAAGATGACGAACTTGCGCAGCTGATTGCCAATTTCAAGGGGCGAAGCAAGGGCAGGCGCTGATCGGAAGCTGCCAAGCAGATGTGCAATCGCTCCCCATAGATAATCCGTACGCCCGGCCGAACGTAACTTGTGACTTGCCTGCCTGGTTACCGCGGTGGATCCCATGCCCTCGAAGTCACCGCCTCCCGCTACTCAAAGCTGGGGATGTCGCTATGGCCAAGGTACGAGTTGGGGACGTCCAAACCGGGCGCCTCGACAGCAAGCAAGTCGAACCTAGGGACCGCGCCCCTTTCGACTTTATTCCCCCTGCACGTCATACGAACGGCATGTCTACCCACATTCGCGCAGGGCTGCTTCGATCAGTGGCCTGGCCCCGTCGGGCGTCGCCTCGATGGCGGCAACCGTGTCCGGGAAAAGGCCCTCCCCTTCAGGTAGGGGCAGGGCCAGGATCAGCACCGGGCCCGCAATCTGCAGTCGAACGGGGTCAGGTTCACTTTAGCCAGGAAGTGAACCTGACCCCGTTAGCCGCGCAACGTCCCCCGTTGACCCGCCGCTGATCGCAGCACACGGTTTGGACACGATTGCCACCGTGTGCTGTCGCCACGGCCGATTCCTACCGCCGCGAACTGACCATTGTCCTGACCGGCGGCGAAGCCCTCCACCTTGAGCGAATTGTCAGATTGAACCAGAACGGGCGCTGGTTCGCTTAATCGATAGCTAGGAAATGAACTTGACCCCGTTATCGTACGAGTTTGACGGCCCCCTTTAGCTCGCGTGTCTACCCCCATTCGCTCAAGGCCACCTCGACCAGCGGCCTGGCCCAATCGGGCGTCGCCTCGACGGCTGCGGCCGTGTCCGGGAAAAAGATCGTCCCCCCGCACATGGCCAGGACCGGCACCGGATCCGCGATCGCTCCTCCCGATGGCGCTTCTGCGCTGTTGTCGTAGACCGCCAATGACGACAGGCGGGGGAGCAACGCGATCAAGTTCACCAAGGACGATTCGTACCGCTCGCGGATCTTGTCTTCGGGAATGTCGTGGCCGCCTGAAGCGACGCGAGCCCTCACGCGTGCGATGTGCAGTTCCGGCGAGGCCAGGCCGCAGTACCAGATCGCAACGTCGTGCGTGACAGCCGCCGCCGCGATCTTCGCAGGAACGGTGCGGCCTCCCAAGGTGGTCTCGAAAGCGTAGCTCGTACGGTTCGCGATGGCCTCGTCGAGATATCGCATGCCTTCGCCCCATGCAATGGCGTTGGCCTCTTCCTGGCTGCATCCGGTGGCTTCCCGGTACTCACGCGCGAACGTGTCGGGGTTGAACCAGGGCATCCCGGCCACGTCGAGCAGATGCCGGCCGCCAATGGAACTCTTGCCGGCACCGTTCACGCCGGCCAGCACATAAAGAACAGGGCGCCCGCTCAATACGAGCCCCCGGCCTTGACCTTGCCATGCAGCTTCACGGGCTTCTTCGCGGCGACCAGCAACTTCGCCGCCGCTCCCGGCGCCTTCAGCGCCTTCAGCCGTTCATCGAAGCGCTCCCGCAGGGCCTCCAGTGTTGCCTGGTCCCTACCCCTGGCTTTGTCCAAGGCCTGGACGATCGCTTCGTACTCGCGCGCCGACAGGATGACCGCCTCAGGCGCATCATGATTGGTCACCACGAGGCGCCCGCTCTTCTGGACATCGCGCATCACGCCGCGCCAGCCAAGCTTCTTCACGTCGGACGCCGGGGTCTTCGGCAAGGCATCGATCGCATCGGATTTTGCGGCAAAGGACATGGGGGATCTCCTGCGTCAGTCTTGGCCCATAGTACCCAAAATGGTCCAAATAGGTCATTTATGCCGAGGCACCATGCTCGGGCAAGGGCCTTGACTATTGATGGCTTCAGGGCGGCCCCGCAATTCAAGCGGGCCTGGCAGTTGCCCATCAGCACCAACGCCTTGGTGTTGTACTTGTCGCACATCATCGAGCCGGGCGGAAAGGTCAGCGTCTCGGCGCTGGTCGACTCGGCAGTTACGCCGGCATCAACTTTTTTTTGCGCCCAACGCCTCACAGGCCGTGCGCTTCTCGGCGACCAGCTTGCGGGTCGCCTCATCCATCTCCGGATCGGATCGTGGATCAGTCCGACGTTCTTCATGTGCATGTGCTGCCCCACCACCGAGCCAATCTCGGCGACGATGCCGGGCATGTAGACGCCGCCGGCCTTGAAATAGCCAACTGAGCAGGGTCAGTTTGAGGTGGCCCCGTTATCGATCTTCCTGATCCTTGCGCACGATCAGCGCGACGATGCGCTGGGTCACAGGCATCAACATCACCATCGCCGGAAATGCGATCGCCCACGACACCATCCAGGATTTCATCCAGCTCTTCAGGAAGAACACACTCAGCGATTCCACGGCGATCCATGTACTGATCCCAGCGACCGCGAAGGTCATCAGGAATGTCAGGATCAGCGGCATAACGTACCTGCCGTAGTGCGAAGGGAGTCTTCTTGGCTTCATGATGCCGCTGGGCATTGATTATGCTGGTGGATGCTCGGCATTGCCGGTTAATGAGCTTCCGAAAATTGCCATTGTACGGCTCGGCTCCAAGAACGGGGTCAAGAACGGGGTCAGGTTCACTTCCAAGAGCTAGATAAGTGAACCTGACCCTGTCAGCCCGGCCGAAGTCGGGCCAGTTCGATCACCAGAAATCTAGAGCGAGAGCTGCGATGTCAAGGTGTTTCGCAGAAAGCAACGCGAAGATGCTCACATCCGCCGACGTCCGATTTGGGCCGGAAGCGGATCTACCGAGTGCGTATGCAACGACGTTCAGCTTTTATGACTATTTCGCAAGCCAAGCGCGCACGCAAGGCGCTGTCGATCGGCGGGGACTGCCATGGCGCGACAATCATTAGCCACCGCCGGTCGTCCATCTCAGGTCCCTGCAGGCTGTGGGAGCAGATGCTCGAGCTCGAGCAACATCGCGTCGCACTCTGCAGCCGACCGTTCAACCTCCCTGTCCAGCGTCAGCTGTAAGCGCTCGCCGCGTGCCTCGGCCTCTACGCCGAAAAGGTCGAGCTTGTCTAGTGAGTATGTGACCAGCACAGTGACGATACCCGTTACGGAACCGACGATTACGGCCGTCGCTGCGCCGGCGACGAAGCCTAGGCCTAACACTTGTAGCTGCTGGATGATCAGCTCCTCCAGCACGATGCCGCCAATGACAATACCGCCAGCGAACGCCACCTTCGTCGCCGCGTGAGCCGCCTCGGCAAAGGTTGTTCCTTCCGGCCGCATCACCAGCGTCTTCACCGCGCGCACCAGGGACATGAATCCCTCGCGGATCATTCGTACGGCGCGGGCCTGGGTGGTCACTAAGACATTCACCAGCACAGTGACGAGATTTGACAGGAAACCAGCCAGAGCGCCCTGCGCTGCAGCGCTCAGCACCTTCTTCCAGCTCTTGGCAACACGCATCCCGATGTTCTTCAGCCGCTGGCCCAGCATCAGGCTGCTACGCCCAGACTTGTGCCAATCTCGGATCTCATCGATAGCAGCAAGGAAGAACTCGGACAGAGCGGTGCCAATAGCCTGCTGAAACGCCATGCGCTTGGCTTCGTTGATGCTGGTCTTGGCGACGTTTTTCGCGAACTTCTTGCTGCGGTAGTACTTCTTGTTGATCGAGCCGTTGATTGCCTCGTCAGAGCGCGCCTGCGCCTCCCGGACCTTCTCGTGATCGACCTCTTCAAGTTGCTGCAGATTTTTGAGGTGGCGCTCCTCTTTCTCCGTACGCTGCCCCTTTGAGCGGAGCTCCTCCAAGAACGGGGTCAGGTTCACTTCCAAGAGGTAAGTATCCCCCGGCAAAGCCGGGGGCTTTAGTTGTGTGAGCCGCTCAAAGCGGCTTGGGCGGGGTCGCTAACGCGGCCCCTCTGATCGGGCCACCCTACGGTGGCCTGCCTATCGAAGCAGTTGCAACTGCTCCAATCGTCGATCCTCTTCCTCCTGATTGCGAATGTACGCCCGGATCACTTGCTCATCCCGACCCACCGTCGAGACGAAGTAGCCCCTCGCCCAGAAGCTCTGCCCTACAAAATTTCGCTTGCGCTCTGCATACACTCGCGCCAAGTGGATAGCACTCTTCCCTTTGATGTAACCCTCCACCTCCGACACCGCATACTTCGGCGGAATACTCAGCATCATATGCACATGATCGGACATCAGGTGTCCCTCTTCGACCCGACTCTCCTTCTGCTCCGCCAACCGGCGGAACACCTCTCCCAGATACTTTCGAAGCTCGACGTACAACGTGCGACGTCGACACTTCGGGATGAACACCACGTGGTACAGGCATTCCCATGGCGTGTGGTTTAAGCTCTTGTACTCGTCCATCGGCGGACTCTCCTCTCGTGTGCTTGGCGGCTCACGAGTTGGAGTTTCCCCGATGGACTCCTGTAAACGTCAAACTTCTACTGCCTCCCCGGCAGAGCCGGGGGGACTCCCTCGTTGGTCTAGATAAGTGAACCTGACCCTGTCAGCCCGTGAACTGTGGATGATCCAGCGCCATCAAGCCGAGCGCCGATTCGGCAAGGCGGCGGCGATCCTGGCTGACTAGGCTGTCGTAAGGCCGCAAACCCGCCGATCCGCCACGCCACCCCGTGTGTTCGCCGGTCTTGGCGTACACCACCCGCTGGTCGGCCGTGAGCCCCCAGGGCACGTAACTCTCCGCCGGCGTGCGCGACAGCGCGCCTTGCGGGAAGTTCTTCGGAGTGAAACTGCGCGGGTCGTCAAAACTGCGGATGAGGAATACGGACATCGACTTGCTCCAAGCAGAAACCACCGGTGGAGACGAGCGGCGCGGCCCCGCGGCAGCGCAGTCGGCCGGGACCAGAGCTTCCAGGGACACGGGATAAAACGGATCAGAACCGACTTCAAAAATTAAAAGCAGGATCAGGTTCACTTCTGAGAGCTAGATAAGTGAACCTGACCCCGTTATCGAGCACAGCGGCCAATGCCTCGACGTGCCCAACTCCTCGACCCTGAAAGGCACTGCGCTCATCCAGTACACCTGTCATGGCGGCCCCAATCAGCAGTGGACACTGGTGCAGGCGAACTGACGGCGGGAAGCGACAAAGTGCAGCCGGCCACCGGGCCGGCTGCACACGGCGGGAGGGAGTATAACGGCGTCCTCTCCAATCGGCGTGGCACGCCCAATCCCCTTCGGAGGGTTGGACTCAAAACCGCCTTGCTACTCAAAGCGGGGGGACGTCGATATCCCACCTTTCCCCTTCCGCTACCTTGATCCACCACGTGCGCGCAACTTCGTGTCGGCTGCATCGAGAAGAGCCCTGACGCGTGTGATCGAATAAGCAGTCTCTTCTGACAGCTCTCGGATGGAACACCCGTTATCGTATTTTTGCTTGAGCACTCGACCAATATATTCGGCTTGATCCTCGCTTAAACGGCCATGCGCCGGGATCAAGGGGAGCTGTATCGGCCCTCCGGTATAGCCTTTGTGTTGCTTGCCACGAGGCTCAACCGTAGCGGCAGACTCCGCTCCCCATACCGTCCAACCAAGGTGTGCATGCCTCGCGAACAGTTCTAGATACGGTCCCGGGGAGCAATCTTCGATGAGCGCGTATTGTTCATCCGGTTTGCGCGAGTGCTCTCGCTTCCGTGTTTCAATCATGTTGACTTGGCTTCGTGCAGGAGCCAGCGTGCGAAGCGAACCTCGCACACCGAACAGCAGTAGCTCGGTCACGTTCCGAAAGTAAAAGCCAACACCGCGACCGTCTGGCCCCCCGTCCTTGCGACGCTTTGCCCAGACAATGTTCGAAATATAGCGAAAGCCCCATGCCTGCATAACCCTCAGGCCATCCGGCAGCAGCGCATTCGGGACCCACAAGTACAAGTGGCTGTTCTTCGCAGCCACGGCTTGCACCGGCATCGCGCAAATTTCGTTCAAATCCATCGTCGAATAGCGGTCAAGGCGCCGATGCTCAGGTGCAACCTTTCCTGTTCTGTTCGTGAATCGCCATGGCGGATCGGCGAGGATGGTGCTCCATCCGCCGTCAATTGGAGGCAAAGCAACGTTGTGTGTTTGCTCGACAAGCGGACGCACCATCTCTTCACCCGAATTAAGATCTTCAGAGTGAAGCTTAGTAGATCTTGAGCCTCCACGCCAGTACGTTTTTACTGACATCCCGAGCACTGCGTCGGGAGCCAGCACCGGCCAGAAAGGCGCCGCTACGATGGGCTTCGGTCGCAACTTCACGAAGGGATGCACCGTCAGCGTATCTGCCGCCCCTTTCGAATCCTGTTCTCGGGTACCAACCGCAGGACGAACAGCTAGGTTTACTCTTCTTTGACCGGAGGCATCAGATCGTGCGCTTGCTTCTGCATTTCTTGATACTCCGTTTTAACGTCGTTCCATTTCTTTCCTGGCCGCAACCTCCGCCAGTCCAATTTCAGTTGCTCTGCCTGCATCAGTTTGCCTTTGACCCGCTGCGCGAGCTCAATTCCGTCCACGCGCTCCGGTTCTATTCCAACAAGAAGCAACGGGCATTCGCCTCCCCCGCCAAGATTCACTCTGGGCAACAGCTTGTCCCAATGCGTCGATGATTGCCCATACTTGCAGCCCCTATCTCTGCTTTGAATGGTGTTCCCTATTAGGGCTTGCAGTTCAGGGCCGCGAGTGATGATCACACCAATCGCAATTACACCCTCCTTGTGGAGCGCCTGAAAGCTCAGAAGATCTCGATCGAAGAACGGATCTTTATTGTTCCACTCCATTTCGACAGCGATCCCCGGCAGAGGGTTATCAACCGAGCCCTTGCCAAACATGTCGATTTCATGGCCGCGCGTGCGCACTTTCTTCAGCGTTGTTCCATCCAAAGCAAGCTCTTTGGATATGGATATGTTCTGTTTCCCCCAAACCGTTTGCTCTTGATCCTTCATTGCAGCCAACGAATCGTCGAAACGCTTGACGAACACAGTCCGACCGCCACCTCCCGAACGGAGCTCGTCCAGCGTCGGAGCAAACTGATTTAGCGCGACGATCAAGTCATCAGAGCGAGCAGGAAAAGCTTTGCGAAGAATGACATCGGCGTACCTAGTCGCTCCATAAATGTAGCCACGAGGCCAACCATCCGTCGCGAGCTCACGGACTTCTCCGGCGGAATCAACCACACTCTCAACTAGAGTCTCAGGCGGGTTTTCTCCTACGCCAATATGGCTCATGGCTTTCCTAGAACGGGTGAAACGAGACCAACAACGTTCCGATTGAATACGAACTCACCCGCACTTCGAATACCCGCAATTCAAACAAGTCTGGCAGTTGTCCATCAGCACCAGCGCCTTGGTGTTGCACTTGTCGCACATCATCGAACCGGCGGGAAAGGTGAGTGTCTCGGAGGACGCAGCTTCGGCCGACGCCGCGGAAGCTGCGCTCACTTCAGAGTTTTTTTTTGCGCCGAGCGCCTCGTAGGCGGCGCGCTTCTCGGCGATCAGCTTGCGCGTGGCCTCGTCCATCTCCGGGTCGTGGATCAGCCCGATGTTCTTCATGTGCTGCTCGATCACGCCGCCGATCTCGGCGACGATGCTGGACATGTACACGCCGCCAGCCTTGAAGTAGCCGCCGCGCGGGTCGAACACGGCTTTCAGCTCTTCGACCACGAAGGTGACGTCGCCGCCCTTGCGGAACACGGCGGAGAGGATGCGGGTGAGCGCCACGATCCACTGGAAGTGGTCCATGTTCTTCGAGTTGATGAAGATCTCGAACGGGCGGCGCTGCTCGTATTTGGTGCCGGCGTTGAGCACGATGTCGTTGATGGTGACGTACAGCGCGTGTTCGAACAGCGGCGACTTGATCTTGAAGGTGGAGCCGACCAGGGTTTCGGGGCGCTCCACGCTTTCGTGCATCTGGATCACTTCGGCCATCGGCGCCTCTTTCGGCGCGGCGGCGGCGACCGGGGCGGCGGCAACCTTGTCCTCGGGTTTGACCACGTTGTAGCCGGTGATCTTCTTGTCGATCTTGATCGCCATGGTGTTCGCTTCTTCTATTTATGGGTGTCGATGCCGGAGTGGACGCGGCGTGCGGCGAAGGTCATCCGGCCCGGCGCAGCGGCCGGGCCGGATGCGGGTGTCGCTTACTTCCGTTTTGCGGCGGCCTTCCTGGCGGCAGGCTTGCGCGCTGCCGACCGGGTGCCCGCCTTCTTGCTGGCAGTGGACCTCTTGGCCGTCTTGGCGACGGCTTTCCTGCTGGCGGACTTCTTCGCTGCCGCCTTCTTCGGTGCGGCCTTCTTGCCGGCCGTCTTCTTGCTGCTGACCTTCTTCGTGGCCTTGGCGGCTTTCTTCTTCACCACCTTGGCGACTTTCTTCGCGGCCTTCTTCACCACGCCGGCCTTCTTCGCGACTTTCTTGACGGCCTTTTTCGCGGCCTTCTTCACCGCTGCTTTCTTCGCAACCTTCTTCGCCGCCTTCTTCACGGCTTTCTTGGCGGCAGCCTTCTTCGACGCGGTCTTTTTCGCTGCAGCCTTCTTGGGCGCGGCCTTCTTCTTGGCCGCAGCCTTCCTGGGCGCTGCCTTCTTCTTGGCGGCGGCCTTCTTCGGTGCAGCCTTCTTCGGTGCAGCCTTCTTCTTCGCCGCCGGCTTCTTCGCCGGCGCGGGTGCGGCCACCGGCGCGGCGGGCGGCACGTCCGGCAGAATCGGCAGGACGACGGCGGGCGCCTCGGCGGCGACCGGTGTGGCGGTGGTGTTGCTCACTTCAACTTCGTTATCGATGGACATGCTGGTGTTCCCCTCCGGTGGACCGCTTTGAGTTGCCGCCCGCGGCTGCAGGGACGGCGGTTCAGAACTTGCCGTAGTAGCCTTCCTTCAAGGCATCGAAGAGGTTGGCGGCGGAGTGCATTTCGCCGTCGTACTCCACCTGCTCATTGCCTTTCAGTTCGACAACGCTACCGTCTTCCAGCTCGAAGCGGTAGAGGGTGCTTTCAAGGTCCGCTTCCTTGACCAGCACGCCCTGGAACGCGGCGGGGTTGAAGCGGAAGGTGGTGCATCCCTTCAGGCCCTGCTTGTAGGCGTAGAAGTAGATGTCCTTGAAGTCCTCGTAGGGGTAGTCGGTGGGCACATTCGCGGTCTTGGAGATCGACGAGTCGATCCACAGCTGCGCGGCCGCCTGGATGTCCACGTGCTGCTTCGGGCTGATGTCGTCGGCGGCGACGAAGTAGTCCGGCAGCTTGTTGGCCGGCTCGTCGCCGGAGATCTCGGCGTCGGCGTTGATCAGCGCGCGATAGGCCAGCAGCTCGTAGCTGAGCACCTCGATCTTTTCCTTGGTCTTCCTGCCCTCGCGGATCACGTTGCGCGAATAGCTGTGGGCGAAGCTGGGCTCGATGCCGTTGCTGGCGTTGTTGGCCAGGCTGAGCGAGATGGTGCCGGTGGGCGCGATCGACGAGTGGTGGGTGAAGCGCGCGCCGGTCTCGGCCAGCTGCCCGACCAGGTTCGGCGCCACCGTGGCGATGCGCTGCATGTAGCGGCTGTACTTCGCATGCAGCACGCGGCCGGGGATGCTGTCGCCGACCTTCCAGCCGTCCTGCGTCATTTCCGGGCGCTTGCGCAGCATGTCGCCGGTGACGGTGTAGTCGCGCAGCAGGATCGGCGCGGCGCCCTTTTCCTTGGCCAGCTCCAGCGCGACTTCCCAGCCGGCCACCGCCATCTCGCGCGACACCTCTTCGGTGAAGGCGACCGCGTCGGCCGAGCCGTAGCGCAGCTTCAGCATGGTCATGGTGCTGCCCAGGCCGAGGAAGCCCATGCCATGGCGGCGCTTGCCCATGATCTCGTTGCGCTGCTGCTCCAGCGGCAGGCCGTTGATCTCCACCACGTTGTCGAGCATGCGGGTGAACACCTTGACCACTTCGCGGTATTCGTCCCAGTCGAAGCGCGCCTTGGGGCCGAACGGGTCGCGCACGAAGGTGGTCAGGTTGACCGAGCCGAGCAGGCACGAGCCGTACGGCGGCAAGGGCTGCTCGCCGCACTGCCCTGTCACCAGGCCGTTGAAGATCACCGCATTGTGGTCGGGCTGGGTAGTGTCGAACACGGCTTGTTCGCCGATGAATTCGATGGTGGCGATGCGCGAGGTGAAGCGCTGCGTCTTGCGCAGAGCCTTGCCTTCGCGCCAGTCGAGATAGCGCTGCGTCTTGGTCGCCAGCAGAAAACCGATCTGGTCCATGAAACGCTCGCGCGACTCACCATCGATGATCAGCTCGTGGTCAGCCTCGCACGCATAGCTGCGCATTCCACCATGGCCATCGGGCAAACTGCGCCGACCCGCTGCACGACGTTTCCTGATGCGGCAGAACACTCCGAAATTGGCCAGCAACGTCTGCACGTCCTTGAGCAGGTCGGGTTGGCTGGAGGCAAGCCGAACCGAGCAACTCAGACTGCGACCCGAAATATTGACCGTGCCATCACACTGGAACAAAGCGCGCAGATAGGCCCTGACGCAGTGCTCGCTGCCACGCCAGATCACCTCGGGCACACGCAGCTTGGTCGCCGCCGTGAAGCCATAGTGCTCGAGCAAGCGCGCCAGCAGGACGGAACGGATGAATATCTGGTTTCGATCCGGCACCGCCACGGGAGATACCCGGTATTGGCGATGGTCACCCGTGGCGGTGTGCGCGATCAGGCCGTTGATCACCGTTGCCACGCGATCGGCCAGAGCGCGCTCCTCGCCCCATAGCGTGACGATGGCCGCCTGCTGATCCTGGCCGCGATTGGTGAAGTGACCGTCACCCGCGATCAGCCCCAGCAACAGCCCCAGGTCTTCACTACCCTGATTGCCGAACTGCCCCTTGCCGGACTGCACCAGGAGCCGGTCGCCGACTTCCAGGTCGCGCAGTTTGATCTTGCCGCGCTCGGTGTAGAAATCATGCCAGCCGGTGGCCTTGATCTCGTAGCCGTCCTCGGTGGTGACGCGGTAAACCGGCGCTTTCGGCGAAGTCATGAAAGCGGGTTTGGCTTGGCGCGTCTCGACGCCACGGCCCTCCAGTTCCAGCGAACGCCGATCGACCGACACCTCCAGCGGCGCGCCCGAGATACAGAGTTCACCGATCGGCACCATGCCGTACTGGGTCGCCAGGCGCGTATCGGCAGTGACGCACGGGTTGGTAGCGCGGATGTGTTCGCACCACCAGTTGTTGTTCATCTCGTTGACCTTGTCGATCAGGATGAAACCGGGCTCGGCGTAGTCGTACGTCGAGACCATGATCATGTCCCACAGGTGCCGCGCACGGATGTGGCTGTAGATCTTGCAGGCGACCAGGCCGTCCGCGCGGTCGACGTAGTTCTCGTGGGTGGGCCATTCGCGCCAGACCACCTGGGCCGGGTCGGTCAGGTCGATCTCGTCCTGCTCCTTCACGTGCACCGGGAACACCAGCGGCCAGTCCTGGTCGTACTCGACCGCATGCATGAAGCCGTCGGTGATCAGCAGGCTCAAGTTGAACTGGCGCAGCCGGCCGTCCTCGCGCTTGGCGCGGATGAATTCCTTGGCGTCCGGGTGGCTGATGTCGAACGTGCCCATCTGCGCGCCGCGGCGGCCACCGGCGCTGGACACGGTGAAGCACATCTTGTCGTAGATGTCCATGAACGACAGCGGGCCGCTGGTGTACGCGCCGGCGCCGGACACGTATGCACCGCGCGGGCGCAGCGTGGAGAACTCGTAGCCGATGCCGCAGCCGGCCTTCAGGGTGAGGCCGGCCTCGTGCACCTTCTCCAGGATGTCGTCCATCGAGTCGCGGATGGTGCCGGAGACGGTGCAGTTGATGGTGGAGGTGGCCGGCTTGTGCGCCAGCGCGCCGGCGTTGGAGGTGATGCGGCCGGCCGGGATCGCACCGCGGCGCAGCGCCCACAGGAAACGCTCGTACCAGTGGCCGCGCAGCTCGTCGCTGGATTCCACCTCGGACAGCGCGCGCGCCACGCGCTGGTAGGTCCCGTCGATGGTGGCGTCCACCGGCTCGCCGGACTTCGCCTTCAGACGATACTTCTTGTCCCAGATGTCGTAGGACGCCGGCTGCAGCGGGATTTCCACGGCGGCGTCACGGCTGGCGGCCGGCGTGCCCGAGCCTGGGTTCGCGCCGGTGGTTGGATTGGTGGCTGGTGCACGCACTGTGCTCATTGGCTTCCTGACCTCTCGCTGCGACCTTGCGGCCGGCGTTGTTTTTTTATTCGATACGGCACTGTTGCTGATGCCACGTGGGCGGCGCCTGAAGGGCCAGCGGGGATGCCCCCCGGCCCATGCGTCAGCTGATTTCCGACGGCAACGACTCTCCCCCAAGATCGCGACGGTCGACACCAGTGCTAGTCTGAGCGCTAGCTAGTTAACACAAGATGTTGTGGTTGATATCGGGTAGGCAAGTTAACCCTCCTCGCTGCCGGTTGTCAAAGGCCGGCGCGTGCAGGCGGCCCCATGGAACCGTGGCGCCGCCCATCGGTCGAACCTGCGCCGCTTTCGTCGCTTTCAGGAGGACCCCATGTTGCAGCTGCCTTCGCGCCTCGTGCCCTGGTTGACCGGCCTGCTGACGCTGGCCGTGGTCGCCTTCGGCAGCGTGCCGGCCAGTGGCCGCGCGGCCACCTTGCCGGCCGCGGTCGGCGGCCAGCCGATGCCTTCGCTGGCGCCGATGCTGACGCGGGTGACGCCGGCGGTGGTGAACATCTCCACCACCACGCGGGTGCAGGTGCGCGATGCGTATTTCGACGACCCGATGGTGCGCCAGTTCTTCGGCCTGCCGGCGACGCCGCGCGAGCGGGTCGAGCAGAGCCTGGGTTCGGGCGTGATCGTGGATGCGGCGAAGGGCTACGTGCTGACCAACAACCACGTGGTCGGCGGCGCCGACGACATCAGCGTGACGCTGCAGGACGGGCGCACGTTCAAGGCCAAGCTGCTGGGCACCGACCCGGCCACCGACGTGGCGGTGGTGCAGATCCCGGCGCAGAACCTCAAGGCGCTGCCGCTGGCCGACTCCTCCGCGCTGCAGGTGGGTGACTACGTGGTGGCGGTGGGCGACCCGTTCGGGCTGGGCCAGACGGTTACCGCCGGCATCGTCTCGGCGCTGGGTCGCTCGGGGCTGGGTGGCTCGGGGCTGGGTGGCTCGGGCTACCAGAACTTCATCCAGACCGACGCCTCGATCAACCCCGGCAACTCCGGCGGCGCGCTGGTCAACCTGCGCGGCGAACTGGTCGGCATCAACACCATGATCTTCTCGCCATCCGGCGGCAACGTGGGCATCGGCTTCGCCATCCCCAGCAACCTCACCAGCGAGGTGATGGCGCAGCTGCTCGCCCACGGCAAGGTGCAGCGCGGCAGCCTGGGCGTGCAGACCCAGGCGATCACCCCGCGCATCGCCCGCTTGCTGAGCCTGAAGGACAGCAACGGCGTGGTGGTCACCGGCGTGACCGACGGCTCGGCCGCCGCGCACGCCGGCCTGCAGCCGGGCGACGTGCTGACCACGCTGAACGGCAAGCCGCTGCACAACGTGCAGGAACTGAACAACGCCGAGGGCCTGCTGCCGCTGGGCAGCACGCTGCGCCTGGGCGTGCTGCGCGAGGGCAAGCTGCGCGAGGTCAACGCTACGCTCACCGAGGAGAAGCTGGCCAGCGTCGACGGCGGCCAGCTCGATCCGCGCCTGGCCGGCGTGCGCTTCAGCGAACTGAGCCAGGGCCAGCGCAACCAGGGCTGGTACGGCGCGGCGGTGAGCGCGGTGCAGCCGGGCAGCCGCGCGGCGCGCGCCGGGCTGGGCGCCGGCGACGTGGTGATCGGCGTGGGCGGCCAGCGCATCACCAGCCTGCACATGTTGCGCGGGCTGGCTGGGGTGAAACCGCGCCAGCTGGTGCTGGTGGTCGCCGACGACGACGGCACGCGCTACGTGGTGGTGAACTAGCGACGCGCTGGATTCTGCGCACCATGCGAGGCGCGTTTCAGCGGCCGAAGGCTGTTGAAACGCGCCTCGCAGGAATGACGGGCAAGAAGACCTTTCCAAGGATGCGCTGACCCGTTCAGTGCATCCTTGGGCCAAAACCATTCAGGCGAAAGCGTGGCCGGGATCGCCCACGCGCCGTGTCCCGGTGCACAGCTTGGGCCCGTGCCGCCGCGCGAAGCGGTGAAAGCGCTTGATGTTCTGCATTCGGGCCGATGAAATACGCGCACCGCTTCACCCAGTGTGCGCCCGCGAGGCGCCATACTCGCGCCTCTCCTTCCACACCCATTGACCCCGGGGCTCCCCACCATCATGTCCGTCCGTCTTGCCCGCCTGTTGTCCGTTGCCCTGATCGGGGCCTGTCTCGCCACTCCCGCGTTCGCCAAGAGCAAGTCCAAGGCGCAGCACGCCAGCACTCCCGCCAAGAGCAGCCTGGTGTGGCGCGGCGACGTGGCCACCGCCAACGGCGTGGTCAACGAAGTGGCCAAGGCGTGGGAGAAGAGCGGCCACGGGCGGATCGAGCTGCAGCCGTTCAACACCGCCTCGGGCATCGACGCGGTGGCCAGCGGCGCTGCCGACCTGGCCGGCAGCGCGCGCGCCAGCGACAACAGCGCGCAGAACGCGAACCTCACCTTCACCCCGGTGGCGTGGGACGCGCTGGTGATCGTCACCCAGTCGTCCAACCCGGTGCGCAGCCTCAGCCTGAAGCAGGTGCACGACATCTACTACGGCCGCATCCACAACTGGAGCGAAGTCGGCGGCAGCAACGCGCCGATCGACGTCTACGCGGTGGCCAGCCCCGGCGACGGCGTGGAATACAGCCTGCGCGAGCTGCTGTTCGGCCGCGGCAACCAGCCGGTGGCGGCGCCCCGGCTGTACGTCAACACGCGCAAGCTGGAGGAAGGCATCGCGCTGAACCCGAACGGCCTGGGCGTGAGCACCCTGGCCAGCATCAGCGGCAACCCGAAGCTCAAGGCGATCCCGATCGACGGCAAGCCGGCCACCGCCGCCAATATCGCCGATGGCAGCTACCCGCTGTTCATCCCGCTGTACCTGGTGACCAACCCGCGCAGCCCGAAGGCCGCCCAGGCGCAAGCCTTCATCGACTTCATGCAGACCGCGCCGGCCGAGGCCACGCTGCGCAAGCACGCGGTGCTGCCCTACCAGGACGGTGCGGCACTGGTGGCGCTGGACACCTCGCGGCGCAGCCGGATCCTGGCCGAAGCGGGCGCGCGCCCGGTCCGCGGCACGCCGCTGTCGGCGCCGGGCGCCACCTACGCGGCACGCGCCGCGATCGCGCCGACCTCGCCCGATACGCTGGCGGCCCGGCAGGCGGTCGAGCGCCGCCGCGCCGAAGCACAGGACAACGCCCGCCTGAGCCGGATCCAGGGCAGCGTGAGCGACGTCACCGTCACCGGCGTGGACCATGCGAGCGGCAGCGCTACCTCGTTCGATCGCAGCGTGGGCAAGGACTTCGGCAAGGTCGACGCGAACGCCAGCCACGCGCTGACCACCTACAAGGTGGCCAAGGGCGACACGCTGTCGACGATCGCCAAGCGGCACTCGGTCGAGGTGGCCCAGCTGCGCCAGTGGAACCACCTGAAGAACGACCAGCTCAAGCTCGGCCAGGTGCTGCGCCTCCGCGACCGCTAAGCCCGCGCGGACGTGCCGATCCTCGCGCTGACGCTCGACCTCGACGACACCTTGTGGCCGGTGCTGCCGGCGCTGGAACGCGCCGACCAGGCGGTGGACGCGTGGCTGCGGCAGCACCACCCCGAGGTCGCCCGCGCCTGGCCGATCGGGGCCATGCGCGCGCTGCGCCTGCAGGTCGCCGCCGAGCGGCTCGACCTGGCGCACGACTTCACCCGCCAGCGCCAGCTCACCCTGCAGCAGGCATTCGCCGCCTGCGGCGTAGATGACGCGCCGGTAGAAGCGCTATGGGAAATCTACTTCGCCGCGCGCAACCGCGTGGAGCTGTACCCGGACAGCCTGCCCGCGCTGGAACGGATCACCACGCGCTGGCCGCTGGCCAGCCTGACCAACGGCAACGCCGACCTGCGGCGTATCGGCATCCACGCGCACTTCGCCCACCACGTCTGCGCGCGCGACAGCGGCGTGGCCAAGCCCGACCCACGCATCTTCCTGGCCGCGGCCGAACGGCTGGGCGTGCCGCCCGGGCAGATCCTGCACGTCGGCGACGATCCGGCGATAGACATGGCCGGCGCCCGCGATGCCGGCCTGCGTACCGCCTGGATCAACCGCGCGGGCCTGCCCTGGCCGGCCGAACTGGGCGTGGCGCCGGAGCTGGACCTGCGCGACATGACCGAGCTGGCCGACTGGCTCGACGCGCACGGCGCCCGCTGACCAAGGGACCATAGGCAAGCTGTGCGCGATGCGCGCATCATTGCCGGCTCATCGCCCATGTCGTGGCGCACCGTGCCGCCGCAAGCCCGAAGGATCCCGCATGTCCGCCCTGATCGAACGCCAGTCCGGCAACCGCCGCAGCATCGCCATCGAGACCACCGACGCCGCACACTACGCCGCGACCCGTCGCCGGCTCACCGCGGCGCAGCGACGCTGGCTGACCGACAGCGGTTTCGAGGCGGCGGCGGGCACGTACGCGCTGCTGTCCGATGCCACGGGCAAGCCGGTGCGCGTGCTGGCGGCCGTCGATTCGCGCGAGCCGCTGGCGGCGCTGGCCGCGCTGCCGTGCAGCCTGCCCGAAGCGACCTACCATCTCGCCGACGAAGGCGTGCTGGCGGATCCGCTGCAAGCCGCGCTGGGCTGGGCGCTGGGCGCCTACCAGTTCACCCGCTATCGCCAGGCGAAGCGCGCGCCGGCCCGGCTCGCCGTGCCGGCGGACCTGCTGCAGCAGCTGACGCCGCTGGTCGAAGCCACCGTGCTGGTGCGCGACCTGGTCAACACGCCGACCGAGCACATGGGCCCGGAGCAGCTCGGCGATGCTGTCAGGCGGCTCGGCAAGGTGCACCAGGCGAAGGTGCGCGACTGGGTCGGCGAGGAACTGCTCAAGGCGAACTTCCCGACTATCCACGCGGTGGGCCGCGCCAGCCATCGCGCGCCGCGGCTGGTCGAGCTGAGCTGGGGCCGCAAGGCGGACCCGAAGCTGGTGATCGTCGGCAAGGGCGTGTGCTTCGACACCGGCGGGCTCGACCTGAAATCGTCCGACGGCATGCGCTGGATGAAGAAGGACATGGGCGGCGCCGCACACGCGATCGCGCTGGCCGGGCTGGTGATGCAGGCGCAACTGCCGGTGCGCCTCACCTTGCTGATCCCCGCGGTGGAAAACGCGGTGGCCGGCAACGCGCTGCGCCCGGGCGAGGTGGTAGTGACCCGCGCCGGCCATTCGGTGGAGATCGACAACACCGACGCCGAGGGTCGCCTGGTGCTGTGCGACGCGCTGGCTTACGGCGCGGAACAGCAGCCGGAGCTGATGCTCGATTTCGCCACCCTCACCGGCGCCGCCCGTGTGGCGCTGGGCCCGGACCTGCCGGCGCTGTTTGCCAACGACGAAGCCGCGGCCGTCGCGCTGCTCGCCGCCGCCCGCGCGGTCGACGACCCGCTGTGGCGGCTGCCGCTGTGGCGGCCGTACCGCAAGATGCTCGATTCCTACCTGGCCGACTTCGCCAACGCCGGCGCGTCACGCCACGCCGGCGCGATCACCGCGGCGCTGTACCTGGAGCGCTTCGTGCCGGAAGGCACGCCGTGGCTGCACCTGGACACCTACGCCTGGAACGACGCCGACCGCCCCGGCCGCCCGCGCGGCGGCGAGGCGATGGGACTGCGCGCGATGTTCGCGTTCCTGCGGCAGCGCTACGGTGGCCGGGCCGCGGCATGATTTCCGGCGTTGTCGCGCCCGGGTGAAAGACTGCATGCTGCGGAATCCCTTCTGTCGGTAGCATCCATGCGTTCCCGCCTGCACCTGCTCGCCATCAGCGTAGCGCTCGGCCTCGCCGCCTGCACCAGCGTTCCGGTCGCCCGAACCGTGGCGCCGGCCCAGCCGTCGCTGACCGCGCAGACGCTGAACTCCGGCGGCACCATGCCGGCCGAACAGGCGCGCGTGCACTTCGACCATGCCGAGCTGCACTTCACGGTGGTGCCAGCTACGCAAAGCATCGACGCGTGCGCCATCCTGAGCTTCACCGCGAAGTCCGCCACCGACACCTTGCTGCTGGACCTGGACCGCAACCTCGCGATCGGCGCGATCGCGCTGGACGGCCAACTGCTCGCCGCCGACGCCTGGAGCAACCCTGACGGCCGCCTGTGCATCCGGCTACCCGCGCCGCTCGCCGCCGGCGACAAGGTCAGCGTGACGATCCGCTACGGCGGCAAGCCGCATGTGGCGAAGAAGGCGCCGTGGGACGGCGGCTTCGTGTGGAGCCACAGCGCCGACGGCCAGCCGTGGGTGGCCAGCGCGGTCGAGGGCGAAGGCTGCGGCCTGTTCTGGCCGTGCATCGACCAGCCGCAGGGTGAGCCCGACCTGGTCGACACCTACGTCACCGTGCCGAAGACGCTGGTCGCGCCCGGCAACGGCGTGCTGGTCGGCGTCACCGACGCGGGCGACAGCCATACGTACCACTGGCGCGCCAGGCAGCCGGACACCTACGCGATCTCGATCAACGTGTGCCCCTTCGACGAGCTCAAGGCGGACTACAAGAGCCGCTACGGCAACACCATCCCGATGCAGTTCTGGTACCTGCGTGGGCACGAGGCGCAGGCGCAGCAGCTGTTCGGCGAATTCCCGCATATGCTGGATTTCTTCGAGCAGCAGATCGGCCCGTACCCGTTCGGCGACGAGAAGATGGCGTGGTGGAAACCCCGCACCTGGGCATGGAGCACCAGACCATCGACGCCTACGGCAACCGCTACTGCCTGAACGGTTACGGCTACGACAGCCTGCTGCAGCACGAATTCACCCACGAGTGGTTCGGCAACCAGCTGACCAACGCCGGCTGGGACGACATGTGGCTGCACGAGAGCTTCGGCACCTACATGCAGCCGCTGTACAGCCAGTACCTCAACGGCGACATGGACTATTTCAGCTGGCTGCACGAGCTGCGCCTGAAGTTGCGCAACCACCATCCGATCGTCTCCGGCAGCAGCCGCACCGAGGAACAGGTCTACGACGAGAAGGCCGGTCCGGGTCAGGACATCTACAACAAGGGCGCGCTGATGCTGCACACGCTGCGCCAGCTGATCGGCGATGAGGCCTTCTTCGACAGCATCCGCCGGCTGGTCTATGGCCGCCCCGACCCGCAACTCGGCAACTTCAGCCCGCGCTACGCCAGCACCGGCGACTACGTCGCGATCGTCGACCAGGTCAGCGGGCGCCGGCTCGACTGGTTCTTCGACGTCTACCTGCGCGACGCCGCGCTGCCGCGGCTGGAGCAGCAGCGCGACGGCGACACGCCGACGCTGCGCTGGATCACCGGACACGGCAAGCCGTTCCCGATGCCGATCGAGGTGCAGGTGGGCGACGTCGTGCACACCGTGCCGATGACGGACGACGCCGGTAGCCTCGCCGTGCCCACCGGCGCGCTGGTGATGATCGATCCGCACTCGGTACTGCTGCGCGACGAGCCGCGCATCACCGAATTCCAGCAGTGGATGAAACAGCAACCTGCGCAGCGCGAGGCAGCGAAACGGTGAGAGCCGCGGGCGCGCCGCCGCGGCGCACCCGTCAACCGCTGCCGGGCAACGCGCCGCGCAGGCCGCGCATTTTCTGCGCCAGGGTATCAGTCAGCGGTAGCAGACCGTCCGGCAGGCGTACGCAGCCGTACCGGCCAGCATGCCGGCCACAAGATCGTGGCATACAGGCGGATGATACTGGCTGAGGCCAGGCCACCGGCAGGCGCAACGTTCGGCAACACGTCATGCGGATCCTCTCGCGCGGAGGACGCCCTGCAGTGCAGGGTGTACGTGCGACACCGACGTCTGTCCAGCCGCTCGATGCCCGTTACGCAGGAGATGCCGGCACCACACGATCAGCGAGAAGCAGCTCGCCGCACCGTCTCGTGCGTGCCATGGCGGACGTCTATACGGCTATCACGGATGCGGACCCGGCCGTCGGCGCCCCGCGCTGAACGAGTGCCGGGTTGGCACGGAAAACAAAACTGATGTCATGACGCTGTTTTTTTCTCCGCTTCCGTGTGATCCTGAATACTGGCCTGTGTCTTCCGTCGCCCGCGCCAGCCGTATCGCAATATATTGCGATACGGCACGCTCTCGGCGAAACCCACCCGCCTTGTGTCATACACACCGGATCATGGCGACACGCGCCCCATTAAGAGGGCCGCTGGAAGCGCTCATCAGGGATTGAATCAGAAGAAGCGCCACCTTCATGAATCCCGGACCATTCACTACGATCGGGGAGAACTAGATGCATCGCGTACTGCCTCCTGGCCAGCCCCCACTGGCTACGCCCACCGCACTTTTCATCGACATACCGCCGAGCGCACGCCACCTGCAGGGCCGCCATCCGTTCAGCGTCACCTAGTCCGGCGACGGGTGCACCATCCGTCTGCAGGCAAGGTAACCAAGGCTTGCAGCACGGCGAGGCCCGAAGCGGCTTCAGCGGCAGCATCGTTCCGCCCGAGAAATACGGACTGCCGCCATCGAGCAATTAGTGCCTGACCTAGCGCGACCGGTACCCATCCGTACCGCGTCCGACACGCCGGGAAAGCACGGGGAACTCTCTACTTCAAACGGGGATAACACATGAAACACAACTTGAATCACCTGTCATTGGCCGTGCGTCTGGCATTGAGCGTGGGCATTTTTGCGGCGGCAGGCGCCGTCCAGGCACAGGAATCGACCACCAGCGATGCACCGGCCGCCAAGCAGGTCACGCCGGCGCCAGCCGCAAAAAGCAAGGCAAAGAATCTCGAGGCGGTTGTCGTCACCGGCTCGCTGATCCGTCGCGTCGACGCCGAGACGTCCAGTCCGGTGGTGACCGTGGATCGCGCCGCGATCACCAATGCCGGCAGCCCGACCCTGGGCAACGTGCTGCAACAGCTGCCCAGCATTTCCGGCAATGCCACCAACACCCAGAACAACAGCAATGGCGGCGGTGTCGCCAGCCCCCTGCTGGAAGGTGGCGACGGTGCGGCGCGCGTCTCCCTGCGCGGCCTGGGCACCAACCGCACGCTGATGTTGATCGACGGCCAGCGCATGGCCAACTCCGATCTCAACATGATCCCGCAGAACATGATCGAGCGGGTGGACGTGCTGGCCGAGGGCGCCTCGACGGTGTATGGCTCGGATGCGATCGGCGGCGTGGTCAACTTCATCCTGCGCAAGGACTACAAGGGCGCCGAAGCCAGTGTCAACGTGGGTGAGTCCGACCACGGCGATGGCCATCGGCACGGCATCAGCCTGACCGCCGGCGCCAGCGGCGACAACTACAACATCGTCGGCGGCATGGACTACAACAAGTACGACGCCGTGCTCGCCACCCAGCGCAAGTACTCCGCGCACCAGCTGTACCTGTCCAGCGGCGTGATCAGCCCGGCCGGTTCCAGCACCCTTCCGACCGGCAAGATCCAGACGCCCGCGTCGATCGCCGCCAAAGCCGCCGGCACCTGCCCGACCCAATACATCACATTGGCGCAAGGCAATGGATCGAGCGTGAGCGACTATCGCTGCGACCGCGGCAACCCGGATGCGTACAACTACAACGCGTTCAACTACATCCAGACCGCGCAACGGCGCTTCAACACCTTCGTGCTCGGCAACTACAAGCTGGCGGACAACCTGACCTTCTTCGCGGATGCGTTCCTGAACCACACCCAGTCGAGCGGTCAGGACGCGCCCGCGCCGACCTCGGCCAACAGCGACGGCTGGTACGTGCTGGCCAGCAACCCGATCAATCCGTTCGGGGTTACGTTCGGCACGGATCCCGCCCACCCGGGTGCTCCGGGCACCGGCTATGGCTTCAACACCCGGTTGACCGGGCTCGGTACGCGCCTGCACACGTACACCACCTCCAACGTGCAGATCAACACGGGCCTGCGCGGCACATTCGGCCAGAGCACCTGGAGCTGGGATGCCACGCTCAACTACGGCCATGCCAATCGCGTGCAGCGCGACTACAACGAGGTCAACATCGCCGACTTCCAGGCGGCCATCAACAGCGGCGTGAACATCTTCGACCAGGCCCACCAGACGGCCGCCCTGAAGGCCGGCGTGGATACCCCGAAGTACGTATTCACCAATGCCACCAAGCAAGTCCAGATCGATGCCAACGGCGAGTTGTGGGATCTGCCGGCAGGTGCCGTGCAACTGGCCGTCGGCGCCCTGTACCGCCATCAATCGATGAATTACACGGTGTCACCCGACGCTGTCCTCAACCTCGCCACCGGCGGCTGCCAGATACTGCAGGAAGCCTGCGGTTCGCCGGGTCGTGGCGCCGACCACGTCAAGGAAGTCTATGCCGAATCGCTGATCCCGCTGCTCTCACAGCAACCGTGGGCGTATTCGTTGAACCTCGACGTGGGTATCCGTGCCTCCAAGTACGGCTCCTCCGGCAACACCAACAACAAGAAAATCGCCATCGAGTGGCGCCCGATCGAGGATCTGCTGCTGCGCGGCACCATCTCCGAAGTATTCCGCGCCCCCAATCTGGATGAACTCTACGACGGCGTCACCCTGGTCCAGCCGAACTTGAACGACCCCTGCGTCGGTCTCACCGCCGCCCAGCTCGCACAGCACCCCGCCGCCTGCCAGTACGTCCCGGTCAACTGGGCTGGCAACTCACCGGCCCAGGTCAACACCTATTACGCCGGCGCCAAGACGGTCGGTGCCTCGCTCAAGCCGGAGCAGGGCAAATCGATCGATTTCGGCCTGGTCTACAACCCCAGCTGGGCCGATGGCCTGTCCACCAGCGTCGACTTCTGGCACATCTACCTGAGTGACCTGCTGACACCGATTCAGGCGTCGACGGTGGTCAATGCGTGCTTCGCCAACAACAGCAGCCCGTATTGCTCGTTCATCAATCGCTACACCACCACCACCCAGCAGCCGGGCCAGGTGAACGTCATCAATACGCCGGTGGTCAATCTGGGCAACCTGAGCACCACCGGCATCGACTTCACGCTGAACTACAAGATCCCGCATTTCGACCTGGGCAGCGTCGACCCCGGCAATTTCAAGGCCGGCCTTTCCACCACCTATCTCTCCA
Organism: Rhodanobacter thiooxydans; assembly: GCF_021545845.1. Lineage (NCBI taxonomy): Bacteria > Pseudomonadati > Pseudomonadota > Gammaproteobacteria > Lysobacterales > Rhodanobacteraceae > Rhodanobacter > Rhodanobacter thiooxydans. Next base: position 3,896,129 of record NZ_CP088923.1, read on the forward strand.
GCTACAAGAACAACGCCACTCCCGGCCAAGCCGGCGCGCAGACGGTCAATTACGCCGGTACCTACTCCCAGCAGTTCGGCAACATCTCGCGCTGGCGCGGGACGGGCACGCTCAATTGGGCGAAGGGCAACTGGAGTGCGCAGTGGCAGACGCGCTACATCCACCATCTGACCAACCTGAATGCGGACGCCAGCTTCTCCGGAGTCAACATACCGATGGCCTCGGTGCTGTATCACTCGATCCAGGTTGGCTATGCGATCCCGGAATGGCATACCCGGATCGACCTCGGCGTGGACAACCTCAGCAACAAGGCTCCGCCGCTGGTCTACCAGAACGGCCTGAACTACAACGTGGATACCGCCACCTACGACGCGCTCGGACGCTATTACTGGATGCGCGCCACGTTCAAGTTCTGATTTCCTGATCACCCAGGAAAGCGTCAAGCTGCCCAGGAGGGCCGCGGGATACTCTCGCGGCCCTCTTGCATAATGGGGCTCGGCGGACGATCGATCGAGAAGGCATGCCTACCCCAACCAGCGCACTCGCCAACGCCATGGCCACCGCCTACCACGCCGGCGAGATGGAACACGTCATCGCCCTCGCGGCGCAGGCCCCGCAAACCGGCGACGCGGACGAAAGCGCCATGCTGTGGCTCGGCCTGGCGCAACAGGCCACCCATCGCTACGGCCCGGCCACAGCGACGTTTCATCGGCTGTCGCAGCTGCGGCCGGAGGTCTCCGCGTACTGGAACAACCTGGCCCTTGCGTGTCGCCACGCAGGCGATACGGCGGCATCCGAACAGGCTTTTCTGAAGGCGCAGTCGCTGGCACCGGAAGATGCCGAGGTGCTCTACAACCTCGGCCTGCTCTACCTCCAGCAGCGACGTTGGCTGCCGGCCCGACAGACCCTGATGGATGCGGTGGCCCTCGAGCCGCACTTCATCGAAGCCCGCTTGCAGGCGGCGCATGCCTGCTACGTCTGCGGCGACAACGGCAGCCAGGAGGCGATGCTGGCTGGAGCCATCGACTGGCCGCCGCAACCCGCCGAGCAGGCCCTGGTCCTGGCCGCGATGCTGGCCGTGCAGGGCGACCTGGATGCGGCGCTGCGCACGCTGGCACACGCGCAGTTGCCTCCTGGACCCGATTCCGGGGTGATGCTGCTGCGGATCGCCGCACAACGGATCGCGCTGCACGAAAGGAGCAACCAGGTCGAGCTTGCGCGGGACGAGCTGCTGGAGCTGCCGCTGGGCACGCTCGACCGGCTGCCACCGGAAGCGCAGAGCGCACGCGCCGAGGGCTGGAGCGCGCATGCCGCACTGGCCATGCGCGGCGCCGACCATGGCGGCGCCGCGGCGCTGTACCAGCGCGTGCTTGCCGTTGCCCCCGACGACCAGAGCCGGGCCGGCGCCGCGTTTGGGCTGGCCTCTGCCTGTGACAAGCAGGGCCGGCAACATGAGGCCTGGCAAGCGCTGCAGACCGCACATGCGGCACAACTGGATATTGCGCGGAACGTGCTGCCGGAGCTGCTGGCACCCGACAGCCAACCGTTGCAGATGGCCGATCGCGTCGTCGGCCGCGCCGCCCATGAGGCCTGGCATCCGCTGTCCTCGCCTTCCGCCGGGCAAAGTCCGGTCTTCGTGGTCGGCTTTCCGCGTTCCGGCACTACCTTGCTGGAACAGATGCTCGATGCCCACCCGGACTTCCAGTCCATGGACGAGCGTGCCTTCATCCATGAGCTGATCGAAGGCATGGAACTGTTCGGCCAGCACTACCCGGCCGATCTGGCAAACCTGACGCAGACGGAAGCCGACCAGTTGCGCGCCGTCTACTTCCGCCGGGTCGACCGTGCCCTGCCGGATCGGGGACGGCGCCGGCTGGTGGACAAGAATCCGCTCAACATGCTGTGCCTGCCGATGATCATGCGGCTGTTCCCGCAAGCGCGCATCATCCTGTGCCTGCGCCACCCCTGCGACGTGCTGCTCAGCTGTTACATGCAGCCATTCCGCTCGCCCGCCTTCATGGTGTTGTGCTCGTCGTTGCAGCGCCTCGCGGATGGCTACGTGCAGGCCTTCGGGCAATGGCAAAAGCAGGTCGAGGTATTCGCGCCGCAGTTGCTGGAGTGGCGCTACGAATCGGTGGTCAGCCGCTTCGAGGCCAGCGTTGCCGGCCTCGGCGAATTCCTCGGCATCGAGGATGCGTCGCCGATGGCACGCTTTTCGGAACACGCACGGAGCAAGTCGTTCATCAGTACCCCGAGCTATGCCCAGGTCACCCAGGGCATCAACGGCAACGCGGTGGGGCGCTGGCACGCCTACCGCGAATGGTTCGAGCCGGTGCTGCCCACCCTGCGCCCCGTCATGAAGCAGCTCGGCTATGCGGACTGACGCTTGCCCGCGGCCGGCGAAGGCCGGGTTGCGCAAGGCGCGCCGCGGGTCCCGCGCCCCTGTCACCCGACGCCATGCGGAGCCGGCGATCGGCCGGGCATCCCGCGTATGATGGCGACGCGGAGTTCTCGCGGATTGCGCTGCGGGAGCCGACCGTGTTTATGCGAGACCATTGACCGCCAATGAGCCGATCGCACGACGATACCCTGGAAGCCGGTCGCAGCGTGGCGCGACAACAGGCGCAGCGGGGCGAGCCGGACGCTGCGGAGAAGTCTTTCCTGAGCCTGCTCGAGCGGCACCCGCAGGACGTCGAGGCGCTGCGGTTCGTAGCCGGCTGTCACTCCGCGCGCGGGGAGCATGCGGCGGCCATCCAGCGCCTGCAGGTCGCCGTGCAGGTGACGCGGGACGACCCGGCTGCCTGGGTCCAGCTGGCTACCGCACAGATGGCGGTGGATGATTTCAGCGGAGCCGTCACCAGCTTCAGGTGCGGGCTTTCGCTGGCGCCACGGGCGTTCGTGGTACGCCTGCAGCTGGGCATGGCGCTGGAACAACTGGGGCAATCGCACGAGGCGCTGAAGGCCTATTTCATGGCCATCGAAAGCGCGCGGGCGCGGGGGCGCTGGCAGGACGACGCAACCACCGCGCCGGGTCTGCGCGATGCGGTGAAACATGCTGTGAGTTACGTCAACCAGGGACGGCGCCGCTTGTTCCGCGGCGCGCTGGATCCGCTGCGCGAGCGTTACGGCAGCGACGAACTGGCGCGGGTGGAACGCAGTCTGGCGATCTACTTCCTCGATCAGCCGGCGAACATCCCCGATCCACGACAGAAGCCGAAATTCCTGTATTTCCCCGGCATCGCCAGTCAGCCGTACTATCCGCGCAAGCACTTCCCCTGGCTGGAGCAGCTGGAGGCGGCGACCGATACGGTGCGCGCGGAACTGCACGCCGTGTTGTCGCGGGGACAGCAGCTGGAGGCGTTTCTGGGCCAGGTGCCGGCGCAGGCCAGTCGCAGCATGCTGCGTTCGTCCAGCAACCAGGATCCCGCCTGGGATGCGTACTTTTTCTATCGCCACGGCCAGCGCCATGACGAACACTGTGCGCGCTGCCCGCAAACGACCGCCTTGCTCGATACGCTGCCGCTGGTACGCATCCGCGACCACGCGCCGGAAACGCTATTCTCGGTGCTGAGTCCGGGTACCCACATCCTGCCGCACACCGGGGTCACCAACACGCGACTGGTGACCCATCTGCCGCTGATCGTTCCGCCCGATTGCGCCATCCGCGTAGGTGGCGAAGAGCACGTCTGGCAGGAAGGTCGATGCGTGACGTTCGACGACACCTACGAGCATGAGGCGTGGAACCGCAGCGGGCAGACGCGCGTGGTGCTGATCCTGGACTGCTGGCATCCCGACCTCAGCGAGGCGGAGCGCGCGGCCGTGACCGACCTGGTCGAGGCGATCGGCGATTTCAACCAGTCCTGCGAGATACCTGTCACGCCGGGCTGACCCTTGCCGTCAAGGCTGCCGAGTCCGTGGGTGGCCGGCGCCGGATGATCGGGCAGAAGAAGGGCAGCGCTCTCGCGCTGCCCTTCTTCAATCGCACGATTTTTCAGTGCGTAGGTTTCGCTGCCGCCGGTGTGGCGGGTGCCGCAGCGAGGCTGCCGCTGTCTTTTCCGCCATAGGGCAGCACTTCGCTGGCCAGCTTCGGGTCGGTCTTGATCATGCCGAGTGCGTCGAACAGGATGTGCGCGGTCTCGTTGAGCTGCACGTCCTTCGCCTTCTTCGCGTCCTTCTCCTGCTTCAGCTCGCTCTTCAGGCTGCGCTCGTTCGCGTTGAGGCCGTCATCGAGGCTGCTGCTGGCCTCGTCGGCGAGCGAGGCGTCGCTGCCGTCGATGGCCTTGTGCCGCGCGCGGAAGTCGGCCTGGATCGCCTCCAGCTGCTTGCGCTCGACCTCGCGCGTGGCGAAGTTCAGCGAGACCGAGGTCTTCGCGCGCATGCTGCGGTACTGCGCCAGCTCGTCCAGCATCAGCTTCCACGCCGGCAAATGGGCCACGCGCTCGGCGTGCTTCTGCTGCAGCTGCGGCAGGTAGGCGGCGAGATTGGCCACCACCTGGTAGTCGGCCGGCGCGATCTGCGTCCACTTCAGTGCGTTGTCGTAGGTCGACTCGCCGAAGTCCTTGTCGTCGCCGTTCTTCGGGAACGCGATGTCCGGAGTCACCCCCTTCAGCTGGGTGGAGCCGCCGTTGATGCGGAAAAATTCCTGGATGGTCATCTTCAGCTCGCCGAGTTGCGGCTTCTCGCTGTCGCCCTGCGCGAAGCGGTCCAGGTCCACCAGGTTCTGCACGGTGCCCTTGCCGAAGGTGGGCTCGCCGATGATCAGACCACGGTGGTAGTCCTGGATCGCCGCGGAGAAGATCTCCGAAGCCGACGCCGTGCCGCGGTTGACCAGCACCGCCAGCGGCCCGCTCCAGGCCATGCCCGGGTCGTCGTCGCCCTGCACCTCGACCCCGCCCTTGGAGTCGCGCACCTGCACCACCGGACCCTTGTCGATGAACAGGCCGGTCAGCGTATTGGCCTCGGCCAGCGAGCCGCCGCCGTTGTTGCGCAGGTCCATCACCACGCCCTGCACGCCCTCATGCTTCAGTTCACCGAGCAGCCTGGCGACGTCGCGGGTGGCGCTCTTGAAATCCTTGTCGCCGGCATTGCGCGCGCCGAAGTCGGAGTAGAACGTGGGCAGCTCGATCACGCCGATCTTGCGGGTGGCTCCGCCTTCCTTGATCTCCACGATCTTCTTCTTCGCCGCCTGCTCCTCGATGCTGACCTTCTTGCGCACCAGGCTGACCATCTCGTGCTTGCCGTCCACGCCGACGTCCGCGGGGATGACCTCCAGCCGCACGGTGGTGTCCTTCTTGCCGCGGATCAGGTTGACCACGTCGTCAAGGCGCCAGCCGATCACGTCGACGATCGGGCCGTTGTCGCCCTGACCGACGCCGACGATGCGGTCGCCCACCTGGATCCGCCCAGACTTGGCGGCCGGCCCGGCCGGCACCAGCTCGCGGATCTGAGTGTAGTCGTCGCGCGGCTGCAGCACCGCGCCGATGCCTTCCAGCGACAGCTTCATCGCGATGTCGAAGTTCTCCGCCGCGCGCGGGCCGAGGTAGTCGGTGTGCGGGTCGGTGGTCTCCGCGTACGCGGTCATGAAGGCCTGGAACGCGTCCTGGCCGTCGAGCTGGCGGACCCGTTCGATGTAGTTGGCGTAGCGCTTGTCCAGCGTCTTGCGGACCTCGGCATCGTCCTTGCCGGCCAGCTTCAGGCGCAGCCAGTCGTTCTTGGTGCGCTTGCGCCACAGGTCGTTCAACTCGGCCTGGTCCTTCGGCCAGTCGGCGTGCTCGCGGTCGAAGGTGTAGCTCTCGTCGGCAGCGAGGTCGAAGCCCTGCTTGAGCAGGCCGCGTGCGTAGTTCATGCGCTCCACCGCGTGCTGCACATAGAGGTTGAACACGGCGAACGGCGCCGACAGGTCCTGGTTCCAGATCGCGTCGTCCAGCTGGGTCTTCAGCGGCGCGAACTTGGCCATGTCGGCCTGGGTGAAGAACACCTTCTCGCTGTCCAGCAGCTTGAAATACGCCTTGTAGATGCGCGCCGACATCGCATCGTCGAGCGGCTGCGCGTCGTAGTGGAAACGGGTCAGGAAACGCGCCGACAGCTGCGCGGCCTGCGCCTCCTCGGGTGTGGAGGTGAGCGGCCAGGTAGCCGCCTTGCGGGCCTTGCCGGCACCGAGGTCGGCAGCCGACTGCGCGAACGCGCAGGTCGCGGTGAAGGCAAGCAGCAGGAGCAGCGCGGGACGAAATTTCATGGGGGTTCTCAGGCTGACTCGGTGACGCCGGCTGCATGGGCCTGCAGGTCGGCGTGATAGGACGAGCGCACCAGCGGACCGGAGGCGACGTGGTGAAAACCCATTGCCTCGCCTTCCGCGCGCAGCGCATCGAATTCTTCCGGCCTCCAGTAGCGCAGCACCGGGTGATGGTGCGGCGTGGGCTGCAGGTACTGGCCGATGGTGATCATCTCGACGTCATGGGCGCGTAGATCGCGCATCGTCTCGAGCACCTGCTCCATCGTTTCACCCAGGCCAAGCATGACGCCGGACTTGGTCGGCACCTGCGGGTGCTGCGCCTTGAAGCGCTTGAGCAGGTCCAGCGACCACTGGTAGTCGGCGCCGGGGCGCACTTCGCGGTACAGGTGCGGCACGGTTTCCAGGTTGTGGTTGAACACGTCCGGCGGGAAGTCCTTCAGCACCTCCAGCGCGCGTTCCATGCGGCCCTTGCCGCGGAAGTCGGGGGTGAGGATCTCGATGCGGATGTGCGGGCTGGCATGGCGCGTGGCGCGGATGCAGGCGGCGAAGTGCTCGGCGCCGCCGTCGCGCAGGTCGTCACGGTCGACCGAGGTGATCACCACGTACTTCAGGCGCATGTCGGCGATGGTCTCGGCCAGCCGCGCCGGCTCCAGCGGATCGGGCGCCACCGGGCGGCCATGCGCCACGTCGCAGAACGAGCAGCGCCGCGTGCACACCTCGCCGAGGATCATGAAGGTGGCGGTGCCCTTGCTGAAGCACTCGTGGATGTTCGGGCAGGACGCTTCCTCGCACACCGTGACCAGCGAGTTCTCGCGCAGGCGCGCCTTCAGCTGCTGCACGGCGTTGCCCTGCGGCAGCCGCACGCGGATCCAGCTGGGCTTGCGCAGGGTCGGCGCGCCGGTATCGAAGCCGGCACGGTTCAGCGCGATCTTGTCGTTGCCCAGCTGCTTTTCGCCCGCGGGCGCGCCGCTGACCACGGCGAGCGGGATGATCTTGGGGGAAGGGGCGGAGATTTCGCTCATGGGTAGACGGCTCAGACCGCCTTGCGGGCGGGGAGTTCGGGCAGGATGGGAGCGGCGGGCATGGCGGTGAAGCCGAACTGGCGGCAAAACTCCTCTACCAGCACGTCCTCGACCGTAGCCAACTGCGACGGACCGCCCAAGTCTAGCAGCTGCGTGACCGCCAAACCCTTGTAACCGCAGGGGTTGATGCGCTGGAACGGCTCCAGGTCCATGGCCACGTTGAAGGCCAGCCCGTGGAAGCTGCAGCCGCGGCGCACGCGCAGGCCGAGCGCGGCGACCTTGGCGTCGGCCACGTAGACCCCGGGCGCGCCCTCGCGGCGCACCGCCACCACGTTCCAGTGCGTCAGCGTGTCGATCAGCGCCTGCTCGATCCGGTGCACCAGCTCGCGCACGCCCACGCCGGCGCGGCGCAGGTCGATCAGCGGATAGCCGACGATCTGGCCCGGCCCGTGGTAGGTCACCTGACCGCCGCGATCGACCGGAATCACCGGGATGTCACCCGGCGCCAGCACGTGCTCCATCTTGCCGGCCTGGCCCAGGGTGAACACCGGGTCGTGCTCCAGCAGCCAGAATTCGTCGGGCGTGTCGGCGGTGCGGTTGTCGGTGAACGCACTCATCGCCTTCCAGGTGGCCGCGTAGGGCTGGCGACCGAGGCGGCGGATGGCGAGGGGCCGGGATGACCAGCCATGCGGCTGTTGAAAGCCGGGATTCGGGATTCGGGATTCGTGGTTCACGGCGAGCTTGTGGCCTTGCATTTTTCCTAGGCGAAAGAAGCGCAACTCGCTTCCGTCATGGGGTCGGGGGGCGGCTTTTGCGAATCCCGAATCCTAAATCCCGGCTCTCACAACGTATACCGGATATCCGGGTCGGCGCGCAGCGCGTGGTGCGCGGCCTCGTACTGCTCGCGGGTGTCGCAGCGGAAGCTGACCGTGACCGAGACGAAGTTGCCGGCGCCGGAGTGCCGGTGCCGCACGGTTTCGTGCAGCACGTGCAGGCCGGCGCGCTCCAGCAGTTGCGGCACGTGCGCCGGCAGGTTCGCGCTGGCGTTGCCGACCGCGGTGATCTCGAACTCGCCGGGAAACTGGAAGCCCTTGCCTTCCTGCTTCGCCTTGCTGAAGTCGATCGGCTGCATCACTTCGCGTCCGCGCCCTTGGCCGGTGCCGGGGCATCGGCCTTCTTGTCGCTGTGGAACCACAGCAGGATGCTGTCCCACAGGCGCGAGAAGAAGCCGCCCTGCGGCGCATCCTGCAACGCGATCAGCGGCACGCTCTGCACCGGCTGGCCGTCCAGGGTGATGCGCAGCGTGCCGATCTGCTGGCCCTTGGTGAACGGCGCGATCAGCGTGGCGGGGATGTCCATGGTCGCCTTGAGCTGGTCGTACTGGCCGCGCTTGACGGTGACCAGCACGTCCTCGGCCACGCCCAGTGGCAGCTGGTTGGCCGCACCCTTCCACAGCCGCGGCGTGGCCAGCGGCTTGTCGGCGCCGTACAGCTTGTGCGTCTCGTAGAAGCGGAAGCCGTAGCTCATCAGCGCCATCGCCGAATCGGCGCGCGCCTTCTCGCTGCTGGCGCCCATCACCACCGCGACCATGCGCGCCTCGCCCTGCTTGGCCGAGGCGGCCAGGCAGTAGCCGGCGGCCGCGGTGTGCCCGGTCTTGATGCCGTCCACGCTGGGGTCGCGCCACAGCAGGGTGTTGCGGTTGTGCTGCTTGATCCCGTTCCACTCGAACTCCTTCACCGCGGAGATCGCGTAGTCCTCGGGGAAGTCGTGGATCAGCGCGCGCGACAGAATCGCGATGTCATGCGCGGTGGTGTAGTGGTTGGCGATCGGATAGCCGGAGGCGTTCTGGAAGTTCGAGTTGACCATGCCCAGCTGCTTGGCGTAGGCGTTCATCAGCCCGGCGAACGCCGGCTCGGAGCCGGCGGTGTGCTCGGCCAGCGCGATCGCCGCGTCGTTGCCGGACTGGATGATCATGCCGTACAGCAGATCCTTCAGCGGCACCTGGCTGTTGAGCTTGAGGAAGCTGGTGGAACCGTCGGTGCCGGCGCCACCGCCGCGCCAGGCGTTCTCGCTGATGGTGACCGGGTCGGTCATGTGGATCTTGCCGTTGGCGATCTCGGCGGAGACCACGTAGTCGGTCATCACCTTGGTGATCGAGGCCGGCTCCACGCGCAGGTCCGGCTCCTTGCTGGCGAGGATCTGGCCGGTGGCGTAGTCCATCAGCACCCAGCTCTTGCCGTCGACGTCCGGCGGCGGCGGCACCGGCGCGTCCGGCACCACCGGGCGCGGCACCGGCGACGGGCGCGGCGGCGTCTGCGCAACGGCAACGCCGACCAGCAGGACGGTGGCGAACGGGATCAGGGTGCGGCGGAGAAAATTCATCGTGGAAATCGGTCCGATGGCTGGTGTCGGCGTCGCGGCGCCGGCGGAAGGAAAAAGAATGCGCAAATCCTGCTCAGTCTACTGCGACCTGGGGCCGCGGCAGACCCATGTTCTCGATCCGGGCACTGATCTGGTCGGCGCGATCCACGCTGACCAGCGGCCCCACGCGCACGCGGCGCACGCGACGGCCGTTGACCGTGGCATCGCTCACCTGCACCGCGCCCAGGTTGGCCTGGCGCAGGCGCCGGGCCAGCCTTTCGGCGTTGTCGGCGTCGGCAAACGCACCCACCTGCAGATAGATGTCCGGCTGTCCGGCTGGGACCGCAACCGGCGGCGGCAGTTCCTGCGCCGGAGTAGACGGATCGATCCCGCGCACCTCGACCAGTCCGGTGCCCTTGGGCCAGATGCCGATCTTCACCGCGGCGGCGTAGGACAGGTCGATCAGCCGGTTCTGATGGAACGGGCCGCGGTCGTTGACCCGCACGATCACGCTCTTGCCGTTCTCCAGGTTGGTGACCCGCGCGTAGCTGGGTAGCGGCAGCGTGGTGCTGGCCGCGCTGAACGTGTACATGTCGTAGGTCTCCAGGCTGGAGGTCTTGTAGCCGTGGAACTTGTTGCCGTAGAACGAGGCGATGCCGCGCTCGTCGTAGCCGCGCGCGCTGGGCAGCACGCGGTAGGTCTGCCCGAGCACGCTGTACGGCGACTTGTTGCCGTACAGCGAACGCGGCTCGACCTTCGGCACCGGCTCAACCAGTTTGCTGACGTCCAATGGCGGCGGCACGCTGTCGGCACCGTCGCGATAGCGACTGCCCTGTGGCTTGCCGAGGTCGTCGTAAAAACCGCCGCGGCTGTCTGCCGGCTGGCCCCAGGCGCGATCCTGCCGGCTGCCGCCATGCGAGGGCCTGGTCCGATGACCACCGCAGCCGGCCAGCAGCAGGGCCGCCAGCAGCAGCACCGCAGCACCCGCCGCCCTCATCGCGTGACTTCCGCCGGGTCGGCGCCGGCGGCGATCGCCTGCGCCAGCTGGTCCACCGCCAGCGCATACAGCGGGCTGCGGTTGTAGCGGGTGATCACGTAGAAATTCTGGAAGGTGAACCAGTATTCCGGTCCGTTCGGGCCGTCCAGCGTCTGCAGGCTGGCCGGTTCGCCCGGCGGTAGGTGCTGCAGCGGCGCGTAGCCCCACGCCACCAGCTGTTCCAGCGGCCACTGCGGCGTGGCGTCCTTCACCGCGATCGGCTTCGCCGCGCCGTCCGGCTGCGCCTGCGCCGCCACCGGGCCGCCGGCGATCCAGCCGTGCCGCACGAAGTAGTTCGCCACGCTGGCGAAGATATCCGGCAGCGAATTCGACAGATCGATATGGCCATCGTGGTCGGCGTCCACCGCGAAGTCGCGGATGCTGGTGGGCATGAACTGGCCCCAGCCCTGCGCGCCGGCGTAGGAGCCGGTGAGCGTGTCGACCGGCCCGGCCAGGTGGTTGTCCGGCAGGCTCAGCAGTTCCTTCAGCTGCGCGCGGAAGAACGTGGCCCGCGGCGGGTAGTACAGCCCCAGCGTGACCAGCGCGTCGAGCACCTTGTACTTGCCGGTGTTGCGGCCGTAGCTGGTCTCCACGCCGACGATCGCCACGATGTACTCGGGCGCCACGCCGTACTGCTTGCCGACCTGCTCCAGCAGCGCGCGGTGCGCGCGGTAGAACGCGATGCCGTCATTGATGCGCTCGTCGGTGAGGAAGATCGGCCGGTAGTCCTTCCATGGCTTGGCCTCGGCCGGACGGCTGATCGCGTCGAGGATGGCCTGCTGCCTTTTCGCGCCGTCGAGCAACGCATTCAGCGCCTGCGGGCTCTTGCCGGTCTCGCGCGCCACCTCGCGCACCAGCTCGGCCTGGCCGGGGTGCGTCGTCGCCGTGGCGGGGGTCGAAGCGCCCATCCACAGCACGAGGAGGATGGCGAGGAAACGGGCCGCTGACGGCACGGGCGCAACTGTCATGTCGTGGCTTGCCTCACAGAATGTCGACGTCGCCGGAAGCCTAGCACGCACGCAGACGCGAGCCGGGCGGAAAGTCGGCGTTTCTAAAGGTGCATCTTGCGGTTGGCGTGGATCGACATCAGCACGCCGAAGCCGGTCAGCAGCGACACCGCCGAGGTGCCGCCGTAGCTGATCAGCGGCAGCGGCACGCCGACCACCGGCAGCATGCCGGCGACCATGCCGCCGTTGACGAACACGTAAACGAAGAAGCTCATGCCGATCGCGCCGGCGAGCAAGCGCGAATAGGTGTCGCGCGCCTCCATCGCGATCCACAGGCAGCGGCCGATGATGAACGCGTACAGCGCGACCAGCGCGATCACCCCGACCAGGCCGAACTCCTCGGAGAACACCGCGAAGATGAAGTCGGTGGTGTGCTCGGGCAGGAAATCCAGCCGCGACTGCGTACTGTGCAGCCAGCCCTTGCCGAAGACGCCGCCGGAGCCTACCGCGATCTGCGACTGGATGATGTGCCAGCCGTTGCCGAGCGGATCGGATTCCGGATTGAGCAGGGTCAGCACGCGGTCGCGCTGATATTGGTGCAGGAAGTGCCAGCCGACCGGAATCATCCCGGCCACTGCGCCGAGCAGCAGGCCGATGCGCCACCACGCCATGCCGGACAGGAACAGCGCGAACGCGCCGGCCGCGGCTACCAGCACGGCGGTGCCCAGGTCGGGCTGCTCGACGATCAGCCCGGCCGGGATCGCGATCAGCAAGCCGACCACCGCGATGTCCTTCCAGCCCGGCGGCAGCTGGCGCGGGTGCAGGTACCAGGCCACCATCATCGGCATGGTCAGCTTGAGCAGTTCGGACGGCTGAAAGCGCATGAAGCCCAGGTCCAGCCAGCGGGTCGAGCCGCGACCTTCGCCCAGGATCGCCACCACCACCAGCAGCGCGGTGCTGCCGGCATACAGCCAGGGCGTCCAGCCGCGCAGCACCGGCGGCGGAATGCGCGACACCAGCAGCAGCAGTACGCCGCCCAGCACGAAGCGGCCGGCCTGGCCGCCGACCAGCGCCAGGTTGCCGTCGCCCGCGCTGTACAGCGTGACCAGGCCGGTCAGCCCCAGCACCAACAGGCCGAGCGCGAGCGGCAGGTCGATCCGCGGCCGGGTCAGACTGCGGCGCAGGAAGCGGCGCGTGCGCGCGTACAGCGCCTCGATCATGGCGTGCCTCCGCTGCTCGTGGCCGGCGTCGGCAGATCCTCCACCGGCTCGCTGTCTTCCACGCCGGCGTCGGGCGGAGCGTTCCGGGCTATCGGCGGCAACGGCGCGGCCGATACCGACAGGCGTTTCGCGTCCGCGATCTCGCCACCGTGCGACGCCAGCCAGGTATCGAGGATGGTACGCACGATCGGTCCAGCCGCCGAGGCGCCCCAGGCGCCGGATTCCAGGATCGCCGCCACCGCGATCTGCGGGTTGTCGGCCGGCGCGTAGGCAACGAACCAGGCGCGATGGCGGGTCGCCAGGTACTCCGTGCTGCGGTTCGTATCGTAGGCCTCGGACCGGCGCGAGAAGCGCTCGGCGGTGCCGCTCTTGCCGGCCATCAGGTAGGGAAAGCCGACGCCAAGCTGGCGACCGGTGCCCCGCGCGCCGTAGATCACCTGCTGCATGCCCTGGTTCACCACGTCCCAGTCGGCCGGCTTGCGGATCACCGACGGCCCACTCGGCGGATTGGCCAGCGGCTGCGGCGCTGCGTTGACGCCGCCCTGGGTCGCCATCGCCAGACGCGGCGCGTACGGCACGCCATGGCCGGCGAAGGTGGCGATCGCGTGGCCCAGCTGCAGCGGCGTCACCGCCCAGTAGCCCTGGCCGATGCCGGCGATCACCGTCTCGCCCGGGTACCACGGCTGGCGGAAGTTGGCCGCCTTCCATTCGCGCGAGGGCAGCACGCCGGAGGATTCGCCGACCAGATCGATGCCGGTCGGGCGGCCGAAGCCGAACTTGCCCATGTACCCGCTGAACCGGTCGATACCCATGTCCAGCGCGAGCTTGTAGAAGTAGGTGTTCACCGACTGCTCGATCGCCCCCACCAGGTCGACCCGCCCCACGCCGCCACGCTGGTCGTCGCGATAGCCGCGCTGCTGGCCGGGAATGTAGAACACGCCGGTGGAGACCACGGTGTCCTGCGGCGTGCGCATGCCGGTTTCCAGCCCGGCCAGGCCGATCAGCGGCTTCACCGTGGAGCCGGGCGGATACACCCCGCGCAGCGCGCGGTTGTACAGCGGCTTCTCGGGGTCGTTGGTCAGCGCGGCGTAGTCGGCCTGTCCGATACCGTTGACGAACAGGTTGGGGTCGAAGCTGGGCACGCTGACCATCGCCAGCACCTGGCCATTGCGCGGATCGATCGCCACCGCCGCGCCGGGACGGCCCTCGAACGCCGCTTCGGCAGCTTTCTGCAGGCGCACGTCGAGGCTCAGGTAGAGATTCCTGCCCGGCGTGGGCGCATGCGTCTCCAGCACGCGCTGCGTGCGCCCGTCGGCATTCACCTCGAGCAGCTCGTAGCCCGGCGTGCCGTGCAGGATGTTTTCGTAGGAACGCTCGATGCCGCTGCGGCCGACGTGGCTGGTGCCTTGGTAGCGCTTGGGGTCGAGCCGTTCCAGATCGTCCGCGTCGATGCGCCCGACATAGCCCACCACGTGCGCGAACAACCCGCGCAGCGGATAGCGCCGGGTCAGGTAAGGCACCACGTCGACACCGGGAAAGCGCCAGCGGTTCACCGCGAAGCGGGCGATCTCGTCCTCCGTCAGGTGCAGCTTCAGCGGCACGCTCTCGAAGCGCCGGCTCTGCTTCAGCTGCTTGCGGAACGCGTCCAGGTCGCCCGGGTCCAGCGGCACCACCTCGCCCAGCCGGGCCAGCAGCGCCGGCATGTCCTTGACCTGCTCGGGCACCACTTCGAGGCGGAACGCGGGCACGTTGTCGGCCAGCAGCACGCCGTTGCGGTCGTAGATCAGCCCGCGCGCCGGCGGGATCGCGCGCGGCTTGACCCGGTTGGCCTGCGAACGGGTGACGAACTCGTCGTGGCGCATCACCTGCAGGAACACGAAGCGGCCGACGAGCAGGCACAGGCACAACACGATCAGCACGAAACCGGCCAGCGCGCGACGCCGGAACAGCAGGCTCTCGCCGCGGGGATCCTTGATCGATCGCCGGGGTTTCATGTCACGGGTTCATGGCTCATTGGATCCGTAGCCGCGCGCGCAGGTCGTCGAGCAGCAGGAACAGGAACGGCCACAGCGCGGCGCCCACGAACGGCGAGATCCACCAGCTCGCCGGCGGCAGCGACGCGCCGGCCAGCACGCGCACGATCAGCAGCAGGATGCGGTCGTTCAGCAGCAGCGCCAGCACCGCCAGCGCCTGCTGCCACATCGGGAAGAAGCGTAGCCGCGAGCGGAAGCGCAGCGCGATGAATGCCAGCGCGCACAGGCGCAGCGCCTGCTCGCCCAGCACCACGCCGTTGAGCAGGTCCGCCGCCAGGCCCACCGTGAACGCCAGTCCGAGGGTAACCCGGTCTTCCGATTCCAGCGACCAGTACAGCAGGATCAGCGCTGGCCAGTACGGCTTGAACGGCTCCAGCACGCCGGGCAGCGGCACCAGCATAGACGCCAGCGCGAACACCAGCGTGCCGACGAACCACCACAGGCTCAGGCGCTGTCGGTTCATCGCGGCGCTCCGCTGGTGCTCGCCGGCGCGGGGGTCGAGCCGGCAACGGCCGGCGCCAGCCCGGCCGGCGGCCCCATCGGGGTCACCGGCGCCGGCGGGCCGTCCGGCTCGGCCTGATCATGCAGCAGCAGCACGTCCTCGCTGCGGTCGAGATCCGCCGACGGCTTCGCCATCGCCACCAGGAACATGCCGGTCGCCGATGGCGCCACCGAGCGCACCTCGCCAACCGGAAAACCCGGCGGAAAGCGCCCGCCGAGACCCGAGGTGAGCAACTTGTCGCCCACGCGCACGTCGGCAGCCTGTGGAATGGTCGGCAGGCTGAGCTGGTCACCGTCGCGCGAGCCGTAGGCCACCGTGCGCAGGCCGGTGCGCTCGACCACCACCGGGATCGCATGGGCCGGGTCGGTGATCAGCATCACCACCGAGGTGGTCGGCAGCACTTCCTTCACCTGGCCCATCACCCCGTGCGCGTCGATCACCGGCTGGCCTGGCCTGACTCCGTCGCGGGCGCCCATGTTCAGGGTGAGCTGGTAGCGATAGGCGCCGAGATCCACGCCGATCACCCGCGCCAGCTGCACGTTCAGTTCCAGGCTGTGCTGGGTGTCGAGCAGTTCCTTCAGGCGCTGGTTCTGTTCGGCGACGGCGGCCATCCGGTTCAACTTGGCGTTGGCCAGCAGCAGGTCCTCGCGCAGGCGCTGGTTCTGCTCGGTCAGCCGCTGGCGATCGGCGAACGCCACGCTCATGGTACGAATCCCGACCGCCGGCAACCCCGCCAGCCGGTACACCGGCTCGACCACCGCCGATGCCGCGTAGCGCAGGCGCCACAGCCAGCCGTTGCGGTGGTCGAGCACCATCAGCACCACGGCCAGCGCGAGGTAGACGATCAGCCGCAGCGTGCCCGCGGCGTTGCCGGCGAACAGCGGCGAGGACTCGTCACGTGCACGCGCCATCGCTAGAGCCTGCTCATGGTCTTCGAGTACCCCGCGCCGGGAGCTGTTTGCGCGCAGGCCAAGGAAGAACGAAGGAGTGGACGTCCGTCCACGACCGAGTGATGACGCCGGCATGCGGGCAAACAGACCCGGCCCTTCGGGTTGCCATTGAGTGGCCGCCATGCGGCAGCGCGCGGCTTGGCCTGCCAGCCAGGCAGGCCCGCGCCACGCCCTGCCACCTGACAGCCACTCAATGGCAACGCGGGGCACTCGAAGGCCACGAGCAGGCTCTCGGCTTATTCGGGCGCGAAGAAATCGCTGCCGTGCTGATCGATCAGCTCCAGCGCCTTGCCGCCGCCGCGCGCCACGCAGGTCAGCGGGTCGTCCGCCACCTGCACGTGCAGACCGGTTTCTTCGGAGATCAGCCGGTCCAGATCGCGCAGCAGCGCGCCGCCGCCGGTCAGCACGATGCCGCGCTCGGCGACGTCGGAGCACAGTTCCGGCGGAGTCTGCTCCAGCGCCGACTTCACCGCCGCCACGATGCCGGCCAGCGGCTCGTGCAGCGCTTCCAGAATTTCGTTGGAGTTGATCGTGAACATGCGCGGCACGCCTTCGGCCAGGTTGCGGCCGGAGATCTCGACCTCCTTGACCTCGCCCTGCGGGAACGCGCAGCCGATCTGCAGCTTGATCCGCTCGGCGGTGGATTCGCCGATCAGGGTGCCATGATTGCGGCGCACGTAGTTGATGATGGCCTCGTCGAAGCGGTCGCCACCCACGCGCACCGACTGCGAGTAGACGATACCATTGAGCGAGATCACCGCCACTTCCGAGGTGCCGCCGCCGATGTCCAGCACCATTGCGCCGCGCGCCTCGTGCACCGGGATGCCGGCGCCGATCGCGGCGGCCATCGGCTCCTCGATCAGGAACACGTCGCGGGCGCCGGCGCCTTCGGCCGATTCCTTGATGGCGCGGCGCTCGACCTGGGTCGAGCCGCACGGCACGCAGACCAGCACGCGCGGGCTCGGGCGCAGGAAGCGCGACTTGTGCACCTGCTTGATGAAGTGCTGCAGCATCGCTTCGGTCATGGTGAAGTCGGCGATCACGCCGTCCTTCATCGGCCGCACCGTGGCGATGTTGCCCGGCGTGCGGCCGAGCATGCGCTTGGCGTCGCTGCCGACCGCAGCGATCGTGCGCGGACCGCCGGGGCCGCGATCCTGACGGATCGCCACCACCGATGGCTCGTTCAGCACGATGCCCTGGCCACGCACGTAAATCAGTGTGTTGGCGGTGCCGAGGTCGATGGAGATGTCGTTGGAGAAGATTCCGCGAAACTTCTTGAACATGGGTCCGCCGCATTCGGCCTGGCTAAAAATCAAGCTCGCCAGTCTAGTCAGCGCGACTGCCAGGCGCAAGGACAATAACGTTAAGAAACCCTTCTACAACACGATCATAAGCACACTTTCTGCGCCGCGAAGTGAGCTGGTCACCGGCGCACGAAGTCGCCAAGTCGAGCAGATGGCGCTACCATTCAACCCTTTGACCGAAGCCACCCGGTCCGGCTCCAGGCTGGGCGCGCGTGCTCTTTTCCACATCGCTGCCGGGGGTTCCCGCACGTCATGCCTGCCGTCATCTGCGGATCGCTGGCCTACGACACCATCATGGTGTTCCAGGACCAGTTCAAGAACCACATCCTGCCCGATCAGATGCACATCCTGAATGTGTCGTTCCTGGTGCCGCGCATGCGCCGTGAGTTCGGCGGCTGTGCCGGCAATATCGCCTACAACCTCAAGCTGCTCGGTGGCGACCCGCTGCCGGTGGCGGCCGTGGGCCAGGACTTCGGGCCGTACCGCAAGCACATGGAGCAATGCGGCATCCGGCTCGACGGCGTGCGTGAGTTTGACGACCAGTTCACCCCGCAGTGCTTCATCACCACCGATCTGGACAACAACCAGATCACCGCCTTCCACCCCGGTGCGATGTCCAGCGCGCAGGAAAACCACGTGCGCGACATCCCGCAGATCGACTTCGCGATCGTCGCCCCCGACGGCCGCGAGGCGATGCTGCAACACGTGAACGAGTTCGCCGCACGCGGCGTGCCGTTCATCTTCGATCCGGGCCAGGCGATGCCGCTGTTCAGCGGCGACGAGTTCCGCTCGATGATCGGCAAGTCGACCTACGTGATCGTCAACGACTACGAGTCGCAGCTGCTGCAGGCGCGCACCGGCTGGAGCACCTCCGAAATCGCCGAGCGGGTGACGGCGTATATCGTGACGCAGGGCCCGCGCGGCTCGGTCATCCACGCCGGCAGCGATACCCATCACATCCCGCCGGCGCGCGAACGCCAGATCGTGGACCCCACCGGTTGCGGCGACGCGTATCGCGCCGGCCTGATCTTCGGCATCATGCACGGCAAGGACTGGCCGACCGCCGGCCGCATGGCCTCGCTGATGGGCGCGCTGAAGGTGGAACATCCCGGTACGCAGAACCAGCGCTTCGACTATGTCGAGTTCGCCGCCGAGTTCCTTGACCAGTTCGGCTACGCGCTGGATTGAGCCAGGTCGCCACCGGTCACAATGAAACGAGGCTCCCGCGCCATGCCGGGAGCCTCGTTCGTTTCAGCCCACGCGAAAGCCGATGGTGGCAGCGACGGCATTGCGCCAGCCCTGGTACAGGCGCTCGCGGGCGGGCTCAGCCATCGCCGGCTGGAAGCGGCGCTCGACCTGCCACAGCTTCGCGAGCTGCGCACGGCTTTCCCAGAAACCCACGGCCAGCCCGGCGAGGTAGGCCGCGCCCAGTGCGGTGGTCTCGGCGATCTTCGGCCGCAGCACCGGCACGCCGAGCATGTCGCTCTGGAACTGCGCCATGAAGTCGTTGGCGATGGCGCCGCCGTCCGCGCGCAGCTCCCTCAGCGGGATGCCCGCATCGGCCTCCATCGCGGCCAGCACATCGCGCGACTGGTAGGCCATCGACTCCAGCGCGGCGCGCACCACGTGTTCCTTGCGGGTGCCGCGCGACAGCCCGAACATCGCGCCGCGCACGTCGCTGCGCCAGTACGGCGCGCCCAGCCCGACGAAAGCCGGCACCAGGTACACGCCTTCGCTCGACTCCACGCTTTCGGCGCACGCCTGCGAATCGCTGGCGTGCACCAGCATGTGCAGGCCATCGCGCAGCCACTGCACCACCGATCCGGCGACGAAGATGCTGCCCTCCAGCGCGTATTCGACGACACCATCCAGCTCCCACGCGATCGTGGTCAACAACCCATGTCGCGAGGGCACGGCCTGGGTTCCGGTATGCATCAGCATGAAGCAGCCGGTGCCATAGGTGTTCTTGGCCATGCCGGGCTCGAAGCAGGCCTGACCGAACAGCGCGGCCTGCTGATCGCCGGCCACGCCGCTGATCGGCACACCGGCCGGCAAACCGGGCAGCGCCGCGGTGTGACCGTAGACCTCGCTGCACGAACGCACCTGCGGCAACATGCTGCGCGGGATGCCCAGCATGCGCAGCAACTCGTCGTCCCACTGGCGCGCGTGGATGTCGAACAGCAGCGTGCGCGCGGCGTTGCTGACATCGGTGACGTGCAGCCTGCCACCCGTGAGATTCCAGATCAGCCAGCTGTCGATCGTGCCAAACAGCAGGTCGCCGCGCTCCGCCCGGGTACGCGCGCCATCGACGTGATCGAGGATCCAGCGGACCTTGCTGCCGGAGAAGTAGGCGTCGATCAGCAAGCCGGTCTTCTCGCGCACCAGCGGCGCGTGACCATCGGCTTCCAGCCGTTCGCAGATTGCCAGGCTTTGCCGCGACTGCCACACGACCGCGTTGTGGACCGGTCTACCGCTCTGCCGATCCCATACCACCGTGGTCTCGCGTTGGTTGGTAATGCCGATGCCAGCCAGTTCGCTGGCCTCGGCCCGTACCGAGGCCAGTACCTCGGCCACGGTGGCCAGCACGCTGGCGAGAATCTCCTGCGGATCGTGCTCCACCCAGCCCGGCTGCGGGAAGATCTGCCTGAATTCGCGCTGCGCCGAGCCGACCACGCCACCGGCCCGGTCGAACAGGATGGCGCGCGAGCTGGTGGTGCCCTGATCTATCGCCAGTATGTAACGTTGCGCCACCGCCATTCCTTCCACACGAGCCATCGACAGAGCGTAGCAACTGGACGTGCGCGATGCGCATCATGGTCCTGGACAGGAGTGGCACTGGGGTATCACCGCCGGCGCATCTCCCGCTGCCGGGACCGAACTGGGGCTCGGCGTCGGCTGCCAGCCTGATGGACGCGGCTGGCCCCGTACCCGAAAACTGGAATCGAGAGGCCTTCCAGGTCTCGCCGCAGCGGACGACGCCCGCCCCAAAAAGCGAAGGCCACCCCGGAGGGGGAGGCCTTCCAGGAAAAAGCCCCAGGCAGCGAGCTGTTGCAGGTGGCGAGCGGCGGTGTCACTGCACCAAAGAAAAACCCCCACCGTTGCCGGTGAGGGTGTTTCAGGATAAAGCCCCTGGCGGTGACCTACTCTTGCATGGCCAAGCCACACTACCATCGGCGCATGCGCGTTTCACTTCTGAGTTCGGGATGGGATCAGGTGGGACCACGCCGCTATGGCCGCCAGGGAAGGGGTGGGAGCAGCGCTGACGCGCCGGCTCCGCATTCTTGAAGAGTCCGCCATGGATGGCGGGGTGTTGACTCTTCTTTCGTGAGAGGGATCTCACGTGAGATAAATCGTAAACGAGTGACAAGCGTCGAGGTGAATGCGAATCAGGCTTTGCCAAGACCCACGAAGCTACTTGGGGTTATATGGTCAAGCCGCACGGCTCATTAGTATCAGTTAGCTGAACGCATTGCTGCGCTTCCACATCTGACCTATCAACCACCTGGTCTTGATGGTGCCTTGAGGAGAGTCAAGCTCTCGGGAGATCTCATCTTGGGGCGTGCTTCCCGCTTAGATGCTTTCAGCGGTTATCACTTCCGTTCATAGCTACCGGGCAATGCCTCTGGCGAGACAACCCGAACACCAGCGGAACGTCCACTCCGGTCCTCTCGTACTAGGAGCAGCCCCCCTCAAATCTCCAACGCCCACGACAGATAGGGACCGAACTGTCTCACGACGTTCTGAACCCAGCTCGCGTACCACTTTAAATGGCGAACAGCCATACCCTTGGGACCGGCTACAGCCCCAGGATGTGATGAGCCGACATCGAGGTGCCAAACACCGCCGTCGATATGAACTCTTGGGCGGTATCAGCCTGTTATCCCCGGAGTACCTTTTATCCGTTGAGCGATGGCCCTTCCATACAGAACCACCGGATCACTAAGACCTACTTTCGTACCTGCTTGATCCGTCGATCTCGCAGTCAAGCACGCTTATGCCTTTGCACACAGTACGCGATGTCCGACCGCGCTGAGCGTACCTTCGTGCTCCTCCGTTACTCTTTGGGAGGAGACCGCCCCAGTCAAACTACCCACCATACACGGTCCCTGACCCGGATTACGGGCCGAGGTTAGAACGTCAAGCACTTCAGGGTGGTATTTCAAGGATGGCTCCATGCAAACTGGCGTCTGCACTTCAAAGCCTCCCACCTATCCTACACAGAAGAACTCAACGTTCAGTGTAAAGCTATAGTAAAGGTTCACGGGGTCTTTCCGTCTTGCCGCGGGAACGCTGCATCTTCACAGCGAATTCAATTTCACTGAGTCTCGGGTGGAGACAGCGCCGCTGTCGTTACGCCATTCGTGCAGGTCGGAACTTACCCGACAAGGAATTTCGCTACCTTAGGACCGTTATAGTTACGGCCGCCGTTTACTGGGGCTTCGATCAAGAGCTTCGCCTTGCGGCTGACCCCATCAATTAACCTTCCAGCACCGGGCAGGCGTCACACCCTATACGTCCACTTTCGTGTTTGCAGAGTGCTGTGTTTTTGATAAACAGTCGCAGCGGCCAGGTTACTGCGACCCTTCAACGCTCAGTCACGCACGTGACCACGTCGAAGGGCGCACCTTCTCCCGAAGTTACGGTGCCATTTTGCCTAGTTCCTTCACCCGAGTTCTCTCAAGCGCCTTGGGATTCTCACCCTGCCTACCAGTGTCGGTTTACGGTACGGTTTTTCTACAGCTGAAGCTTAGTGGCTTTTCCTGGAAGCGTAGTATCGGTCACTTCGTCCAATAGGACTCGTCTCGGTGCTCGGCATAAAGGATCCCGGATTTGCCAAAGATCCATGCCTACCGCCTTTCCCCGGGACAACCAACGCCCGGTAGACCTAACTTTCTCCGTCCCCACATCGCACTGTAGAAAAGTGCTGGAATATTAACCAGCTTCCCATCGACTACGCATTTCTGCCTCGCCTTAGGGGCCGACTCACCCTGCGCCGATGAACGTTGCGCGAGGAAACCTTGGGCTTTCGGCGTGG
Organism: Rhodanobacter thiooxydans; assembly: GCF_021545845.1. Taxonomy (NCBI): domain Bacteria; kingdom Pseudomonadati; phylum Pseudomonadota; class Gammaproteobacteria; order Lysobacterales; family Rhodanobacteraceae; genus Rhodanobacter; species Rhodanobacter thiooxydans. The sequence continues at coordinate 3,918,771 of NZ_CP088923.1, forward strand.
GGGCTTTTCACCCCCATTATCGTTACTCATGTCAGCATTCGCACTTCCGATACCTCCAGCAGACTTTACAATCCACCTTCACAGGCTTACGGAACGCTCCTCTACCGCGTGCACTTGCGTGCACACCCCGAGCTTCGGTGCATAGCTTAGCCCCGTTAAATCTTCCGCGCAGACCGACTCGACCAGTGAGCTATTACGCTTTCTTTAAAGGATGGCTGCTTCTAAGCCAACTTCCTGGCTGTCTATGCCTTTCCACATCGTTTTCCACTTAGCTATGACTTTGGGACCTTAGCTGCGGGTCTGGGTTGTTTCCCTTTTCACGACGGACGTTAGCACCCGCCGTGTGTCTCCCGGATAGTCTGTCCTGGTATTCGGAGTTTGCCATGGTTTGGTAAGTCGCGATGACCCCCTAGCCATAACAGTGCTCTACCCCCAGGAAGATTCGTCCGAGGCGCTACCTAAATAGCTTTCGAGGAGAACCAGCTATCTCCGAGTTTGTTTAGCCTTTCACTCCTATCCTCAGCTCATCCCCATCTATTGCAACAGATGTGGGTTCGGTCCTCCAGTGCGTGTTACCGCACCTTCAACCTGGCCAAGGATAGATCACTCGGTTTCGGGTCTACTGCCAGAGACTATGCGCCCTATTCAGACTCGATTTCTCTTCGCCTCCCCTATACGGTTAAGCTTGCCACTGACAGTAAGTCGCTGACCCATTATACAAAAGGTACGCAGTTACCCTTGCGGGCTTCCACTGCTTGTACGTATACGGTTTCAGGGTCTATTTCACTCCCCTCTCCGGGGTTCTTTTCGCCTTTCCCTCACGGTACTAGTTCGCTATCGGTCAGTCAGGAGTATTTAGCCTTGGAGGATGGTCCCCCCATGTTCAGACAAGGTTTCACGTGCCCCGCCTTACTCAATTTCACGCACGGTGCCCTTTCGCTTACCGGGCTATCACCGTCTATGGCCAGCCTTTCCAGGCTGTTCAACTAAAACACCGTGCGCTTTTGGGCTAGTCCCCGTTCGCTCGTCGCTACTGAGGGAATCTCGGTTGATTTCTTTTCCTCCGGGTACTTAGATATTTCAGTTCCCCGGGTTCGCCCCGTACACCTATGAATTCAGTGCACGGTACCGCTTGCGCGGTGGGTTTCCCCATTCGGACATTGCCGGATCAAAGCTTGTTGCCAGCTCCCCGACACTTTTCGCAGGCTGCCACGTCCTTCATCGCCTCTGACTGCCAAGGCATCCACCGTATACGCTTAGTCGCTTGACCATATAACCCCAAGTCGCCTCGGGGCATGCACCCTCCTCAGGTGCAGCCAAGTTACTTCGTTTTCGTGCCTTAACACTTGCCTCGGTTCGGTTCGAACCAAGACGCTTGTCACTCGTTTACTTGTTTTCAAAGAACATCACGCCGGCCTCGATGCCGGATGATTTCAAAATCTTTGGTGTGCTGATACTTCACGCAGCGCTTGATGGTGGAGCCAGTCGGGATCGAACCGACGACCCCCTGCTTGCAAAGCAGGTGCTCTCCCAGCTGAGCTATGGCCCCTTGAGGAGTCCGCCCACGGAAGGGCGGCCTTGATCTGCCCTTCGCGGATGACTCCGCGTGAGGTAATGGTGGGTCTGGGTGGACTCGAACCACCGGCCTCACCCTTATCAGGGGTGCGCTCTAACCACCTGAGCTACAGACCCAGAGATTGAGCCCCAGAGCCTGCACCAGCCTGTTTCGAACTTGGGTTCGGAGCGGCTTTGTTGAAGAGTCCGGCCATGCATGGCCGGTCTTGATGTTCGCTCTTCGCAAAAGGGACTTTGCGTAAAGTACAGGTGTCTTGTGTGGACGTCTTGCGTGAAGAATCACGCCGTCGTTTCTTGAAAGGAGGTGATCCAGCCGCACCTTCCGATACGGCTACCTTGTTACGACTTCACCCCAGTCATGGACCACTCCGTGGGCGTCGTCCCCCTTGCGGTTAGACTAACGCCTTCTGGAGCAACCCACTCCCATGGTGTGACGGGCGGTGTGTACAAGGCCCGGGAACGTATTCACCGCGGCATAGCTGATCCGCGATTACTAGCGATTCCGACTTCATGGAGTCGAGTTGCAGACTCCAATCCGGACTGGGATCGGCTTTCTGGGATTGGCTCCACCTCGCGGTATCGCAACCCTCTGTACCGACCATTGTAGTACGTGTGTAGCCCTGGCCGTAAGGGCCATGAGGACTTGACGTCATCCCCACCTTCCTCCGGTTTGTCACCGGCAGTCTCCTTAGAGTTCCCACCTTTACGTGCTGGCAACTAAGGACAAGGGTTGCGCTCGTTGCGGGACTTAACCCAACATCTCACGACACGAGCTGACGACAGCCATGCAGCACCTGTGTTCCGATTCCCGAAGGCACTCCCGCATCTCTGCAGGATTCCGGACATGTCAAGGCCAGGTAAGGTTCTTCGCGTTGCATCGAATTAAACCACATACTCCACCGCTTGTGCGGGCCCCCGTCAATTCCTTTGAGTTTCAGTCTTGCGACCGTACTCCCCAGGCGGCGAACTTAACGCGTTAGCTTCGACACTGATCTCCGAGTTGAGACCAACATCCAGTTCGCATCGTTTAGGGCGTGGACTACCAGGGTATCTAATCCTGTTTGCTCCCCACGCTTTCGTGCTTCAGCGTCAGTGTTGTCCCAGATGGCCGCCTTCGCCACTGATGTTCCTCCCGATCTCTACGCATTTCACCGCTACACCGGGAATTCCACCATCCTCTGACACACTCTAGCTGCCCAGTATCCATCGCCATTCCCAGGTTGAGCCCGGGGATTTCACGACAGACTTAAACAACCGCCTACGCACCCTTTACGCCCAGTAATTCCGATTAACGCTTGCACCCTTCGTATTACCGCGGCTGCTGGCACGAAGTTAGCCGGTGCTTATTCCTCAGGTACCGTCAGCCCCATAGGGTATTAACCCGTGGTATTTCGCTCCTGATAAAAGTGCTTTACAACCCGAAGGCCTTCTTCACACACGCGGCATTGCTGGATCAGGCTTGCGCCCATTGTCCAATATTCCCCACTGCTGCCTCCCGTAGGAGTCTGGGCCGTGTCTCAGTCCCAGTGTGGCTGATCATCCTCTCAGACCAGCTAGCGATCGTCGCCTTGGTGGGCCGTTACCCCGCCAACTAGCTAATCGCACATCGGTTCGTCCTGCCGCGCGAGGCCCGAAGGTCCCCCGCTTTCTCCCGTAGGACGTATGCGGTATTAGTCCCGGTTTCCCGAGGTTATCCCCCACGTCAGGGTAGATCCCGATGCTTTACTCACCCGTCCGCCACTCGCCACCCGGTATTGCTACCTGTGCTGCCGTTCGACTTGCATGTGTTAGGCATGCCGCCAGCGTTCAATCTGAGCCAGGATCAAACTCTTCACTTAAGTTATCGATGGCTTAATGCCATCTATCTTTCTGAAGCGTTCTTCCCAACCGAAAAAACTCATTACTGACTTTCTTTGGTGGGACGCTTGCATTGCTTGGACAGGTCGCAACCCATCAGCACAAGACGTCCACACAATTCACCTGCGCACACTGTCAAAGATCTTCTCGCCAACCACCACTTCGGTGATCGCCCCGGAACCTTTCGTTCCGGGTGAGCCGCCCATTCTACATCGCTTTTTGCGACCGTCAACACCATCGAGGAAGTTTCTCGAGGCCCTGCAGTCCGCCTTGCGACGTTGGGCGACTGCGGGCCGCGAATAATACGGTCTCTGCTCCATTTGGCAAGCGTTTCTTGAGAAAAATTTCAGGGAACCTGCGCAAGCAACTGCCGCAGCCGGAAATTTTTCTTTTCGGGCACGTCCGCTACGTGCCTTCGCGCTGACCGGAACGCAGCAGATCAGGCGCGCACCAGTCTCACGCGGGCGAAGTTGCGCCTACCTACCTGCAGCACACCCTCGAAGCCGGCATGGAAGACGCGCAGCGCGTCTTCCGCTACTTCGGCGTCGATGCGCACGGCACGCTCCTTCAACTTGCGGTTCGCCTCGGAGTTGCTGGCGGTGAGCCCGGCCGCGGTGAGCAGGGCCGCCAGGCGCAGGCCCTCGGCCGGCACCACGACGTCGGCCTGCGGCAGCAGCGAGGTATCACCCTCGCCGCGCACCACCGCATGCCAGCCGGCGATCGCCTGTTCAGCAGCGGCCGCGCCATGGAAGCGCGTGGTCAGTTCGCGCGCAAGACGCAGCTTGGCGTCGCGCGGGTTGAGGGCGCCGCTGGCGACGTCCTGCTTCATGCGTGCCAACTCGTCCAGCGACACGTCGAAGCTGAGCAGCTCGAACCAGCGCCACATCAGCTCGTCGCCGATCTTCATGGTCTTGGTGACGATGTCGATCGCCGGCTCGTTGATGCCGATGTAGTTGCCCAGCGACTTGGACATCTTGTTGACGCCATCCAGCCCTTCCAGCAACGGCATGGTCAGCACGATCTGCGGCGGCTGGCCGTGGTGTTCCTGCAGCACGCGGCCCATCAGCAGGTTGAACTTCTGGTCGGTGCCGCCCAGCTCCACGTCCGCCTTCAGTGCCACCGAGTCGTAGCCCTGCACCAGCGGATACAGGAACTCGTGGATCGCGATCGGCTGTTGTGCCGCATAGCGCTTGGTGAAGTCGTCGCGCTCGAGCATCCGCGCCACGGTGTGCTGGGCAGCGAGCCTGATCATGTCCGCCGCGCTCATCTTGCCGAACCATTCGGAGTTGAAGCGCAGCTCGGTCCGCTCGCGGTCGAGCACCTTGTAGACCTGCTCGGCGTAGGTCTCGGCGTTGACCAGCACGTCTTCGCGGCTGAGCGGCCTGCGCGTGACGTTCTTGCCGGTAGGGTCGCCGATCATGCCGGTGAAGTCGCCGATCAGGAAGACCACCTGATGGCCCAGGTCCTGGAACTGGCGCATCTTGTTCAGCAGCACGGTGTGGCCCAGATGCAGATCCGGCGCGGTCGGGTCAAAGCCGGCCTTGATCCGCAGCGGGCGACCCTGCTTCAGGCGCTCGGCCAGGTCTTCCCGCTTGATGATTTCGTCGGCGCCACGCGCAATCGTGGCCAGCGCCTGCTCAAGCTCGCTCATGCAAGGTTTCTCGATGGTTGGATGAAACAGGCAATGGCCCGCAATGTGACCGTGCCGTCAACGTTAATTGTGTGTTAACGACGAAAGCGTTGCAAATCCTTGATGCGAAAGGCGTTGACGCCCTTTGCACATGGCCGTTATGGTACCCGCAGTTTTGTTTCCCTGTAGCGTGGGCGTAACAGCATGGCAGAAGAAAAGCAGGGGGCGCGGCAAGCCCGCAAGCAGGCCATCTGTCGCAAGGCGCAACGCCGGCACTCCCATTTCTATGCGCGCTGCGCCCACTGGTCGTTCAATCGCTCGGGCGAAATCGAGCCGATCCGCTGGCGTCGCGAACGCCTGGTGCTCGCCGGCACGGCGCTGCTGATTACCCTGCTGTCCGGTTTCATCATGCCCGCCTGGGCCAGCGCGATGCGCCCCGCGCCCACGCCCGAAGTGCATTCGCTGTTGCCGCTGGCACTGCCGAAGATCACGCCGGCCAACCTTACCGCCGCGACCGTGGACGACTGGCAGGTGGTACGGGTGCAACCGGGACAAACGCTGTCGGACATCTTCACCGCACGCGGCCTCGGCATGGCCGACCTGCAGAAGGTGATGGATACTGCCGGCAGCGCAAAAAACGCTCTGCACAACATCCGTCCGGGCCAGGAGTTCGACTTCCTGCTCGGCAGTGACGGCAGCCTCAAGGGCTTCCGCTTCGACCAGGACCAGGCCAGCCGCGCCACCATCCGCCTCGACGGCACGCGGCCCAGCGTCGCCATCCAGCAACGCGACATGGACCTGCGCGAACAGGTGGCGCACGGCGTGATCCGCAGCAGCCTGTACGCCGCCGGCGACCAGGCCGGCATGGACGCGGCGATGGTGGGCAAACTCGCCGACCTGTTCAAGTACGACATCGACTTCGTGCAAGACCTGCGCGTCGGCGACAGCTTCACCGTGATCTACGACGACATCTACCGCGATGGCGTGCGCTACGGCCAGGGCAACATCATTGCCGCCGAGTTCGTCAACCAGGACAAGCGCTACACCGCCTACCGCTTCAAGAAGGCCGACGGCAGCTACGGCTGGTACAGCGAGGATGGCCGGCCGATCCAGAAGTCGTTCCTGCGCATCCCGGTCGATTTCACCCGCATCTCCTCGCAGTTCACCGCGACGCGCATGCACCCGATCCTCGGTCGCATGCGCGCACACAAGGGCGTGGACTATGCCGCCCCCAGCGGCACCCCGATCCACGCGGCGGGCGACGGCGTGATCAAGTATCACGGCTGGGAGCGCGGTTACGGCAACTTCGTGGTGATCCAGCACAACAACAGCATCAGCACCGCCTACGGCCACATGTCGCGTTTCGTGAAGGGTCAGCGGGTGGGTGAGCGGGTGCGCCAGGGTGAAGTGATCGGCTACGTCGGCATGACCGGCCTAGCCACCGGCCCGCACCTGCACTACGAGTTCCGCGTCAACGGCGTACAGCGCAACCCGCAGACGGTGACGCTGCCGAAGCCCGAGCCGCTGCCGGCCGTGCAGATGGCGCGCTTCAAGGCCGACGTGGTGAAGCCCCAGTTGGCGCGGCTGACCGAACTGGACGCTCGCATCACGCTGGCGCGCGCCAACGTCCGCGCCAACCACGACAACTGAACGCCCGTCGCGCGTGGACGACGCCTCGGCGCTGTACATCGGACTGATCTCCGGCACCAGCGCCGACGGCATCGACGCCGTGCTGACCAGCTTCAACCGTGGCCTGCCGCAGCTGCAGGCCAGCCACTCGCATCCGTGGCCGGCGGATCTGCGCAGGCGAATGCTTGCGCTGGCCCAGGGAGAGAGCGCACTCGACCTCGATGCTTTTGGACGGCTGGACGTCCAGATCGGCCGCTGCTTCGCCGACGCCGCGCTGCAGCTGCTCGAGCGCAGCGGCACGCCCACCTCGGCCGTCCGCGCCATCGGCTCGCACGGCCAGACGCTGCGCCATCGCCCCAGCGGTGCCTACCCGTTTACCCTGCAGCTCGGCGACCCGAGCGTGATCGCCGAGCGCTGCGGCATCGACGTGGTGGCGGATTTTCGCCGCGCCGACGTCGCCGCTGGCGGGCAGGGCGCACCGTTGCTGCCTGCGCTGCACGCAATGCTGCTGGCACGACCGGGACATGTGCGGGTGGTGCTGAACCTCGGCGGCATCGCCAACATCACCGTGCTCGGTGCCGACGGCCGCGTGTTCGGCTTCGACACCGGCCCGGCCAACGGCCTGCTCGATGCCTGGCACCTGCGCCAGCACGGCGAGCCGTTCGATCGTGACGGCGCGTACGCCGCCCGTGGCCGCGTCGACACCGGCCTGCTCGATACCCTGCTGGCCGATCCCTACTTCACGCTGCCACCGCCGAAGAGCACCGGCCGCGAGTACTTCCACCTCGACTGGCTGGCCGCGCATGCACCGCTCGCCGCGCTGGACCCCGCCGACGTGCAGGCGACCCTGCTGGAACTCACTGCGCGCAGCGTGGCCGCGGCGATCGCGCAGCACGCGCCGCAAGCGGAAGAAGTGCTGGCCTGCGGCGGCGGCGTACACAACGGTGCGCTGATGCGGCGGCTGGGTGAACTGCTGGCGCCTCGCGTGCTGCTGGACACCTCGCGCTACGGCGTCGATCCGGACTTCCTCGAAGCCACCGCCTTCGCCTGGCTGGCGCGGCAACGCCTGCTCGGCCTGCCCGGCAACCTGCCGGCGGTCACCGGCGCACGCGGTCCGCGGATACTGGGCGCAGTCTATTCCGCGCCGGTCGCACCACCGGCATAGCCGATGTTTTCCGGGGCCAGCTGGGTCGGCCGGGTCTGCGCCAGCGCATGCAGCGCCTCCTGGAACACACCCTGTTCGGCCGCGCCCCAATCGCCATCGAGGACGGTCAGCGCAGCGGGGTCACGCAGGTTCTCGCTGCAGCGCTGCGCAGCCGACATGCCCAGGCCGCTGCGCAGCGCATGCAACATGACGTCGTTGACCGTGCACTGGCGATCCCGGGCCAGCGACCGGATGCGTTCGACGAGCAGGCTGTCGACGTGCTGCAGGATCATGTCCGGCATAAGCGTCACTCCATGTTGCACATGCCCCTGTGCCAGCGATGCTTGCACAACCGCCGCCACGCCACGCGTCGCGATGGCGATTCCGTGGCCGACTTGGCAATCACGTTGTGAACGCAACCACACCGCCGCGCGACAGTCTAGGCGGCGCCTGCCGCCGCCCGCGCACGCTCCTCGCCGCGGAAGTAGCGCCACAGGCCGGCGAACAGCAACATCGACGGCAGCACCGCCAGCACCGTGATGACGAAGTAGCCGCCGTAGCCGGTGGCGGTGGCGATGCCGCCGGCAAAAAAACCGAGCAGCTTGCCAGGCAGGTTGACCAGCGAGCTCAGCAACGCGTACTGCGTCGCGGTGTGCTGGCGATTGACCAGCGAGGACAGGAACGCCACGGTCGGCGGCCCCAGCATGCCCAGGGTGAGGTTTTCGCCGGAGATCACCAGGGTCAGCACCAGCAGGTCGCCGGGGTGGGCGATCAGCAGCAGGTACAGCAGGTTGCTGCAGCCACACAGCACGATGGTGATGCCGAGCGGCCGCCATGCGCCCCAGCGCGCCACCATGGCGCCGCCGATGAACACGCCGACAATGCCGATCCAGATGCCGTAGATCTTGGTGATGGTGCCGATCTGGGTCTTGGAGAAACCCATGTCGCGGTAGAACGGGCTCATGATGCCGCCGATGGTGGCCTGCTCGGGCATCTTGAACAGCAGCAGGAACAGCAAGGTCACCCCGGCCAGCGGCCAACCGTAACGACGGAAGAAATCGGCGAACGGATCGATCACGCTCTCGCGCATCGCGTCGCGCCAGCGCGTGGCGCGTACCCGCAACACGTCCGGTTCGCGCGCGATCAGCGTGGTCGCCACCGGCACCGCCATCGCCAGCGCCATCAGCACGTAGACCAGCCGCCACGACAGGTGGTCGGCCAGGATCAACGCCACCGCACCGGCCAGCAGCAGGCCGATGCGGTAACCGAGCGAGTAGGTGGCAACCAGCGCGCCCTGCGCCTCGATCGGCGCGATCTCGATGCGGTAGGCGTCCACCGCGATGTCCTGGGTGGCACCGAAGAACGCCACCAGCAGGGTGGCCGCCACGAACGGGGTCAGCTGCCGCGGGGTCAACGCGGCCATCGCCAGCAGCCCGAACACCACGCCCAGCTGCGCGAACAACAGCCAGCCGCGGCGCTGGCCGAGGCGGGCGAAGCCGGGGAGGCGCCCGTGGTCGAGCAGCGGCGCCCACACGAACTTGAACGCATAGGTCATGCCGGCGCTGGCAATCATGGTGATGTCCGCCAGCTTGATGCCGTTTTCCTTCAGCCAGTACGCCAGCGTGCCGGCCACCAGCAGGAACGGCAGGCCGGAGGAGAAGCCGAACAGCGCCATCGTCCATGCCGCCGGCTGGGCGAACGCCCGCCATACCGACGGCTTTGCCGGTCGCGCCGCCGCGGGCTCAATCGGCATAGTCGACGGTGTACGGCGCGTGGTCGGAGAAGCGTTCGTCGCGGTAGATCGAGCACGCCTTCAGGCGCTCGCGTAAGCTCGGTGAGACGACCTGGTAGTCGATCCGCCACCCCACGTTGTTCTCGCGCGCGCGGCCGCGGTTCGACCACCAGGTGTACTCGACCGCATCGGGCTTGATCGCGCGGAAGCTGTCGACCCAGCCGCGCTGATTGAACAGCAGGTCCAGCCACGCACGCTCCTGCGGCAGGCAGCCGGAGTTCTTCTGGTTGGACGACCAGTTCTTGATGTCGTTCCTGGTGTGCACGATGTTCCAGTCACCGCAGATCACATAGTCGCGGCCGCTGTTCAACCATGCATCGAAGATCGGCGTGATCCACTCCATCGCCTTGAACTTGAACTGCTGGCGCTCGTCGCCGGAGGAGCCGGACGGGAAGTACAGCGAGACCACGCTGAGCTTGCCGAAGCGCGCCTCGATGTAGCGCCCCTCGTTGTCGAACGCATCCCAGCCCAGTTCGGTGAGCACCTGGTCGGGTTCACGCCGGGTGTAGATCGCCACGCCGCTGTAGCCCTTCTTGCTGCTGGCGTCGCGGTACAGGCAGTGGTGGCCGTCGGGGCGGAACATCGCGTCGACCAGCTGGCCTTCCTGCGCCTTGGTTTCCTGCAGGCAGACCACGTCCGCCTGCTGTCGGCGCAGCCAGTCGAACACGCCCTTGGTGGCGGCCGAGCGGATGCCGTTGGCGTTGAGGGTGATGATGCGCATGCGGACTCCTCGGGCGGCGGGCCATCATAGCAACCATGCCGGCCCGCCCTGCGGTCCGTGCGCGCCGGTCGGCCCGGGCAGGGCTGTACCATGGCGGCCTTGCCGTAGCACAGCGCCGCCGCGGCCCCGACTTCCACCGTTTGCGAGACCCTCCGTGCACGCCTACCAGCGCGACTTCATCGAACTCACCCTGCGCCGCGACGTGTTGCGCTTCGGCGAGTTCACTCTGAAATCCGGCCGCCACAGCCCGTACTTCTTCAACATGGGGCGGATCGACTCGGGCGCCGCGCTGGCCCAGCTCGGCCGCGCCTACGCCGCCGCCCTGGTGAACTCCGGTGTCGCCGTGGACATGTTGTTCGGGCCTGCCTACAAGGGCATCGCACTGGCCGCCGCCACCGCCATCGCGCTGGCCGACGGCCATGGCCGCGACCTGCCGTGGGCGTACAACCGCAAGGAGGCGAAGGACCACGGCGAGGGCGGCGTGCTGGTCGGCGCGCCGCTCGAGGGCCGGGTGCTGATCGTCGACGACGTGATGACCGCCGGCACCGCGGTGCGCGAGTCGCTGGCATTGATCCGCGCCCAGGGCGCCACGCCGGCCGGCGTGCTGATCGCGCTGGACCGGCAGGAGCGCGGACAGGGCGAGCGCTCGGCCGCGCAGGAGGTGGCCGCCGACCATGGCATTCCGGTGATCGCGATCACCAGCCTCGACGACGTGCTGGCCTATGCCGGCGAGCAGCCGCGGCTGGCCGCCGAGCACGCCCGCCTGCTGGCCTATCGCGAGCGCTACGGAGTCCGCCGCTGAGTCCAGCGTGTCCTCAAGCGAACCCGGTCACACTCGCAGCGGCTGCCGCGCCCACGGAGCTAGGCAGCGTGACCGCGCTGGCTATACTGGGCAACGAAGAGGGGTATCCATGCGCAAATCATTGCTCGTCATCGCCGTTGCCGTGCTGGCTGCGAGCCTGTCGACGCAGGCCCAGAACACCGGCAACGTTCGCTACAAGTGGCACGACGGGGAGGGTCTGATGCACTTCAGCGACAGCCTGACCGCCGAAGCCATGAAGTACGGCTACGAATTGGTCAACGACCGCGGCCTGGTGGTGCAACGCGTGCCACGCCAGTTGACCGCCGCCGAACGCACCGCCGCCGCCGAGCTCGCCACCGAACAGGCGGCCCAGCAGCGCGCCGCGCAGGAACGCGCGAACGCCGATGCGCAGATGCTGCTGGCCTACCCGGACGAAGACTCCTACCGGATTTCGCTGCAGCAGGTGCTGGATACCATCGACCAGCAGATCCACACCTCGCAGATCAACCTGCGCAGCCAGGAGAAGGCGTTGACCGACCTGCTCGGCCGCGCCGCCGACCTCGAGAACGCCAAGAGCCCGGTACCCAAGCCCCTGGCCGACAGCATCGCGCAACAGCGCAACGTGGTGGCCACGCTGCGCGACACGCTGCGCCGCCAGCAGACCCTGCGCAGCAATACCGAGCAGCAGCAGGTCGGGCAGCTGGCGCACTACCGCGAAGTCAGGACGGCCGCGCAGAAACAGTCGGCGGAGTAGCCCGGCGCCGATGGCGTCGACCCTCGCCCGGAGTGCGGTTGCAAGCGCCTGACGTGGCAGCCGACGCGCCGCCGGCCGCTAGAACGGCAGATTCAAACCCGGGTCGACGGCCAGCAGCTGCTGGCGGAACACCTGCTGGATCCGCTTCAGCGCCGCCGCGTCGTCCGCCTCGAAGCGCAACACCAGCACCGGGGTGGTGTTCGACGCGCGCACCAGGCCCCAGCCGTCCGGCCAGTCCGCGCGCACACCGTCGATGGTGATCAGGCTGGCGTCCTCGAAGTTCGCCTGCTGGCGCAGCCGATCCATGAAGCGGTAGTGCTCGCCCTCGGCCAGCTCGACCTTCAGCTCGGGCGTGGAGACGCTCTTCGGCAGCGTGGCGAAGATCTGCTCGGCGCTGCGCCCCTGCAGGTCGCCGGCGAGGATCTCCAGCAGCCGCGCAGCGGCGTAGATGCCGTCGTCGAAGCCGTACCAGCGCTCCTTGAAGAAGAAGTGCCCGCTCATCTCGCCGGCCAACTCGGCGCCGGTCTCGCGCATCTTCGCCTTGATCAGCGAGTGCCCGGTGCGCCACATCAGCGGGCTGCCGCCGGCGTCGAGGATCTGCCCCTTCAGGTGGCTGGTGCATTTCACGTCGTAGATCACCGTGGCGCCGGGCTGGCGCGACAGCACGTCGCGCGCGAACAGCATCAGCAGGCGGTCCGGGTAGACGATCTCGCCGGAGCGGGTGACCACGCCGAGGCGGTCGCCGTCGCCGTCGAAGGCCAGGCCGAGATCGGCGCCGCTGCTCTTCACGGCGAGGATCAGGTCCTGCAGGTTGTGCGGGTCGGACGGGTCCGGGTGATGGTTCGGGAAGTTGCCATCGACGTCGCAGTACAGCGGCACCACCTCGCAGCCGACGCCTTCCAGCACCTGCGGCGCGATCGCGCCGGGAATGCCGTTGCCGCAATCCACCACCACCTTCAGGCGGCGCTCGGCGAGCACGTCGGAAACGATCTTCTCGATGTAGTCCGGGGCCACGTCGACCTGGCGCAGACCACCGCCGCCGCCGCTGGCCAGCGCGCCATCGGCGATGCGCTGGTACAGGTCCTGGATCGCCCCTTCGGCCAGCGTCTGGCCGCCGACCACGATCTTGAAGCCGTTGTAGTCCGGCGGATTGTGGCTGCCAGTGACCGCCACGCCACAGCCGGTGTTGAAGCGGTAGGTGGCGTAGTACACCACCGGCGTCGGCACCGCGCCGATATCGATCACGTCCACGCCGGCTTCGCGCAGGCCGTTGGCCAGCGCGGCGGCCAGCTCCGGCCCGGACAGGCGGCCGTCGCGCCCGACCACGATCTCGCGCAGGCCCTTCTCGGCCATCAGTGTGCCGATCGACTGGCCGAGCGCATGCGCCACGTCCGCGTTCAGCGTCTTGCCGACCACGCCGCGCACGTCGTAGGCGCGGAAGATGCTCAAATCCACGCCGACCACCGCCGTAACCGGCGGCTCCGACGGTTCCGATGGCTTGGCCCGGGCCGGTGCACTCCGCCGCGCCGGTAGCGGCACGTCGGCTTCCGCGACCACCGGCTGCGCTTTCCAGCGCTGGCGCAGGCGCAGCAGATAGATGCCGCCGCCGAGGCCGAACACCGCCAGCAGTCCGCTCAGCAGCCACCAGCGCGGCAGCACGATGAACGCGCCGGGCAGGCCGGCGCCGACGCTGAACGCGCTGCCTGCGACCGGCTTGCCGGCTTCCTCGGCCTCGGCCGAACTGGTGCCATGCGAGAGCAGTTGCACGTAACCGCGGTCGTCACCCTGGCGCAGGTCGAGCCGGCCACCGGCCGGCGAAATCGCGTCGAAGCGCTGGCGCAGCGGCGCAAACGGCAGCTCGACCCAGGCCCAGGCCTGGGCCTGCTGCGGCGGGCCCAGCGGAATCACCAGGCTGAGCCGGCGGTCGCCGTTGCCGTAGGAGACGCTTTGCACCGGCGGCACGCCGTTCGCGCTCTGCGCGGCCATCAGCTGCGCCGCCTTGGCGTAGCCGAACTCGCGATAATTGGCCTTGAGCACCTCGGTGAGGTCGCCGCTGTACAGCTCCAGCTTCTTCGCCTGCGGCAACTGCTGGCGCAGCGCCGCGGCGGATTGCGCCGGGTCGCTCAGCAAGGTCGCCGGGTCCACGCCGGCCAGCACTTTTTCGACCGCGCCACGTTGGCTGGCGATCTCCGCCGTCAACGCCTGCACCGCCTCGTCCTGGGCCTGGTGCACGCGGCGCACCGCATTGCCCTCGCCGGCAATCAGCCAGGTTTGCCAGGCGCAGAACAGCCCCAGCAGCAGCAGCGCGGTACCGCCGGCCAGCGGCAGCAGGTCACGCCAGTCGACGCGCAGGTTGCGCAGCCGTTCGTTCGCGATGTTCAACACCATACCGCCCCCGCGGCCGTCACTGCGTGCGGCCCGGGCGCCCGGGCCGACCTCGCTGGTTATTGGATACCGGTCGAGCCGAACCCACCGCCGCCGCGCTCGCTGGGCGCGAAATCGGCCACCACCTTCAGTTGCGCCTGCGCCACCGGCACCAGCAGCAGTTGGGCGATGCGATCGCCCACCGCGATGGTGTACGGCTGGCTGCCGCGATTCCAGCATGAAATCATCAACGGCCCCTGGTAGTCGGCGTCGATCACTCCGACCAGGTTGCCCATCACCAGGCCGTGTTTGTGGCCCAGCCCGGAGCGCGGCACGATCAGCGCGCACCAGCCGGGATCGCCGATGTGGATCGCGATGCCGCTGGGCACCAGCGCGCTTTCGCCCGGCTGCAAGGTCAGCGGCTGCTGCAGCGCGGCACGCAGGTCCATGCCGGCGCTGCCTGGCGTGGCGGTCTGCGGCAGCGGAATGCCGTCGCCCAGGCGCGGGTCGAGGATCTTCAGCTCGACGTCGATCGTCATCCGCGCGTCGCCCGGTAGCGTTCGGCCACGCGGGCCACCAGCTGCCGCGCCAGCTCCGATTTTTCCGCCCGCGGCAACTCGACCGCACCGTCGGCCCAGTACAGGGTCAACGCATTGTCGGCCGCCTCGAAACCGAGGCCGCCACCCACCTGGTTCGCCGCAATCATGTCCAGACCCTTGTGGCGCAGCTTGCCCTGCGCATAGCTCGCCACATCATGCGTCTCCGCGGCGAATCCGACCAGGAACGGATGCGCGGTTTGCGCCGAGAGGGTGGCCAGGATGTCCGGATTCTCGGTCAGGCGCAGCACCAGCTCGCCGCCATCGTGCTTCTTCAGCTTCCGCGTGGCGACCTCCTGTGGGCGGTAGTCGCCGACCGCCGCTGCACCGATGTAGATGTCCGCCTGCGCCGCCGCATGCAGCACCGCCGCATGCATCTGCGCCGCGCTGCGTACGTCGATGCGCTGCGCCACGCCCGGCGGCGTGGCCAGGCTCACCGGCCCGGCCACCAGGCTCACCTCGGCGCCGGCCTGCGCGGCGGCCTCGGCTACCGCAAAGCCCATCTTCCCCGAGCTGCGGTTGCCGATAAAGCGCACTGGGTCGATGTCCTCATAGGTCGGGCCAGCGCTGATCAGCACGCGCAGCCCGGCCAGCTCGCGCTCGCCGAACGAGGCGACCAGCGCATCGCGCAGTTCGTGCGGCTCCAGCATGCGGCCGCTGCCGACGTCACCGCAGGCCTGGTCGCCCACTGCCGGCCCGAGGATCTGCGCGCCGTGCCGGCGCAGCATGGTGAGATTGGCCTGCACCGCCGGGTGCGCCCACATCTGCTGGTTCATCGCCGGCGCCAGATACAGCGGCGCAGCGCTGGCCAGGCACAGCGTGGTCAACAAATCGTCGGCCAGACCATGTGCCAGCCGCGCCAGCAGATCGGCGCTGGCCGGCGCCACCAGGATGCGTTCGGCCCAACGTGCCAGTTCGATGTGGCCCATCGCCGCCTCGGCCTGCGCATCCCACAGGCTGATCCGCACCGGCTGGCCGGACAGCGCCTGGAAGGTGGTCGGGCTGACGAAGCGGGTGGCGCCCTCGGTCATCACCACGCGCACCTGGGCACCGAGATCGCGCAGGCGGCGAACCAGTTCGCAAGACTTGTAGGCGGCGATGCCGCCCGACACTCCGAGCAGAATGCGGCGTTGGGCAAGACTCATGTAAGGCGGGCCTGACAATCGGCAGTAGCCTAGCTTACCGGATTCACCCGCGCGCACCGCTGCCCGCCCCGCACGCCGTGCGGCAAGCTGGGCACATGAGCATCCGCGACTGGCCCGAAGGCGAACGCCCCCGCGAAAAGCTGCTGGCGCGCGGCAGCGCCGCGCTGTCCGATGCCGAGCTGCTGGCGGTGCTGCTGGGCAACGGCAGCCGCGGCAAGGACGCACTGGCGCTGGGCCGCGAACTGCTGGCGCACGCCGGCAGCCTGGGCGCGCTGCTGGCCCGGCCCGAGCAGGCGATCCACGTCGACGGCCTGGGTCCGGCCAAGCGCACGCGGATCGCCGCCGCGCTGGAACTGGCCCGGCGCAGCCTGGCCGAGCAGTTGCAGGAACTGCCCAGCCTGGGCAACCCGCGCGACAGCGGCGACTACCTGCGCGCACGCCTGCGCCACCTGCCGTATGAGGTGTTCGGCTGCCTGTACCTGGACAACCGCCATCGCGTGCTGGCGTTCGAGGAGCTGTTCCGCGGCACCGTCGACGGCGCCAGCGTGCATCCGCGCGAAGTGGTCCGTGCGTGCCTGCAGCACAACGCCTGCGCGGTGATCTTTGCCCACAACCACCCTTCCGGCGTGGCCGAACCCAGCGCCGCCGACCGCACCATCACCCACGAGTTGCGCGACGCCCTGCAGCTGGTCGGCGTGCGCGTGCTCGACCACCTGGTGATCGGCAGCGGCGAGCCGGTGTCGATGGCGGCGCGCGGCCTGCTCTGAGATCAGCCTCCCGGACAAAAAAACGGCGTGGCAAGAGCCACGCCGCGAGGCCGATTGGGGGAGGTGGGGAGAGCGGCATCCCCGGTTGCCATGTCATGGAGGGGAGTTCATGTCCTGGCTCGTTCAGTATCGCAATGCCGCATGACAATGCGGTGACACCAGTCACAGCTGCAGGCATCGCCCGGACCGCGCCAACTTATACACAAAATGGCGATACCGGCACTTGCCGGGTCTATCGTGCATGCACTCGAGATGAGTATCGCAACTTGTTGGTACACAAGATAAATTTCTTGCGACATGCCGATGCGGGGCCGCTCGCCGCCTGGAGCCAGTCGCGAGCTGCGGCTTTCCCCACAGACTTATCCACAGCCCGGTTCGCCGCGGTGCGTCAAAATTCCGGCGCGCCCCCGAAGCTTCCGCCGGCCGGTGCCACAGGCATTCAGGCGCGCGTTTCGCCGGCAGACGGGTCTGTTAGGATTGCCGGTTCCATCACGAAACCGGCCCCACCGTGAAAGAACCGCTGCGCGAACTGGTGCTGCAGGCGATCCAGGCCCTGCGGGACGCCGCCACCCTGCCTACCGACCTCAGCCTGCCCGGCTTCGTGATCGAGCGCGCGCGCAGCCGCGAACACGGCGATTTCGCCAGCAACGTGGCGATGCTGCTGGCCAAGCCGGCGCGCGCCAAGCCGCGCGAACTGGCCGAGAAACTGGTCGCCGCACTGCCGGCCAACACGCTGGTGGAGAAAGTCGAGATCGCCGGCCCCGGCTTCATCAATTTCTTTCTCGCGCCGGGCGCCTACCACGCCGAAGTGCGCCGGATCCTGGCCGAAGGCGACGCCTACGGCCGCAGCACCAGCGGCGGCGGCAAGACCGTCGGCGTGGAGTTCGTTTCGGCCAACCCGACCGGCCCGCTGCACGTGGGCCATGGCCGCGCCGCGGCGATCGGCGATTGCCTGAGCCGGCTGCTCGGCGCCAGCGGCTGGAACGTGCGGCGCGAGTTCTACTACAACGACGCCGGCGTGCAGATCGCCAACCTGGCGACCTCGGTGCAGGCGCGCGCGCACGGGATCACGCCGGATGACAGCAACTGGCCGGAGAACGGCTACCGCGGCGACTACATCGCCGAGGTGGCGCGCGCCTATCTCGATCGCGAGTCGGTGGTCGCCGACGGCGAGACGGTCACTGGCGCCGGCGACGTGGACGATCTCGACGCGATCCGCCACTTCGCCGTGGCCTATCTGCGCCGCGAGCAGGATCTGGACCTGCAGGCGTTCGGCGTAGGCTTCGACACCTATTTCCTCGAATCGTCGCTGTACACCGACGGCAAGGTGGAGGAGACCGTGCGCGAGTTGGTCGCGCACGGCCACACCTACGAGGACGGCGGCGCGCTATGGCTGCGCACCACCGATTTCGGCGACGACAAGGACCGCGTGATGCGCAAGTCCGACGGCACCTACACCTACTTCCTGCCGGACGTGGCCTACCATCTCAGCAAATGGCAGCGCGGCTACGAACGCGCGATCACCGAGCTGGGTTCGGACCATCACGGCTCGCTGGCCCGCGTGAAGGCCGGCCTGCAGGCGCTCGATTGCGGCATCCCCAAGGGCTGGCCGGAGTACGTGCTGCACCAGATGGTGACGGTGATGAAGGGCGGCGAGGAGGTGAAGATCTCCAAGCGCGCCGGCAGTTACGTCACCCTGCGCGACCTGATCGACGAGGTCGGCAAGGACGCCACGCGCTACTTCCTGATCTCGCGCAAGAGCGACTCGCAGCTGGTGTTCGACATCGACCTGGCCCGCTCACAATCGAACGACAACCCGGTCTACTACATCCAGTACGCGCACGCCCGCGTGTGCAGCGTGCTGCGCCAGGCGCCGGAGAAAGGCTACGCGGTCGACCTCAACGCCGGCCTCGCCCAGCTCGACCGGCTGGACAACGAGCACGAGCAGATCCTGCTGACCGAATTGTCCAAGTACCCTGAACTGGTCGAGGCGGCGGCGGCGAACCTGGAGCCGCACCTGGTCGCGGCGTGGCTGCGCGAACTGGCCAACGCGTTCCACACCTACTACAACTCGCACCAGTTCCTGGTCGAGGACGCCGGCTTGCGCAACGCACGGCTGGCGCTGGTGGTGGCGACCCGCCAGGTGTTGAAGAATGGGCTGGATTTGCTGGGCCTCGGCGCCCCGGAGAAGATGTAATGGCAGCACGCAAGGGCAGGGGCCGGCAGGCCGTGCGCAACGGCAGCAACGGGTTCCCGGGCTGGGGTTACGCGGTGATCGGCCTGATCGCCGGCGCGATCCTGATGGCGGTGATGCTGCGCGGCAGCCTGCTCACCAGCCTGCGCAAGGCCGACGGCCCGCAGGCAAATCCGCAGGCTACCGCCGAGCGCGGCAGTGCGCCCGGCGTACTCGAAGCGGGCAACGACAATGCGCCGAAGAAGCCGCAGTTCGACTTCTACTCAGTGCTGTCGGAGAAGGAGGTGCGCATCCCCGATGCCGAGATCAGCGCGCAGGCGCGCATCGAGCAGCAGAAGCAGCAGGCCGCCCAGTTGCAGGCGCAGCAGGCGGCACCGGCCGCAGTACCGGCGAACGCACCGCAGGCGGTCACCCAGGACGTTACCGCCGCACCAGCCAGCGCGGTGCCGCAACCGGCCTCCAGCAGCGGCTACCTGTTGCAGGTCGGCGCGTTCCCGAACGCCGCCGACGCCGAGACGCTGAAGGCGAAACTTGCGCTGCAGGGCTTCGTGGCCAACGTGCAGTCGGTCAGCATCGGCGGGCAGACCTACAACCGCGTGCGGCTGGGGCCGTTCCGCTCGGCCACCGAGCTGGAATCGACCAAGCAGCGCCTGGCCGGCGCCGGCATCAACGCGATCGCGCTGAAGGAAGGCCGTTGAGCCACCCTTTTCTCCCACTGAACTTCCGCCCATGACCACCAAGACCGCCTGGATCACCGGCGCCACCTCCGGGTTCGGCGCCGCCGCCGTGGAACGCTTCGTGGCCGGCGGCTGGCGGGTGATCGCCAGCGGTCGGCGCATGGAACGGCTGCAGCAGCTGGTGGTGCGGCACGGCGCCGGGCGCGTGCACGCGGCGGCGTTCGACATGCGCGACGCGGCGGCGGTGCGGGCGGCGCATGCGGATCTGCCACCCGAGTTCGCCGGCATCGACCTGCTGGTCAACAATGCCGGCCTGGCGCTGGGCACCGCGCCGGCGCAGCAGGCCGACCTCGCGCAGTGGAAGCAGATGATCGACACCAACGTCACCGCGCTGGTGACGCTGACCCACCTGCTGCTGCCGCAGCTGGTTGCGCGCCGCGGCGCAATCGTCAACATCAGCTCGATCGCGGGCAGCTATGCCTACCGCGGCGGCAACGTGTACGGCGGCACCAAGGCCTTCGTCACCCAGTTCTCGCAGAACCTGCGCGTGGACCTGCACGGCAGCGGCGTGCGCGTCACTTCCATCGAGCCGGGCATGGCCGAGACCGAATTCACCGTGGTGCGCACCGGCGGCGACCAGGCCGCCTCCGACCAGCTCTACGCCGGCGCCCACCCGATCACGGCGGTCGACATCGCCGACACGATATGGTGGATCGCCAACCTGCCGCCGCACTTGGACGTCACGCGCCTGGAAATCATGCCGGTCAGCCAGTCGGCTGCCGGGCTGCAGGTGGCGCGGGACGCCTGACGGCGCTTCAACCCGCCTCGCCGCGATGCACGTCGTGCGTCACGAACGGACGGCCGGGATCGGGCGCGGCGAGCCACTGCGGATGGGCCAGCGTGTGGCGCATGTCGTCCAGCCCGCTTTGCCAATGGCAACGCATGCTGGCGACGCTGAATTCGTAGTCCTTGAAGTGGCCTTCGTGCGGCCGGTTCCGGTAGATCAGGTGGATCACGTTGGTCAGCGCCTCGGCCGCGCGCGCTTCGGCATGGCGATACGCCGGGTCGTCGCGGCGTTCGGCCGGCACCAGCGCCATCACGTCGTGCAGCAGCCGGCGCTGTTCCTGCGTGCGGCGCATGAACTCGGTGACAAGCCGGGTGCGGCTGGAGTACTGGATCTCCTTGCTGCGCTCGGCCACGTCGGCGAGGTCGCGCGGCAGCGCGCCGCGGGCGCTCCACAGATCCACCTGGAACACCAGCGTGTCGCAGCCGGGGCGCTCGCTGAGCACTTCGTACAGTGGCGTGTTGGAGACCATGCCGCCGTCCCAGTAGAACTCGCCGTCGACCTCCACCGCGGGAAAGCCCGGCGGCAGCGCGCCGGAGGCCATGAAGTGCTCGGGGCGCAGGCGCTGCCGGCGATTGTCAAAGTAGGCGAAGTTGCCGCTGCGCACGTTCACCGCGCCGACCGCCACGCGCAGCGTGCGCGCGTCGTTGAGGCGGTCGAAATCAACCAGCCGCTCCAGCGTGGCGCGCAGCGGCGTGGTGTCGTACCAGCTGACGCTGCCCGGCGTGGCGTGCCCGCCCAGCAACGGCGGCGGCAGGCGCGGGTGGAAGAAGCCGGCCTGGCCCTCGGTCATCGCACGCCAGGCGGCCAGGCCACTCATCCCGTTGAGCCACGCCGTCGGCCACGCCACCGCGTCGAACCAGGGCAGTGCCGGCGTAGCCGGCCACAATGGCGGGCGGCAGATCGCCTCCCAGAACTCGCGCAGCCGTTCCACCCGCTGCCCGGGCGGGTTGCCGGCGATGATCGCCGCGTTCAGCGCACCGATCGAAATGCCGGCCAGCCGGGTCGGCTGCAGACCGGCTTCGTCCAGCGCCTCGAACACGCCGGCCTGGTAAGCGCCAAGCGCGCCGCCGCCCTGCAGCACCAGCGCGATGGTGCGGTAGTCGCGGGCCACCCTCTCCGCCAGCGACGGCGCCGGGTCGGGATGGCTCATTGCATGAACCAGCCGTGGCTGACCACGATCGACTGCCCGGTCAACGCGGCAGACGGGAAGGTGGCCAGGTACAGCGCGGTCTGCGCGATGTCCTCGACGGTGGTGAACACGCCGTCGACGGTGTCCTTCAGCATCACGTTGCGGATCACCTCGTCCTCCGAGATGCCCAGCTCTTTCGCCTGCTCGGGGATCTGCTTCTCCACCAGCGGCGTGCGCACGAAGCCAGGGCAGATCACGTGCGAGCGCACGTTGTGCGGCGCGCCTTCCTTGGCCAGCGTGCGGGCCAGGCCGAGCAGGCCGTGCTTGGCGGCCACGTAAGCGGACTTCAACTTCGACGCTTCGTGCGAATGCACCGAGCCCATGTAGATCACGATGCCGCCGCGGTCGCCCGGGTACATGTGCTTCAGCGCGGCCTTGGTGGTGAGGAAGCCGCCGTCGAGGTGGATCGCCAGCATCTTCTTCCAGTCGGCGAAGGCGAACTGGTCGATCGGGTTGATGATCTGCACGCCGGCGTTGGAGATCAGGATGTCCAGATGGCCAAACGTGGCGACCACCTTGTCGGTACCGGCGTTGACCGCGTCCTCGCTGGTCACGTCCATCGCCACGCCGAGCGCCTTGCCGCCGGCGGCGTTGATCTGTGCGGCGACCGCATCGGCGGCCTGCTGGTTGATGTCGGCGATCGCCACGCTGGCGCCGTTGCTTGCGTACAACTCCGCGATCGCCTTGCCCAGGCCACTCGCTGCGCCCGTGACCAGGGCCACCTTGCCGTTGAGACTGTTCATGCGTTGCTCCTTGGGGAGGGGGCCTCGATTGTAGGCGCCGCACATGGCGACTCCATAAGACTTTGGGGTAGATTGAGAGCGTACCCGCACCGTCCAGCCACAGTCACAGCTGAATTTCTCCCGCCTGACATCGGTTGCCATTCCGAAGCATCGCGACATCTGCGACGACACCAGCGGTACTATCCCTCCATGAGTGCATCCGACACACTTCGCTTCGCCCTGAACGACCGCATCAACGATGCGCCGATCGGGCTTTCGCGTGTCCCGCTGCGCCTGCTAGGACAGTTCCAAGGCGAGGTCGAGGAGTTCCTGAAAGGATCAACCAAGGAGATAGATACTGATCAGGCCTTTGTTTCCGTTGAAGAAGGTTCGCTGGCTATCGTCGCCAGCGGCTTACTGGCGGCCACCGGCCTATGGACTGACGTGGGACACCTGCAAAACCCATCGGCCTTGGGCCTGCTCGATCACAAGCGGGCCGCTGTGGTTGAGCGCTGGCAGGTGTCCGCTCGCAAAAACCCGCATCGCAGTTACACGCTGACTGACACGGGCAACACCCTGTCCGTCCGGGTGGATGCCAGCAGCGACTTTCAAAATCAGGTTGAGGCGATGTGGGTGCCCGTGGAAAAGTTCTTGCAAGGGACTGTGGTGGACATGGGTGGCACAACCAAACCGAATATTCACCTGAAACTGGATGATGGCAAGACCGTCATGATCGCTGCCACGCAGCAGTTGATCGCCGGTGAAGAAACGAACCGGCTTTACCGCCAAGCGCTGTTGCGCGTATCTGCCGATGAAAGCCTGAAAACCGGTGAACTACGCAATCTGACGCTGCTCGCCTTCGACGCCAGCCAGCCGCAATGGGATGAAGCTGCATTCGACAAACTCGTGCAAAAGGGAACAAAGGCTTGGGCCGTCGTTCCCGAGAACTGGCTCGAAGCACTGCGTGGACATCACGAATGAGTGCATCGGTGCTGCTGGACACCAGCTTCCTGATCACGCTGGTCAACGCCAAGCGGCCACACCATACAGTGGCAGTGCAGTATTACCGCCACATGTTCCAGAACAACGTGACGATGTGTTTTTCGGCCATCGTCGCCTCCGAATTCGGCATCGGGCAGCCCGTCACCGACTTGCCGCTCGGCAACTTTCGCCCGTTGAACTTCAACATTCCACATGGGCAGAAGGCTGCACTCGTCTGGAACCTGCTTGGCACACGCGATACAGGTGACTCGCGACCCGTCGTGCGCGATGACGTGAAGTTGATTGCCCAAGCCAGCCATGAGGCTATCGCCTTTATCCTCACTGAGGATGAAAGTACGTTGTACAAGTACTGCGAACGTCTGCGCAGCGCCGGACACATCCAGACCCGTGCCATCAAGTTGGTGGACGGCTTCGATGCAAACGCGCTCAATGAAGATGGGCAAACGGGGATCATTTTCCCTGATGCGCCAACGGAAGCCATGACGTAAACACGCGCTACCGCACGGTAAGCCTCAGCGTGATCAATTCGCACCCAGTCACCCGTGGCCGGGCCGGAACTCGGGAAACCCACGCCTCAGCCGCAACACAGTGGCTCACGAAACGCGCGACGTATCAGTGAAAGCGCCTACCGCTAGTGCGCCTCGGCCAGATAGGTGTAGGCGGTGAGTCCGCCGTCAAGCGCGTCGTACAGGCGCGCCGCCTCGTCGCCGGCGAGGCCGGCGGCGGCGATGCGCTCGCGGTAGCTGGCGCGCAGCGTCTCCAGGTCGTAGCCGACGTAATCGAGCATCAGGTCGGTGGTGTCGCCGCGGCGTACATGCGCGAAAGTGTAACCGTCGCCGTCCACGCGCACGTTCACCGCATCGGTGTCGCCGAACAGGTTGTGGATGTCGCCCAGCGTCTCCTGGTAGGCGCCGACCATGAAGATGCCGAGGCGGTAGCTTTCGCCGTCCCGCAATGCGTGCAGCGGCAGGCTGACGTCCACGCCTTCGGCGTCGACGTAGTGGTCGATGCGGCCGTCCGAATCGCAGGTAAGGTCGACGATGACGCCGCGCCGCGTCGGCCGTTCGTCCAGCCGCGCGATGGGCGCGATCGGGAAGATCTGCCCGATCGCCCACACGTCGGGGATCGACTCGAACACCGAGAAGTTGACGAAGTACTTGTCGACCAGCTTCTCGTCCAGCTCGTCCAGCGCCTGCCGGTGCGAGCGCTCGGCCGGCAGCAGGCGTTCGCGCACGGCGTTGGTGATCGCGTAGTACATCTCGTCCAGCCGCGCGCGGTCGGCCAGCGCAAGCTGGCCCAGCGCATACAGCGCCTGGCCTTCGCTCAAGTGGTGCTGCGCCTCGTGGAACAGCTCCAGCGCGGGGCGCCGGTCCAGTTCTTCCCAGGTCTCGCGCAGCCGGCGCAGTACCGCCGGCTCGTCCGCGCACGGCGGCGGGATCGCCCCGGCCGGCACTTCCTCCACCTCGGTCACGTTGACCACCATCACCGCGTGATGCGCGGTCATCGCGCGACCGGCCTCGGTGAGGATGTGCGGCGCCACCAGCCCTTCTGCCTCGACCGCCTCGGCCAGCGACTGCACGATGGTGGCGGCGTACTGCTCGATCGAGTAGTTGATCGAGTTGTGGCTGCGCGAGCGCGAACCTTCGTAGTCCACGCCGAGGCCGCCGCCGACGTCGACGATCTCCAGCGGCACGCCCATGCGGCTGAGCTCGACGAAATAGCGGGTGGCCTCGCGCATGCCGTTGGCAATGTCGCGCACGTTGGAAATCTGCGAGCCCATGTGGAAGTGCTGCAGCTTCAGCGTGTGCTTGAGCCCGGCCTGCTCCAGCCGCTCGATCAGGCTGAGCACCTGCGCCGGCGACAGCCCGAATTTGCCCTTGTCGCCGCCGGTGTTCTGCCACTTGCCGGCGCCGATGGAAGCGAGGCGCACGCGCACGCCGAGCAGCGGCTCCACGCCCAGCGCCCTGGCCTCGGCGAACACGTGGTCCAGCTCGGACAGCTTCTCGATCACGATGTGCACGCGCAGGCCGAGCTTCCTGCCGATCAGCGCCAGGCGGATGTACTCGCGATCCTTGTAACCGTTGCAGATCACGATGGAACCGGGCCGTGCCATCGCCAGCACCGCCATCAGTTCGGGCTTGGAACCGGCCTCCAGGCCGAAGCCATGCACGCCGGCGGCCACCAGCTCGCCAGCCACGCCGCGCTGCTGGTTGACCTTGATCGGGTAGATCGCGGTGTAGCCGCCGGCGTAGTGCCACTCGTCGATGGCCTTGGCGAAAGCCGTCTGCAGCCGCGCCAGGCGGTCGGCCAGGATGTCCGGAAAGCGCACCAGCAGCGGCAGCCGCAGGCCTTCGGCGCAGGCGCGCGCGACGATCGCCGGCAGCGACAGCGCCGGGCCGTACGCGCCGCGCGGGCGCATCACGATGCAGCCGGCTTCGTCCACGTCCACGTAGCCGTCGCCCCAGTGCGGCACCGCATAGGTGTGGCGGGCGGTGTCGACAGTCCAATGGTTCGCCATCAGCGTTGCTCCTCGTGCAAACGAATGATGTCGTCGCAGCGGCGAGCCTTGACGCTTCAGCTCTACACGAGCACGAGCCCGAACGACCGGAAGCCTCGCACGCCGCGGGGTCGATCGGGCTGGTCGGCGACCGGCGCGCTGCGCCGGCCAGGCCGGAGCGCCATTGTAATGGGCGGCTGTGACGATATGAGCAAGACGGCGGCGGCCACTGCCGGGACGTTCACCGCCGTTGCCGCTACAATTGACGACCCTTGTCCTTCCACCCGGTTCACCAGGAACACCCGCCATGTCGCAGCACTCCACGCCGAACGAAGCCCGGCCCAACGAGGCCTGGTTCACCGAGGCCCACCAGGCCTCCGGCTCCGCCATCGGCTTCCGTACCGAGCAGCTGCTGCATGCGGAAAAGACCCCGTTCCAGACCATCGAGATCCACAAGACCACCGACTGGGGCAACCTGATGGTGATCGACGGCTGCGTGATGCTGACCAGCCGCGACAACTTCCTCTACCACGAGATGATGACCCACCCGGCGCTGTTCACCCATGCGCGCGCCAAGCGCGTGGTGATCATCGGCGGTGGCGACTGCGGCACGCTGCGCGAGGTGCTGCGCCACGAGGAAGTCGAGCACGCGGTGCAGGTGGAGATCGACGAGCGCGTCACCCGCCTGGCCGAGCAGTACTTCCCCGAGCTGTGCGAGGCGAACGGCGACCCGCGCGCCGAGCTACTGTTCATCGACGGCATCAAGTACATGGCCGAGGCCGAGCCCGATTCGCTGGATCTGATCATCGTCGACTCGACCGACCCGGTCGGCCCGGCCGAAGGCCTGTTCAATGCCGCGTTCTACGCCAGCTGCTACAAGGCACTGCGCCACGGCGGCCTGCTGGTGCAGCAGAGCGAATCGCCACTGGCGCACCTGGAGCTGATCAAGTCGATGCGCTCGGCCATGCGCACCTCGGGCTTCAGCGCGGTGAAGACGCTGCCGTTCCCGCAGCCGTGCTACCCCACCGGCTGGTGGAGCTGCACCATGGCGCGCAAGGGCGGCGACCTGTCCGGCTTCCGCGAGCGCGGCGCTACAGCCAAGAACTTCCCCACCAGGTACTACAACGCCGAGATCCACAAGGCCGCGCTGGCCCAGCCGGAATTCATGCGCGAGGCGTTGGGCGAATAAGCCGGGATTCGGGAGACGGGATTCGAGATTCGGCAAAGCCAATCCTCGCGATACCGCTGCTCTTTCGGATCCCGAATCCCGTCTCCCGAATCCCGTCGCTCAAAACATCTTCGAGCGCACCTTCGGCAGCAGCACCAGCAGCAGCGTGGCGAGCGGGCCGAACAGCAGCGACAGCAGGAACCAGATGAGCCCGCTGCGGTTCTTGCCTTGTGCCAGGGCGGCATTGATCAGGGCCAGCGTGCCCCAGCCGACAAACCAGGGTGCGCCGCCGGCGAACGTCGACAGATGATCCACTACGCGTCTCCCGAACGATGGCATGGAGGGCGCGGCCCTGCGCCGGGGGATTTCCATCCTAGCAAGCCTTGCCGCACTGGTCCGCCTTCGCCGGCGGGCGGATCAGCCGCGCTTAATCCGCGCAGGGTATGCTGCGCGCTTTGTTCGCCTGCGGAGTCGAACTCATGATGCGTGGACGGCATTGCCTCGCCCTGATTTTCGCGTGGTCGCTGGCCGTTGCGCCGGCATTCGCCGGCAAGCCCCCGGCCGGCAAGAGCCGCGGCACGCCGGACCAGGCGGCGCAGGCCCGCGACTGGGCCCAGCTCGCCTTCCAGCGCGACCTGGTCAGCGTGCTCGCCCCCAGCGGCGATTCGTCGCGGCTGCTCGGCGCGGCCCTGCTGGCGCGACCGCTGTTCAACCAGCCGCCCAGCAACAGCTTCCATCGTCTGATCGAGCGCGCCGCGCAGGCCGAAGGCGCTGACGCGGCGGTCGACTGGATGCGCCTGGCCGACTGCGATGCCGCCGACGACGCCTGCCCGAACGGCGAAGCCCTGCAGCACCTGCTGGCCCGGGCCCCGGACAACGCCGCGGTGTGGCTGCTCAAGCTCGGCGCCGATGCGCGGGCCAAGCAGCAGCAGGCCGCCCGCGAAGACCTGCGCCAGGCCGCCGCCGCGAAGCGCTACGACGATTACGCCGGCATCAGCCTGCAGGCGCTGGCCAATGCGGCCGGCGCGTTGCCGCCGCCGCCCGAGGCGCTGGACCCGGCCCACGCCGGCGGCGCCGTCGGCATGCAGGCCGTGCTGGCGTTCGGCCTGGCCGGCACCCAGCCGCAACCCGCCCTGCAGCTGGTCGCCAAGCTGTGCGAGAACGCCGGCGAGGACGCCTCGATCAAGGCCGACTGCGTGGCCTTGGGCAAGACGCTGGAATGGGGCTCCAGCCCGCTGGCGCGTTCGCTGGGCCTGCACCTGCGCGAGGTGCTGGCCGACGATCCGGCGCAGCAACAGGAAGCGCAGGACGCCCGCCGCAACCTGGTCTGGCAGGTGCAGAGCTTCGCCCAGCTGCTGGCCAGGGCGCAGGACGACACGGCGCTGGCCCAACGCCTGCTGGCGCTGGCCCGCCGCGGCGGCACCGAGATGAGCCTGCAGCTGGCCGCCCTGCGCGACAACGGCATCCCGGTCGAAACGCCTGCCGGCTGGCGGCCCCAGAGCCGGAAATAGGGAATCGAGAATGGGGAATAGCCAGAGCGGGAAACGCCGAACCGGGCGGCAAGGGCTGCTCTTCCGATTCCCGATTCCCTACTCCCTATTCCCTGCCTTGATTCCCTATTCCCGGCCTTCCCGCTAGGCTTGGGCCACCTTCCGTAGCAGGGGCGATCCGATGCTTACGACGCTGGTGGCGAGCAGCAAGGGTGGTTGCGGCAAGAGCACGCTGGTGACGCAGCTGGCGTCGCACTGGGCCCAGGCGGGACAACACACCGCGATCCTCGACGCCGACCGGCAGCACTCCAGCTTCCACTGGGCCGAGCTGCGGCCGGACAACGTTCCCGGCGTGCTGGCCTTCGACAGCGGCCGGCGCAGCCTGCAACGGGTACCGCCGGACACCCAGCAACTGTTGATCGACACCCCCGCCGGCGCCGATGAGCGCGAACTGGAACCTTACCTCGACGCAGCCGACGTGCTGCTGGTGCCGGTGCTGCCGTCCTCGTTCGACCTCGACGCCACGTTGCGTTTCCTCGGCGAGCTGCAGGCGGTCAAGCGCGTCCGCAGCGGCAAGCTGCCGGTGGCGCTGGTCGCCAACCGACTCAAGCCGTGGACCCACGCCAGCCAGGACGCGCTCGCCCGGCTCGCCGAGCAGTCGCCGTTCCCGATCGCCGCGCAGCTGCGCGACAGCCAGGCCTACGTGCTGCTCGCCGGGCTCGGCAAGGGCATCTTCGACTACCAGTCCGAACAGGTGCGCAGCCATCAGCAGGACTGGAAGGCCCTGCTGCGCTGGATCAAGCGCCAGCACTGAAGCGCGCGCTTCCCCACGTTCATCGCGCCCCGCACCACCACACCCGGAGTCCTCCATGCACGAACTGATCCTGTTGCGACACGCCGAAGCCGTGCCGATGGAAACCGCCGGCGACGACCCGCAGCGTCCGCTCAGCGTGCGCGGCGAGCGGGAAGCGCAGGCCGCCGGGCTGTGGCTGGCCGCGCACGGCCTGCGCCCCGACCGGGTGCTGTGCTCGCCGAGCCGGCGCACCGACGAGACCACCCGGCTGGCGCTGGCCGCGATCGACGACGCGCCGGTACCGCAACAGGCCACCGAAATCTACGACGCCACCCCGGGCGAGCTGCTGGCCCTGCTCGACCAGCACGCCGACGCCGGCACGGTGCTGCTGGTCGGCCACAACCCCGGCATGGAGCGGCTGGTCGCCCTGCTGGTCGAGGGCCGCTCCGACGAGTTCCGCGGCATGCCGCCCGGCGCGCTGGCCGTGCTGCACCTGGACGGCGCGCTGGAACCGGGCAACGCCCGCCTGGACGCGTTCTGGTCGCCCTGACGCCACCCTGCGCCCGGGCCCAAGGCGCGCGTTGATCATCGCCTGCAGTCACGGTCGCCGCATGCCTCCCCCGTATCATCCACGCATGCCCGTCCTGCGCCGATTCGCCCTCCCGCTGCTGCTGATACTGCTGTTGCTGCAAGGCTGCACGCTGTCGCGTGCGCAGATCCGCCGCGCCGACGCGATGGTCGCCGCCAGTGCCGACCGCAGCAGCAGCTGCGACCGGACCGACCATTGCGCGATCCCCTCGCCGCTGCTGGCGGCAGCCACCGAGGCGTTCGCCGCCTCCACGCCGCAGCAGCCGGTGCACGTGGTCACCCTGCTCGACGACACCGAGCCGGCTTTGGCCGCGCGGATCAACCTGGTGCGCGCGGCACGCCGCTCGATCGACGTACAGACCTACATCTGGGACCAGGACGACGCCGGCCAGCTGATGCTGGACGAACTGGTGCGCGCGGCGCGGCGCGGCGTGCGCGTGCGCATCCTGGCCGACCAGCTGTCCTCCTTCAACGACCCGGACCTGCTCGACCGGCTGGCGTGGGTCAGTCCGAATCTGCAGGTGCGGCTGTACAACCCCACCTTCCACAAGGCACGCACCCAGCCGCTGGAATTCGTCGCCGGCATCCTGTGCTGCTTCATGCAGTTCAACCAGCGCATGCACAACAAGCTGCTGCTGGTCGACGACGCCATCGGCATCGCCGGCGGGCGCAACTACCAGGACCGCTACTTCAACTGGGACGACGCCTTCAACTACATCGACCGCGACGCGATGGTCGGCGGGCCGGCCGCGCTGCAGATGGCGGCCAGCTTCGAGTTGTTCTGGAACCATCCGCGCTCGCTGCCGCTGACCCACCTGCGCGACGTCAACCGGCGCATCCTGACCGAACGCGCGCCACCATCCTGGCCGGCCCCGCACTACCGCCGCCCGACGCGCGTGGCCCGGGTGCAGGAGGACGCCGAGGACCCGGCCTGGCTGCAGGCCTGGCTGGTCGATGCCTCGCTGCGGGTGGGCCAGGTGGAGTACTTCAGCGACCTGCCGGCGAAGACCGACAAGCCGGACAAGCGACGCGCGCTGGAATTCACCCACCACATCATGCACATGATCGGCGAAGCGAAACACGAGGTGCTGCTGCAGACACCGTACCTGGTGATGAGCAAGCGCGCCCAGCACATCTTTCGCACGCTGCACCGGCGCGCCGAGCCGCCGCGGGTGATCGTCTCCACCAGTTCGCTGGCCTCGACCGACGCGTTCGCGGCGTACGCGATGTCGTACAAGCACCGCAAGCGTTACCTGAAGAAATTCGGCTTCGAGGTCCACGAGCTGAAGCCGCACGCACCCAGCGCCGGTGAGGACTACGAACTGGCCAACCTCGGCATGCCCGCGACCCACCTGCCGTCGAAAGTCGCCGGCGTGCGCCCCTTCAGCGAGACGCGTTTACACCTGCTCGGCAGCCGCGGCAGCAACAATCGGCCGGCGCCGCTGCAAAGCGGAGGCATGCGCTTCGGCCTGCATGCGAAGTCGATCGTGGTCGACGACGCCTTCGCCATGGTCGGCTCGCACAACTTCGACCCGCGCTCGGACCACTACAACACCGAGTCGGGCGTGATCGTCTACGACCACGACTTCGCCGGCCAGCTCCGCCGCAGCATCCTGCGCAGCACGCAACCGGAGAACGCGTGGGTGATCGCGCCGCGGCAGCCGAAGGTGCCGATGCTGACCGACATCAACCAGGCGATCGGCTCGTTCTCCGAAAGCCTGCCATTGTTCGACCTGTGGCCGTTCCGCTACGCCACCAGCTACGACCTCAAGCCCGGCTGCCAGCCGCTGCGCGCCACCGACCCGAACTTCTACGCCTGCTACGAACCGGTCGGCGACTTCCCCGACGTGGCGCTGTCGCCAAAGCTGATCATCACGCGGCTGATCACCGCGTTCGGGGTGGGCGCCAAGGGCATCCTGTGAGGGCCGCTCATTACCGTGCGCTCTGTTCCACCGAGATCACTTTCTCCACCTGTTGCGTTGTTTGAAGCAAAGCCAAGAGCTTTCGTGCGCCTTCGGCGCGCGAGTCACTTTCTTTCGCTTGCCCGAGAGAAAGTAACCAAAGAGAGGGGCACCCCGCTTCCGCGCCTTGCGGGCATCGGGCAACCGCTCCTGCGTTGCCTCCACTCCGGCATCCATGCCGTCGCCTGCCCTGACGACAAACTGGTTCGCATCCATGCGAACCACCCTTCGGGCTTTTCCTCCGCCCGCCCGCCGCTGCAGAGGGGACCCCGGGTAGAGCAGCGCGCATCCTGCGCGCACTCTTCAGAAGAGCCGGATCAAAAACAGAGGAGAAGCCACAGCAAAGCGTCGCTTTGCTGTGGCTGTGGCTGTGGCTGTAGCTGTTGCTTTTCAGCTTCATCACCGAGTGCGGGCCAGGATGGCCCGCTGCTCTACCCGGGGTCCCTTGCGCGGCGGTGAGGCGGGGTCGACAGGCCGCGCAGCGGGAGTCGACAGGGATGTCGGCTCCTTTTCGCCAGGGCAGGATGCCCTGTCGAAAAGCCCGGCCCCGGCTCACGGACTTGTTGGGCAGGATGCCCAACAAGCGCCAAGCGGGGTGGCCTTATCTCTTTGGTTACTTTCTCTTTACTCCGGACATCCTGCCCTTCGCCCTTCGGGCCAGCTTCGCTGTTCGCGCACGCATCCTGCGTACGCGTGGCCACGCAAAGAGAAAGTAACTCGGGCGCCGGAGGCGCACGAAAGCCCTTGCCTCTGATGCTTCTCGCTTTGAATGCAGCAAGCGCAAGAGCATCGCGCACAAGGTGCGCTCCTACAGGTGCACGTGAACGAAAGCTCTTCGCTCTGGAACGACAAAACACAAAGCACCAACGCGCTGGGACAAAACCCTACGGCAACTGCGCGACGCGGTTGCCCTGCGAGGTGAAGCGCATCGGCAGCTCGCCGCTGAGCCCATCGGGATGATCCGGCGGCACCGCGAAGCGCCAGTCGCGCACGCTGCGCAGGGCGTGCTGGTCGAGCACCGGGTCGCCGCTGGATTCGGCGAGGCCGGCGGCGCTGACCCGGCCGTTACCGTCGATGTCAACGTGCAGCAGCACGCGACCGTCGAGATGGCCGCGCAGCTCATCCCACGATTGCGAGGTGTCGGCGGGGGTGGCCAGCGGCACCAGCTCGGGCGCGGGTGCGGCGATGGCGGCCTGGGCTTCGTCGGCGACCACCACCGGCGGCAGCATGCGCCTCGCAGGCGCCAGGCGCGGCGAGCGGCGCGACCGATGCGGTGATGGGCCGGCGCGCATCGCGGTCGGCGTGTCGACCTGCACGACATAGCGCGCCGGCGGGCCGGGCCAGACGCTGGTCTGCTCGCTGAGCCAGCCGGTACCGGCGACGCCGGCGGCCAGCGCGAGCAGGCTGAGCGTGGTGGTGGTGCGCAGGCGGAACATGGCGGTCTTTATGCGCCCCGCAGGGCGAATCGCGGCTGAAGCTGCTGCCCGGTCACCGCTCGAGGATCGCGGTGACGCCCATGCCGCCGGCGGTGCAGATCGAGATCAGGCCGCGGCCGGAGCCCCTCTGTTCCAGCAGCTTGGCCAGTGTGGCGATGATCCGCGCGCCGGTGGCGGCGAACGGGTGGCCGACGGCGAGGCTGGAACCGTGCACGTTGAGCTTGGCCGGGTCGATCGCGCCGAGCGGCGCGTCCAGGCCGAGCCGATTCTTGCAGTAGTCGGCCGATTCCCACGCGCGCAGCGTGCACAGCACCTGCGCCGCGAACGCCTCGTGGATCTCGTAGTAGTCGAAGTCCTGCAGGCGCAGGCCATGACGCGCCAGCAGGCGCGGCACCGCGATGGTCGGCGCCATCAGCAGGCCCTCACCGTGCACGAAGTCCACCGCGGCGACCTCGGCGTCGCGCAGGTACGCCTGGATCTTCAGGCCGCGCTGCGCCGCCCACGCCTCGCTGGCCAGCAGCACTGCGGCGGCGCCGTCGGACAGGCCAGTGGAGTTGCCGGCAGTGAGCGTGCCGTGGCCGGAGGTCTTGTCGAACGCGGGCTTCAGCGCGGCCAGCTTCTCCATGCTCGAATCCGGGCGCAGGAAGCCGTCGCGCTTGAGCCCGCGGAACGGCACCAGCAGGTCCTCGAAGAAACCGGCGTCGTACGCGGCGGCCAGCTTGCGGTGGCTGTCCAGCGCCAGCTGGTCCTGCGCCTCGCGAGTGACGTGCCATTCCTTCGCCATCTGCTCGCAATGGTCGCCCATCGACTTGCCGGTGCGCGGCTCGGCCACGCCGGGGAACGACGGCTTCAGTTCGCCGAGCGAGAAGCCGCGCAGCGCGACGCGCAGCTTGTCCAGCGGGGTCCTGGCGCGGTTCATCGCCAGCAGGCGCTTGCGCAGGCGGGCGCCATAGACGATCGGTACGTCGGAGGTGGTGTCCGAGCCGCCGGCGACGCCGGCCTCGATCTGCCCGGCGGCGATCTTGTTGGCGATGATGATGGCGTTGTCGAGCGAAGTGCCGCAGGCGCGCGCGGTGGTGATGCCCGGCGTGGTCGGCGCCAAGCCGGAACTGAGCAGCGCCTCGCGCGCCAGGTTCCAGTCGGAGGAGTGCTTGATCACCGCGCCCATCACCACCTCGCCCAGCTCCACGCCGTGCAGGCCGAAGCGCTCGACCAGGGTGCCGAGCACTTTCACCGACATGCCGAAGTTGCCGACGTCGGCGTAGGCGGTGTTGTTGCGACAGAACGGAATGCGCACGCCGCCGATCACCCCGACGCGCTTTTGCGTGTTTTCCATGCTCAGGACAGTCCACCACTCAAGTTTGTCAAGGCTAACCCGCCATGCCCCGCGGCGAAAGCCCAAATCGCTGAATGGTAGAATCCCGTCTCTTCGTCTTCTTGCGGACCTCGCCGGTGGAAACCAAAACGCTGCTCGCGCTGCCCATCGTGCTGGCGCTGGAACCGGCCGCGGGCGAGCCGGCGGCGCGGATGAGCTTCACCCGCGACGAAGCTGCCGAGCTGGCCGCGCTGGTCGCCACCGACCTGCACGGGCTGGTGCCGCAGGTGGACGCCGCGCGGCTGGCGCTGGCCGCCGCGCTGTTCGACCAGGTCGAACTGCTGCGGCCGGGCTTCCCGGTGTGGAGCACGCTGGAGGATCTGGCGCGACGCGTGCCACGCGGCCATCTGGAGAACGTGGTGGCGTTCGGCACCCACGAGGGGCACATGCCGGCGCCGGCGCTGGAGCCGTCGTCGGCCTATGCCGATGGCCCGATGCGGCTGCTGCCGATGAGCCTGCTGGTGGCGGCGGAGCAGGCTGAGGAGCTGTCCGAGCAGTTGGAGGTGCAGCTGGTCGGCCGCGGCGAGATGGGCACGCATACCGCCGACTGGCTGATGCGCGCGCTCGGCATCCAGCTGGAGCATGCACGCTACTTCAGCCGCAACGACCTGCTCGCGCTGACCTGCGTGCAGTACGAGCACGTCAACCTGGCGCCGCTGTGGGCGCTGCTGGAGGTAGCGCTGCTCACGCCCGACCACGAGGAAGCGACCATGAGCGCGCGCGGGCTGCCCCTGCGCTACGCCGGCGGCAGGGTGCTGGCGCAGTCGCCGTCGCAGTGGCTGGCCACGCAGACCGGCGGTGACGCCGGACAGCGCGCGCACGACTTCGCCGGCATCGTGTTCGAGCTGCGCCAGTACGCCGCGCTGCTCGATGCGCACCATGTGCCGCTGCAGCTGTCGCCCGAGCTGGCGGCGGACACGGCGGTCGACGGCTGCCTGCTGGAAACCCTGGCCGCGGTCGAACCGGGCTACGACCCGCCGACGCTGTTCGCGCACGAGGCGCCCGGCCTCGGCGTGGTGGCGGTCAGCGTGGTCCAGCGCGGCGACGGCGGAAAGGCGCGCGCGCTGGCGCACGGTTATCCGCTGCGACCGCAGGCACTCGGCCCGCTGCTGGCGCAACTGACCGACCGTTACGGCATCGTCGCCGAACTGCATGCATCCGGCCGCATCGTGCTGGACGCCGACGGCCGGCTCGGCGCCCCGGCGACGCTCCTGCACTGAACTTCCGCGCGACCGGCTCTGGGCAGCGGCGAAAACTCGGCGCATGATGCAAGGGCGCCGCCAGGGGGCGCCCTGCTGACGGAATGACCATGCGGCCGCACGAGCCTGCCGAGGTATCGCCATCGCTACCCGGGGAAGCCGACTGGTCGGCGCGGGTCGCGCACGGCGCGCCCGTGCTGCTGGCCTACCTCGATCTGGAACAGCGCTTCCGCTTCGTCAACGACACCCACCGCCGCTGGCTCGGCGTCGATCCGCAGCAACTGATCGGCCAGCTCCTGGTCGACGTGGTCGGCCGGCGCAACCACGCGCTGGCCAAGACGGCGCTGGCGCGCGCCTACGCCGGGCAGATGGCCAGCTACGAGGGCGAGCTGCACGACGGCAGTCGGCGGCGCTACGCGCACGGCAACTTCCAGCCCGACTTCGACGCCGGGGGCCGCGTCTGCGGCATCTTCACCGCGCTGGTCGACATCACCGAGCGGCACGACCTGGAACTCAAGCTGCACGAGAGCGAGCAGCGCTTCTTCGGCGCGTTCCAGCACGCCGCGATCGGCATGGCGCTGGTCGCACCGGACAGCCGCTGGCTGCGGGTCAACGCGGCGCTTTGCGCGATGCTCGGCTACCGCGAGGACGAGTTCCTGTCACGCAAGACGCGCGACATCACCCACCCCGACGACGTCGCGACCAGCGACATGCGGCATGCACAGATGCTGGAAGGCGAGCTGGAATCGTGCCATCTGGAGAAGCGGTATTTCCACCGGAATGGCAGCCTGGTACACGCGCAGCTCAGCGTGTCCCTGGTGCGCGACGACGATGGCAGTCCGCGTTATTTCGTCGTGCAGATCCAGGACATCAGCCAGCGCAAGGCGTTCGAGGACGCGCTGCACCGCGAGCGCGAACTGGCCGAGGTCACCCTGCGCTCGATCGGCGACGCGGTGATCACCACCGACCCGCAGCTGTGCATCACCTCGCTCAACCCGATCGCCGAGGCGATGACCGGCTGGAGCGGGCTGGAGGCGCAGGGCCGGCCGATCGAGGAGATCTTCCAGCTGTTCGACGCCCGCAGCGGCCATGCCGTGGCGAATCCGCTGCGCGCGGCGATCAGCCACAACACCATCGTCGACCTGGCCGGCCGCACCCTGCTGCGCCACCGCCACGGCTTCGACACGCCGGTGGAGGACTCCTCCGCGCCGATCCACGACAACGCCGGCAACGTGATCGGCGGCGTACTGGTGTTCCACGACGTCAGCGAGACCCGCGCGCTGGCGCTGAAGATGATCCACCTCACCCAGCACGACACGCTCACCGGCCTGCCCAACCGCAGCCAGCTGCACGAGCACATCGGCCAGGCGATCGCCACCGCCAACCGACGCCAGCAGCGCGCCGCGCTGCTCTACGCCGACATCGACAACTTCAAGCAGGTCAACGAGCTGCACGGCCACGCCGCCGGCGACCGGGTACTGCGCGCGTTCGCGGCCCAGCTGCAGCGCTGCCTGTCCGGCGACGACCTGCTGAGCCGTTACGGCGGCGACGAGTTCGTGGTGGTGCTGCCGCACCTGGAGAGCGTCGGCGACGCGGCCAGCCTGGGCCAGCGGTTGATCAACCACGGCGAGCAGACCCGCGTCGACGGCCTGGCCGAGCTTGGCCTGCGGCTCAGCATCGGCATCAGCGTATACCCGGACGACGCGATCGAGCCGGACGGCCTGCTGCAGCATGCGGAGACCGCGCTGGTCGCGGTGAAGGCGCAGGGCCGGCACGGCTACCGCTTCTTCACCGCGTCGATGAACGAGCGCACGCAGGCGCGGCGACGGATCGAGACCGCGTTGCGCCAGGCGCTGCCGCGGCACGAGCTGGAGCTGTACTACCAGCCCAAGGTGGACGTGCACAGCGGCCGCATCGTCGGCGCCGAGGCGCTGCTGCGCTGGCAGGCGAACGGACGCGAGCTGTACCAGCCGGACCAGTTCGTGCCGGTCGCCGAGGACAGCGGGCTGATCCTGCCGATCGGCGCCTGGGCGTTGCGCCGTGCCTGCCGGCAGGCACGGGCATGGCAGGACCTCGGCCACGCCATCGCGGTCTCGGTGAACGTGTCGCCGCTGCAGTTCCAGCACCCCGAGTTCTACCACTGGCTGGACGAGGTGCTGGTGGAAAGCGGCCTGGCGCCCGGCCTGCTCGAGCTGGAATTGACCGAGCGCATGGTGATGTCCGGCGGCGACGCCACCACCGGCCTGCTGCAGCGGATCAAGCGGCGTGGCGTGCGGCTGTCGCTGGACGATTTCGGCACCGGCTACTGCAGCCTGTCGTACCTGAAGCACTTCCCGATCGACACGCTGAAGATCGACCGCGTGTTCGTGCGCGACCTCGCCAGCGACCGCGACACCGCCACCATCACCAGCGCGATCATCGCAATGGCGCGCAGCCTCAACAAGGAGGTGGTGGCCGAGGGCGTGGAGACGCACGCGCAGGTGGCGTTCCTGCGCCAGGCCGGCTGTTCGCAGCTGCAGGGCTTCCTGTTCGGCGCGGCATTACCGGCGGCAGAGTTCCAGGCGCTGCTTACCGGAGCCTCCACCCCCACGCCTGACCTGTAGGAGCGCACCCTGTGCGCGATGCTCTTCGTCACGAAATGAAGAGCATCGCGCACAGGGTGCGCTCCTACAAAACCGGTACCGCCAGCGGCGCCTCGTACATGAAGTAGTGGCAGCGCTGCATGCCGAGTCCCTCGTAGGTCGCCTGCGCGCGGCCGTTCTCGGTTTCCACGTACAGCCGCAGGCCGACCGCGCCGGCCGCCGCGGCGCGCCGCGCAACCTCGGCATACAGCGCGCGGAACGCGCCCACGCGGCGCGCGGCCGGCACCACGTAGACGCTCTGGATCCACCAGAAATCGCCGTTGCGCCAGTCGCTCCATTCGTAGGTCACCAGTAGGCAGCCGACCGCCGCACCATCGTGCTCGGCCACCAGGTAGAAACCGCGCCGCGGCTGCTCGAACACGCCGCGCACGCCGCGTTCCAGCGTCGCGCCGTCGAGTCGCTTGCGCTCGGTCTCCCACGCCATCGCCGCGTTCCAGGCGGCCAGTGCGGGAACGTCGGCAGGCGTGGCGGCGCGAATCTGCAGCGGCATGGGCGGGCTCCTTCGGGCGGGTGCCCATCCTAGCGCGCGCCATCTTCACATGCCGACGCCTAGGGTAGGGCGGGCCGGCGGTCGCAGCCCGCGCACGGGCTCCCGCCCGCACCCGTCCGCACGAACGCCTCGCGGCCGCGAGGCCAAGGAAAACGTTTTGAACATCGGCAACCTGCTCGACCTGCTCAAGCTGCGAAGGCTGCAAGCCTTCCGCCGCCGGCGTGCAGCGGCGCGCACGCGGCCGGAGCAGGAGCCGGCGCTGCGCGCGGAACTGTTCAGCGCCGAGCAGATGGAACGGCACGGTCGCGCGCTGGCCGGCCAGCACCGGCTCAGCGCGCGGATCACCCCCGATACGCTGCTGGCGCGGCTGGACGACAACGAGGCGGTGCTGACCCACACCTGCGAACGGCTGACCGACGCCAGTCGCAAGCGGCGGCGGATCACCCCGGCCGCCGAGTGGCTGCTGGACAATTTCTATCTGATCGAGGAGCAGATCCGGATCGCCCGCCGGCACCTGCCCAAGGGCTATAGCCGCGAATTGCCGCGGCTGGCCAGCGGGCCGTCGGCTGGGCTGCCGCGGGTGTACGACATCGCGCTGGAGATCATCTCGCACGGCGACGGCCGGGTCGACACGCACATCCTGCAGCACTTCATCGACGCCTATCAGGAAGTGAGCCCGCTGAAGCTGGGCGAGCTGTGGGCGATCCCGATCATGCTGCGGCTGGCGCTGATCGAAAACCTGCGCCGCGTCGCCGCGCGGGTGATGGCGGACTGGAGCCATCGCGGCCAGGCCGCGCGCTGGGCCGACGCGATGACCGCCACCGCCGAACGCGAACCGAACTCGGTGGTGCTGGTGGTGGCCGACATGGCGCGCTCGGTCCCGCCGATGGACAGTCCGTTCGTGGCCGAGTTGGCGCGCCGGCTGCAGGGCCAGAGCCCGGCGCTGGCGCTGCCGCTGAGCTGGATCGAACAGCGCCTGGCCGCCTCGGGGCAGAGCATCGAGCACCTGGTGCAGCTGGAGGCGCAGCAGCAGGCCGCCAACCAGGTCTCGATCAGCAACAGCATCGGCAGCCTGCGCACGCTGTCGGCGATCGACTGGCGCGACTTCGTCGAGCACTGCAGCCTGGTCGAGCACGGCCTGCGCGAGGACCCGGCCGGCGTCTATGCGGCGATGGATTTCGCCACCCGCGACCGCTATCGCCACGTGGTCGAGGCGATGGCGCGACGGCACCGGCTGACCGAGCTGCAGGTGGCCGAGGCGGCGATCGCGCTGAGCCAGGCCGCGGCGCCCACCGACAGCAGCGTGCCGCTGCCGCAGCACGTCGGCTACTACCTGATCGATCGCGGCCGGCCGCGGCTGGAACAACAGCTGGGCATCCACCCGCCGCTGCGCGAGACGCTGCGCCGCGGCTTCGACCGCGCGCCGCTGCCGATCTACCTGGGCCTGCTGGCGTTGCTCACCTTCGCCTTCGCGCAGCCGCTGGTCGCCGTCGCCGCGCACCAGCACTGGTCGACGTGGGCGCTGGCTGCGCTGGCGGTGCCCGCGGCGATCCTGGCCAGCCAGCTGGGGTTGAGCCTGCTCAACTGGATCGCCACGCTGTCGATCGCGCCGCGGCAGCTGCCGCGGATGGATTACTCGCACGGCATTCCGGCCAGCG
This sequence comes from Rhodanobacter thiooxydans, assembly GCF_021545845.1. Lineage (NCBI taxonomy): Bacteria > Pseudomonadati > Pseudomonadota > Gammaproteobacteria > Lysobacterales > Rhodanobacteraceae > Rhodanobacter > Rhodanobacter thiooxydans. The sequence goes on from NZ_CP088923.1 coordinate 3,959,475, forward strand.
CGCGCACGCTGGTGGCGATCCCCAGCCTGATCGCCGGCGCGCAGGACGTCGATGAACTGGCCGAAGCGCTGGAGGTCCGCTTCCTCGGCAACCGCGACGAGCACCTGCACTTCGCCCTGCTCACCGACTTCGCCGACGCCGCGCACGAGACCCTGCCCGGCGACGAGGCGCTGCTGCAGCGCGCGCAGCGGCGCATCGAGGCGCTCAACGAGCGCTACGCCAGCGCCCGGGCCGACCGCTTCTTCCTGTTCCACCGGCCGCGCCGCTGGAATCCGGGCGAGCAATGCTGGATGGGCCACGAGCGCAAGCGCGGCAAGCTGGCCGACTTGAACGCGCTGCTGCGCGGCAACGCGCACGGCCGCTTCATGCTGATCGTGGGCGACATCGCGTCGCTGGACCCGGTGCAATACGTGATCACCCTGGACACCGACACCGAGCTGCCGCGCGACGCGGCGCAGGCCTTCGTCGGCACCATCGACCACCCGCTCAACCGCGCCGTGTACGACCCTGTCCTGCGCCGCGTGGTCAGCGGCTACGCGATCCTGCAGCCACGCGTGGGGATCAGCCTGCCCAGCACCGCGCGCTCGCGCTACGCCCAGCTGTATGGCAGCGACGCCGGCATCGACCCGTACACGCAGATGGTCTCGGACGTGTACCAGGACGTGTTCGGCGAAGGCTCGTTCATCGGCAAGGGCATCTACGCGATCGACCCGTTCGAGCGCGCCCTGGACGGCCGCTTCCCGGACAACCGCATCCTCAGCCACGACCTGGTCGAAGGCTGCCACGCGCGCGCGGGCCTGCTCAGCGACGTGCAGCTGTTCGAAAGCTACCCGGCGCGCTACGGCGCCGACGTGAAGCGTCGCCACCGCTGGATCCGCGGCGACTGGCAGCTGCTGCCGTGGCTGCTGCCGTGGGCGCCGACCGCGCACGATGGCTGGCGCCGCAACGCGCTGACCGCGCTGTCGCGCTGGAAGATCCTCGACAACCTGCGCCGCAGCCTGGTGCCGGTGGCGCTGCTGGTGCTGCTGATAGTCGGCTGGCTGCTGATCGGCACGGTGCTGTCGTGGACCCTGGCGGTGCTGTCGATGGTGCTGCTGCCGCCGCTGCTGGCGGCCCTGCTGGAACTGGTGCAGAAGCCGCGCGAGGTGCAGCTCGACCAGCACCTGCGCGCCGGCTTCCAGGCCGGCCTGCAGCATCTGGCGCGGATGGCGCTGGGGCTGGCGTGGCTGCCGCACGAGGCGCTGTACCACCTCGACGCGATCGTGCGCACGCTGTGGCGGGTGACGGTCAGCCAGCGCCACCTGCTGCAGTGGCAGACCTCCAGCGAGGTCGAGCGGCGCAGCGGCAACGCGCCGGCCGCGCTGTGGCGGCTGATGGGGATCGGCCCGGCACTGGCGCTGCTGCTGGGCGTGGTGCTGGCGCATGAGCGTCCGATGGTGCTGTGGCTGGCCGCGCCGTTGCTGCTGCTGTGGCTGGTCTCACCCGCGATCGCGTGGTGGATCAGCCAGCCGCGCGTGCCGGGCGCCTTCGCGCCGAGCACGGCGCAGCAGCGCTTCCTGCGCACGCTGGCGCGGCAGACCTGGGCCTTCTTCGACACCCATGTCGGCGCCGCCGAGCACTGGCTGCCGCCGGACAACCTGCAGGAGCAACCCGGTCCGGCGATCGCCCACCGCACCTCGCCCACCAACATCGGCCTGGCGCTGCTGGCGAACCTGGCCGCGCACGACTTCGGCTTCCTCGGCAGCGGCCGCCTGCTCGAACGCACCGGCCACACGCTGGCCACCATGCAGCAACTGCCGCGCCACCGCGGCCACTTCTACAACTGGTACGACACGCAGAACCTGCAGCCACTGGCGCCGCTGTACGTCTCGGCGGTGGACAGCGGCAACCTCGCCGGCCACCTGCTGACCCTGCGCCCCGGGCTGGAGGAACTGGCCGACCAGCCGGTGTTCCAGCCGCGCGTGCTGCACGGCCTGCGCGACACGCTGGCGCTGCTGCGTGACACCCTGGATCCCGACCTCGCGCGCGCGCTGGACCCGCTCGACCGGCAACTGCAGGAGAGCCTGGCCACGCCGCCGGCGCGCACCGGCGCGGCCAGCACGCTGCTGCTGCAACTGCGCGGTCACGCGCAGGCACTGGTACCGCGGCTGGACACCGAACCCGGCAGCGAGGCGCGCTTCTGGCTCGACGCGCTGCTCGCGCAGTGCGACGAACTGTGCACCGAGGCCGCCGCGTTCGAGCTGGACCCGCCGGCCGACGACGCGGCCGGCTTCGAGGGCATCCCCACGCTGCGCCAGCTGGCGCGGATCGAACCGCTGGTGTGGCCCGCCGGGGCCGACGCCGAGGGCGTGCGCGAACGCGCGCGCGAACGCCTCGCCGTGATCGTGCAGCTGGCCCAGCAGGCCGGCGAACTGGCGCTGATGGACTATCGCTTCCTCTACGACAGCGCGCGCGACCTGCTGGCGATCGGCTACAACGTGGACCAGCGCCGGCTCGACGCCGGCTACTACGACCTGCTGGCGTCGGAGGCGCGGCTGGCCAGTTTCGTCGGCATCGCGCAGGGCCAGTTGCCGCAGGAGAACTGGTTCGCGCTGGGTCGCCTGCTCACCACCGTGGGCGGCGAGCCGGTGCTGCTGTCGTGGACCGGCTCGATGTTCGAGTACCTGATGCCACTGCTGGTAATGCCGAGCTACGAAGGCACCCTGCTCGAGCAGACCTGCCACGCCGCGGTGACGCGGCAGATCGAGTACGGCAATCAGCTCGGCGTGCCGTGGGGCGTTTCCGAATCGGGCTACAACACGCTCGACGCGCACTTCACCTACCAGTACCGCGCGTTCGGCGTGCCCGGGCTGGGCCTGAAGCGCGGGCTGGGCGACGACGTGGTAGTGGCGCCGTACGCCAGCGCGCTGGCGCTGATGGTGGCGCCGGCGGCGGCCACGCGGAACCTGCAGCGGCTGGCCGAGATCGGCGCGCGCGGTCGCTACGGCCTGTACGAGGCGATCGACTACACCCCGGCGCGGCTGCCGCCGGGCCAGGATTCGGCGCTGGTGCGGCAGTTCATGGCGCACCACCAGGGCATGAGCCTGCTGGCGCTGGGCCATGCGCTGCTGGACCGGCCGATGCAGCGGCGCTTCGAATCCGACCCGCAGTTCCAGGCCACCAGCCTGCTGCTGCAGGAGCGCGTGCCGAAGACCGCGGCGGAATACCTGCACGCCTCCGGCTTCCCCGAGTCGGACGGCAGCCCGCGCCCGGCCGAGGCGCGGCTGCGCGTGTTCGCCGACCCGGACCGCGCGCGCCCGGCGGTGCAGCTGCTGTCGAATGGCCGCTACCACGTGATGCTGTCCAGCGCCGGTGGCGGCTATAGCCGGCGCGGCGAGCTGGCGCTGACGCGCTGGCACGAAGACATCACGCGCGACGCCTGGGGCATGTTCTGCTACCTGCGTGACGTGGCTAGCGGCGAGTGCTGGTCCACCGCCTACCAGCCCACCTTGAAGAAGACCGAGCAGTTCGAGGCGATCTTCTCCGACGCGCGCGCCGAGTTCCGCGTGCGCGAGCGCGAGTTCGACGCGCACACCGAGATCGTAGTGTCGCCGGAAGACGACATCGAGCTGCGCCGCACGCGCATCGGCAACCGCAGCCGCACGCGGCGCACGATCGAGCTGACCAGCTACGCCGAGGTGGTACTGGCGCCGCCGCTCGCCGACGCGGCGCACCCGGCCTTCAGCAAGCTGTTCGTGCAGACCGAGCTGGTGCCGGCGCTGCAGGCGATCGTGTGCACGCGCCGGCCGCGCAGCGCCGACGAGCTGGTGCCGTGGATGTTCCACCTGCTGGCGGTGCACGACGCCGACATCGACACGATCTCCTACGAGACCGACCGCGCCCGCTTCATCGGCCGCGGCCGCAGCACGGCCGAACCGCAGGCGCTCGACCGCGAGCAGGCGCGGCTGTCCGACAGCGCCGGTTCGGTGCTCGACCCGATCGTGGCGATCCGCTGCCGCATCACGCTGGAGCCGGAGCAGACCGCCACCATCGACTTCGTCACCGGCTACGCCGAGCAGCGCGACGACTGCCTGCAGCTGATCGGCAAGTACCGCGACCGCCACCTCGCCGACCGTGTGTTCGACCTGGCCTGGACGCACAGCCAGGTGCTGCTGCGCCAGCTCAACGCCAGCCTCGCCGATGCGCAGCTGTACGAGCACATGGCCACCGGCATCCTCTACCCGAACGCCGGCCTGCGCGCCGAGCCGGCCGTGCTGCGCGGCAACCGGCGCGGGCAGAGCGGGCTGTGGGGGCAGTCAGTCTCCGGCGACCTGCCGATCGTGTTGCTGCAGATCGCCAGCCCGTCGCGGATCGAGCTGGTGCGCCAGCTGGTGCAGGCGCACGCGTACTGGCGCCAGAAGGGCCTGGCGGTGGACCTGATGATCTGGAACGAGGACCGCGCCGGCTACCGGCAGGAACTGCACGACCTGATCATGGGCCTGATCGCCTCGGGCAGCGAGGCCAGCCTGCTCGACCGCCCCGGCGGCATCTTCGTGCGCTCGGGGCAGCAGCTGTCCGGCGAGGACCGGCTGGTGATGCTGGCCAGCGCGCGGATCGTGCTCAACGACAGCCGCGGCAGTCTGGCCGAGCAGATCGGTCGGCGCCAGGTGGAAACCCATGCGCCGCGCTTCGAGCCGAGCCGGCCGCGGCGCATCGCCAGCGCCACGCCCGTCGGCGGCGCCGGCGCACCGGCACTGCAGCTGGCCAATCCGCACGGCGGTTTCAGCCACGACGGCCGCGAGTACGTGATCATCCTGGCCGCCGGCGACAGCACGCCGGCGCCGTGGGCGAACGTGCTGGCCAACCCGCAGTTCGGCACGGTGATCTCCGAGAGTGGCAGCGCCTACAGCTGGGGCGAGAACGCGCACGAGTTCCGCCTCACCCCCTGGCACAACGACCCGGTCGGCGACGGCGGCGGCGAGGCGCTGTACCTGCGCGACGAGGACACCGGCCAGATCTGGTCGCCCACGCCGCTGCCGTGTCGCGGCAGCGGCAGCTACACCACTCGCCACGGCTTCGGCTACAGCGTGTTCGATCACCACGAGGACGGCATCCACTCCGAGCTGTGGGTCTACGTGGCACTGGACGCTTCGGTGAAGTTCTCCGTATTGCACCTGCGCAACGACTCCGGCGCGCCACGCCGACTCAGCGTCACCGGCTACGTGGAGTGGCTGCTCGGCGACCTGCGCGGCAAGACCTCGATGCACGTGGTCACCGAATCGGACCCGGCCAGCGGCGCGCTGTTCGCGCGCAACGCGTACAACAGCGAGTTCCCGAACCGCGTGGCGTTCTTCGACGTGGACGACCCCGAGCGCGGCATCGGCGGCGACCGCAGCGAATTCCTCGGCCGCAACGGCAGCATGCGCGCACCGGCCGGGCTGGCCCGCGCGCACCTGTCCGGCCGGCTCGGCGCCGGGCTGGACCCTTGCGCCGCGCTGCAGTCGATGGTGAGCCTGGGCGAGGGCGAGCAGCGCCGGCTGATCTTCCGCCTCGGTCTGGGGCGCGACGCCGCCGAGGCCAGCGCGCTGGTGCAGCGCTTCCGCGGCAGCGGCAGCGCCGCCGACGCGCTGGACAAGGTGCGCGCGCACTGGGCGCGCGTGCTCGGTGCGGTGCAGGTGCGCACGCCGGAGCCCTCGCTCGACGTGCTCGCCAACGGCTGGCTGCTGTACCAGACCATCGGCTGCCGGCTGTGGGCGCGCAGCGGCTACTACCAGAGCGGCGGCGCATTCGGCTTCCGCGACCAGCTGCAGGATTCGATGGCCACCCTGCACGCCGCACCGGAACTGTCGCGCGCGCAGCTGCTGCTGTGCGCCGCGCACCAGTTCGCCGAAGGCGACGTGCAGCACTGGTGGCACCCGCCGCTGGATCGCGGTGTGCGCACCACCTGTTCCGACGACTACCTGTGGCTGCCGCTGGCCATCGCGCGCTACGTGCTGGCCAGCGCCGACCGCGGCGTGCTGGAAGAGTACGTCGGCTACATCGAGGGCCGCCTGCTGCACGAGGGCGAGGAGTCGTACTACGACCTGCCGCAGCCATCGGCCCTACGCGAAACGCTGTACCAGCATGGCGTACGCGCCATCGAGCGCAGCTTCGCCCGACGCGGCGCGCACGGCCTGCCGCTGATCGGCGGCGGCGACTGGAACGACGGCATGAACCGGGTCGGCGAACAGGGCCGCGGCGAGAGCGTGTGGCTGGGCTTCTTCTGCTGCGACGTGCTGCAGCGCTTCGCCGAGGTGGCCCGGCTGCATGGCGACGAGCCGTTCGCGCAACGCTGCGAAGGCGAAGTGGTCAAGTTGCGCAGCGCACTGGAGCAGCACGGCTGGGACGGCGCCTGGTATCGCCGCGCCTACTTCGACGACGGTACGCCGCTCGGCTCCAGCAGCAACGACGAATGCCGTATCGACTCGATCGCGCAGAGCTGGTCGGTGCTGTCCGGCATCGGCGCGCCGGAGCGCCAGCGGCAGGCGATGGACTCGCTGGACGCCCACCTGGTGCGCCGCGACGCCGGCCTGGTGCAGCTGCTGCGGCCACCGTTCGACAAATCCGCGATGGACCCGGGCTACATCAAGGGCTACCTGCCCGGCGTACGCGAGAACGGCGGCCAGTACACGCACGCCGCCATCTGGGCCACGATGGCCTTCGCCGAACTCGGCGACAGCGCCCGCGCGTGGGAACTGCTGCACATGATCAACCCGGTCAACCACGGCATCGACGCCGCGCAAATGGACGTGTACAAGGTCGAGCCCTACGTGGTCAGCGCCGACGTTTATGCGGTCGCCCCGCACATCGGCCGCGGCGGCTGGAGCTGGTACACCGGCTCCGCCGGCTGGATGTACCGGCTGATCGTGGAATCGCTGCTCGGCCTGCGCCTGGAAGCCGGCCAGCTGCGCTTCGCGCCGGTGCTGCCGGCCGAGTGGGAAGGCTTCGAGCTGGACTACCGCCACCGCGGCACGCTCTACCGCATCCGCCTGCACCAGAGCGACGCCGGCACGCCGAGCACGCTGTGGCTGGACGGCGAGATGCAGCCCGACGGCCGCATCCCGCTCGCCGACGACGGCGCGGAGCACGACGTGGAGCTCAACTGGCCGCGCCAGGCATGAAGCCGCTTGCATGGCGCGGCGCCGCCATCAGCGATCCAGCGGACTCAGCACGCCGTGACCGCCGCGGTTCAGCACGTGGGTATAGATCTGTGCAGCACACGGATGTGCCAATGCCGCGGGCGCATGGATGCGCAAGAGCGGCCGTGGTCGCCACGTCCTTGTGGCCGAGCAGCTCCTGGATCGTACGGATGTCCTGACCCGCCTCCAACAGGTGGGTGGCGAACGAGTGGCGCAAGGTGTGACAGGTGGCCGGCTTGACGATGCCGGCTTTGAGCCGCGCGTTGCGCACCGCGCGCTGCAGTCCGGCCTCGTCCAGGTGATGGCGCCGCTGCTTGCCGTCGCGCGGATCGCGCGACAGCTGGTCCGACGGAAACACGTACTGCCATCCAGGCTCGCGCGGCGCCGACGGATACTTGCGCGCCAGCGCATGCGGCAGCCACACCGCGCCCAGGCCCGTCGCCAGATCCTGCTGGTGGATCAAACGCACCCGCTCCAGCTGCGCCTGCAGCGCCTCGCGCAGGCGTCGCGGCAACGGCACGTGCCGGTCCTTGCCGCCCTTGCCATCGCGCACGCAGATCTGGTTGAGCTCGAAATCCACGTCCTTCACGCGCAGGCGCACGCACTCCATCAGCCGCATGCCCGAGCCGTACAACAGCGAGGCCATCAAACCGAAGCGGCCATCCATCATCGCCAACAGCCGGTTCACCTCGTCACGCGAGAGCACCACCGGCACCCGCTGCGGCCGCTTCGCCCGCACCACCGTCTCCATCCACGGCAGCTCGACCGACAGCACCTCCCTGTACAGAAACAGCAGCGCCGACAACGCCTGGTTCTGCGTGCCTGCCGCCACCCGACCCTCGACCGCCAGCGTACTCAGGAAGCCTTCGACCTCCGCCACCCCCATGTCGCGCGGATGCCGCTTGCCATGGGCCAGGATAAACCGTCGAATCCAACCAACATACGCCCGTTCTGTCCGCAGGCTGTAATGCTTCAAGCGCAATCGCGCACGCACCTGATCCAACAACCGCGGCGTTTTCACCCCCGTTACACCCTCACTTTCGCCCGGGTAACTCATACACCCTCAAAAGTCGCTGATAACGACGGCAGCATGCCCGTCCGCCATGCGCAGGGCATCCCTGCAAGACCATGATCCGATGTAGGAATCCGCCGCTTGTGCGGTCAGGGGCGGCGCCGCATACTCGACGCAACACCCCACTTTTGGGGTCTACTTAGCGTTATGCGTTATGAGTGGGAGTCCTATGCATCGGCTTGAGGGTGGATGTCATTGCGGAAACATTCGTATAGTCGTCGATCTTCCGAATGCGCCGAGTGACTATTTCCCCAGAGCGTGTGATTGCGAGTTTTGTCGCAAGCATGGCGCATCGTATGTTTCAGATCCGCATGGCTCTCTGCGCATTGAGGTCGGGAATTCGCAGTTTCTTGTAAGGTATCGTCAAGGTAGCGAAATCGCTGAATGTCTATTCTGCTCAAGGTGCGGGGTCTTGATCGGAGTTCTTTATCAAGAGAGCAGCCATCTGTATGCCACCGTTAATAGTGCGGTACTTGTAAGCGCTGAAAGTTTCGGAGAGAAGAAGTCAGTTTCTCCAAAGCAGTTAACTGCAAATGAGAAAGTTGGCCGTTGGATGGAGCTTTGGTTCTCAAATGTCACGCTTGCTGCCAATGACGCATAACAATCCGGTCCAGCGGACAGTCGGCCAGCTGCGCTGTCCGACTGCCGCTGACCTTGCTCGTTAGGGCTCAGGAGCGGATAGCGCGCAATGTCCAAGAGCGTATTCAACGTTGCATGGGTAGGCGATGAACCAGACGAGGTTAAGAGCAAGTGGTGCCTGCTGCGTGCAATTGAGTGGGCTCGCCTGCCGCTCTTCGTTGCTCAGCCTATCGCGCCTATCGCGTTGCTAGCTTGCGACCCTGTTTATGTGTCTATCGTTATTGTTGCCATTTCATGGGTGTGGATATTTGTCCGCATGTCCTTTGTCAGCCTTTGGCTTGCAAACTCATCGTCGATGTTCGTCCACCTCAAATGGCCCGTTGCTCTAGGCTGTGGCATCTACCTAGCCATTCATGGCAACTATGTTTCTTCGGGCTTTGCCGCTGGCTGGCCTCTCGTAACATTGGTTCTTTCGTTTCTAGTCCCCGGTGTGCCAATCGGGGTGTTGCAGCAGCGATTCGCGTCTAAAGTAATGGGGCTACAGCCCTAACATTTCGTTCAAGGCGGACGGTTACGCCGCCGCTTAACTCCAGCGTTAGGGCTCATCGTCACACCGCGCTCGCTGCGCTTTCGCATTGCATTCGGAGGAAGTTATGGGGCTTTTTTCAGGATTGTTCGGATCGAAAAACAGGTCGGCCACGACAACGTTCGACTTGACAGACGAGGAGATACTCGAAGTCAATAAGACTTTCGACTTGCTCAAGGGTTATGCCGTACATCCTAGCGTTGCGGACAAGCTTAAACAGGGCTTGACGGCAAGAGGCTTGGCCAATTACGCCGCAGATCGAATTATGTGGGCAGAATTTCCCAGCCAGCATACCGAGCGGGAAAGAAATATCAACAAGGCTATAGCCGCAATTGGCAAGGCTTACAGCATTTATCAACTGCCCATCTACCTTTACGACTTGGCGTGCTACTTTGAACTGAAAGACATGCGCAACGACGCTAGGGAAATGTTCGAGCGTTTTCTTGCACGGCAAGCACAATACAAAGACGACCAACTCGACAAAATATTTCTCGGTGACCGAGATGTTGATGAAGCCAAGATCCTCGCCTCGCAAAAACTCCACGGAAGATAGGATTTGAAATGTCCGAGTATGAGGATTTCATCGCCTCTCTAAAGGCGCTTGGAGAGTCCGAGGTAAAGTCAAAACTTTCTCAGGGTGTCTGGGCGTCAAGGCGCAAACAATGGGCAGAGGACTGGCTCTCAAAGAGCGAAGGTGCCCGGCAAGAGATGCGAGATGAAATGGCGCTGTCCATTTCTAAAGAGGCTAATTCCATCGCCAAGTCGGCCTTGCGTGTCTCAAAGTTCGCGTTCGTTGCTGCAATTGCAGCGGCCATACTAGGTGCAGTGGCAACGCTCATCGCAGCTTTTGTCAATAGACCGCCGACCCCATGAGCCCTAACACTGCGTTGCAGGGGACGCTCCGCCTATCGGCGGCGCGCCCATGAACTTGGACGTTAGCCGTCATACTGAGGTACTTGCTCTTTGAGGTTCCCAACATGATCTACGACGAGTCGAAAATCGACGACACTGTGCTTGCACTTCTTGCGACTTTCAGCTTCGAAGGTGGTAGAGCTTGGAAGGGGTTCGACTTCGACGTAATGGATCGCCTTCATGCTCAGGACTTCATCGAGAATCCCGCAAGCAAGAACAAGTCGGTCTGGCTCACACCGCAAGGCCTTGAGCGTGGCCGCAAAATTGCCGAAAAGCTTTTTTCGTCTAGCCCACGCAATGCCGACTAACATCTCGTTCAAGGCGGACGGCTTCGCCGCCGCCTAACTCCAGCGTTAGCGACTAGGAAGAGGATAAGGCCGATGGTACAAGCACGATTGACAGGTAAAGTGGCAGTGGTGACGGGAGCGGCCCGTGGCATCGGGGCGGCGACGGCCAAGCGCCTCGCCGCCGACGGTGCAAAGGTGGTCGTGAACTATGGCACCAGCGCGAAGGCGGCCGAAAAGACTGTGGCTGAGATCACCGCGGCGGGCGGGAAAGCGCTCGCGTTTCAGGGCGACGCGAGCGATCCCGCTGCCGTGGCCAAATTGTTCGACGCGGCCGAGCAGACGTTCGGCCCGGTTTCGATTCTGGTGAACAATGCCGGCGTGCACGAGCTTCGTCCGGTTGAGGACGCGGACACGCCCCACTTCGAGAAGGTGTTCCGTGCCAACGTCCTGACCACCCTTCTGGCTACCGCCGAGTTCGCCCGCCGGATCGGGACAAACGGGGGGCGAGTGGTCAACATCTCGTCCGGCGGCGCCCGCGCCGCGGTGCCTGGGGCGGGCGTTTACTGCGCGTCCAAGGCGGCTGTCGAGGGGTTGACGCGCGCGCACGCACTGGAATTGGGAGCGAAGCACGTGACGGTCAATGCCGTCGCCCCCGGGGCGACCGCCACCGACATGCTTCAACTGCTGCCCGAGGATGTGAAGAAGCAGATGATCGCCAGCACCACCCTCGGTCGCCTGGGGACGCCGGAGGACATCGCCGACGTAGTCGCCTTTCTGTGTTCCGACGATGCCCGCTGGATCACCGGCCAGTTCCTCGACACCAACGGCGGGATGCGGGTTTGAGGCGAAAACCACAAGAAGAGCGTCGATGACGGGAAAGCGCTAACACTACGGTCAACCTGACAACCGTACCGTGCGCACGGGGACTTCCTCTTCTGCTGACGGTTGCGTCGCAACACCATCATGGCCCTCGAGGCCGAAAGAGGGAGGAAGTCTCTTTTTACTCGTTCAAGCCGGACGACTTCGCCGCCACTCACCTCCAGCGTTAGGCGCCAACCACCTGCGTCTATGGTCATCGCACCCGAAGTATCTGGACCCACAAGGGCTGGTTGCGCTATGGCAGAAGGGATTGCTCGCCAGGGCCGTGCTCCGCGGCGAGACCCGCGGCTACACCAGGCATCCGCAGCTGGAGCGCTTCAAGGCGCACCCCCATCCGCGCCTGGCGATCAATTCGTACCTGGCCGCGGTTCACGCCGAGACGGCTGGTCGCGGCTATGCGTTTGACCGGTCCAAGCTCGGCCCGGTGCGGACGGTTCAGCCAATCTCCGTCAGCTCCGGACAACTGGCCCTGGAATGGCTGCACTTGCAGCACAAGCTAGTCGTCCGCAGTCCGTCGCTGCTCTCGCGGTGGGCGGGGGTGGCCGTTCCTGCACGCCATCCGCTGTTCCGTTGACGGCCCGGGCCGGTGGCATCATGGGAGCGGGCGTCGAGTGGCGCCTGACGGCTCGTTCGAGTCGGAGCCGTTTCGCGCCCCGGCTTGAGGCGTCATGCGGCTCCAGTTGAGGCTGGCGTGCTCAATGGGCGCTTCGGACGGAGGACAAGACATGACCGGGCAGACCGCCACGACCTGGTTGCAGCAGGAACGCGACATCGTCGTACGGCCGTTGGCGCCGGGCGACGCGGAGCCGCTGTACCGGGCGGTACGCAGCTCGCTGGAGTCGTTGTCGTACTGGCTGCCCTGGTGCCGCCACAACTACGCGCTGGCGGATGCGATCGCCTGGGTCGAGCATGGCGTGGCGTGCTGGGCGGCCGGGTCGGAGTTTCCGCTCGGCGTGTTCGATGCGGCCGGTGCGCTGATCGGCGGCACCGGGGTGAACCACGTCAACCGCGCCCACGGCGTGGGCAATCTCGGCTACTGGGTGTGCGATGCCGCAAGGAATCGCGGCGTGGCCACGCTCGCCGCCCGCGCAGCCGCCCGGCTGGGCTTCGACGTACTCGGCCTGACGCGGCTGGAGATCGTGGTGCTGCCGCACAACGCCGCCAGCCGGCGGGTGGCGGAGAAGCTCGGTGCGCTGCGTGAGGTGGAGGCGCGCAACCGCGTGCTGTTCCATGGCCGACCCGAGCGCGCGGTGGTCTACTCGCTGATTCCCGACGATCTGGCCGATGGCTGAGTGGGCAGCGCCAGGTATGGGCGGCGACGCCAGCAAGGCCCTGCTTATGCATCGACTTAACCTGCCGCCGCGCACGCTGGAACGTGAACCCGGTGTCCGGCAGGATGGCGCAGCGCCGCCGCAGCGCACCGACTGACCCGCGCCGGGGCCATGCCGCCCGCCCCAAGGAGAACACCCCCGCCATGCCGACACCCCGCTCGGATGCCCTGGTCTTTTTCGGCGCCACCGGCGACCTGGCCTACAAGAAGATCTTTCCGGCATTGCAGGCGATGACGCTGCGCGACGGGCTGGACCTGCCGATCATCGGCGTGGCGCACTCAGGCTGGAACGCGGAGCAGCTGCGCCGGCGCGCGCACGACAGCCTGGCGCAGGCGGCGAGGGAGCAGGGCGGCCAGGTCGACGAGGCCGCCTTCGCGCGGCTGGCGGCGCGCCTGCAGTACGTCGATGGCGACTACAACGACGTGGCCACGTTCCGGAAGCTGAAGCAGGCGCTGGGCGCAGCACAACGGCCGCTGCACTACCTGGCGATCCCGCCCAAGCTGTTCGCGGTGGTGGCGAAGAACCTGCAGCAGGCCGGCTGCGCCGAGGGTGCGCGGATCGTGGTGGAGAAGCCGTTCGGCCGCGACCTGGCCTCGGCGCAGGCGCTCAACCGCACGCTGCATGCGGTGTTCGCGGAGTCGGCGATCTTCCGCATCGACCACTACCTGGGCAAGGAGCCGGTGCAGAACCTGTTGTATTTCCGCTTCGCCAACACCGTGCCGGAGCCGGTGTGGAACAACCGCTACGTGGACCGCGTGCAGATCACCATGGCCGAGCAGTTCGGCGTGGACGGCCGCGGCGCGTTCTACGAGGGCGTCGGGGCGATCCGCGACGTGTTGCAGAACCACCTGCTGCAGGTGACCTCGCTGCTGGCGATGGATGCGCCGATCGGCGGCGCGGTCCGGAAGCGCTGCGCGCGGAGAAGCTGCGGCTGTTCCGCGCGATGCGCCCGCTCGACCCGGCCGAGGTGGTGCGCGGCCAGTTCAAGGGCTACCGCGAGGTCGACGGCGTGGCGGCCGATTCGAACGTGGAGACTTTCGTGGCGCTGCGCCTGTACATCGACACCTGGCGCTGGGCCGGCGTGCCGTTCCACATCCGCGCCGGCAAGCGGCTGCCGCTCACTACCACCGAGGTGATGGTGGACATGAAGGCGCCGCCGCTGTCGGTGTTCGATCCGATCGGCGCAGCGCAGTCGAACTATTTCCGCTTCCGGCTCAGCCCCGAGGTGATCATCGCCGCGGGCATGCGGGTGAAGCAGCCCGGCGAGGAGATGCGCGGCGAGCCGGTGGAACTGGTGGTGCGGCACGATCTGGCGCCGGAGAAGTCGCCCTACGAGCGCCTGCTCGGCGACGCGATCCGCGGCGACAACGCGCTGTTCACCAGCGACGAATGCGTGGAGGCGGCGTGGGCGGTGGTGGACCGCGTGCTGGCCCACGAAGGCGCGGTGGACGTCTACGCGCCGGGCAGTTGGGGCCCGCCCGCGGCCGATCGCATCGCGGGCGAGGAAGGCTGGCACGAGCCACGGGCGGCGGCGGACAGGCCATGCTGAGCAGCCCTGCCGCCGAAGCGGCCGCGGTGGTGTTCCTGCTCGACGTGGACAACACCCTGCTCGACAACGACCGCTTCGGCGCCGACCTCGGCGCCACGCTGGAGGCGGCGTTCGGCGCCGATGAGCGCGCGCGCTACTGGGCGATCTACGAGGAGCTGCGGCGGGAATCCGGCTTCGCCGACTATCTGGGCACGCTGCAGCGCTTTCGCGTTGGCCTGGACAACGACCCATCGCTGCTGCAGATGTCCGGCTACCTGCTGGACTATCCGTTCGCCGACCGCTTGTACCCGCATGCGCTGGAGACGGTGGCGCACCTGCGCACGCTGGGGCCCACCGCGATCCTGTCCGACGGCGACGTGGTGTTCCAGCCGCACAAGATCCGCCGCGCCGGACTGTGGGCCGCGCTGGGCGGCGAGGTGCTGGTCTACCTGCACAAGCAGAAGATGCTGGTGGCGATGCAGCAGCGTTACCCGGCCGCGCATTACGTGATGGTGGACGACAAGCCGCAGATCCTGGCCGCGATGAAGCAGCACCTGGGCCGCAAGCTCACCACCGTGTTCGTGCGCCAAGGTCACTACGCGGCCGCCAGCGCCGGCGAAACCATCGCGCCGGCACCGGACTTCACCATCGCGTGCATCGGCGATCTGCGCCGGCGTAAGCTTGAAGACTTCCTGCCGCGCGCGCCCGCGATCAGCCTGCCGGCAGACTGAACCTATTGCATCGATCGAACCGGAAACACGGAGCAAGCATGAAAGCAACCCGCCAACTGCACGACCTCGGCCAGAGCCTGTGGCTGGACAACATCACCCGCAGCCTGCTCGACGACGGCACGCTGGCGCGCTACGTCGCCGAGGACTCGATCACCGGGCTGACCTCGAACCCGAGCATCTTCGACGCGGCGATCGGCAACGGCGACGCCTACGACGCCGGCATCCACGCCAAGGCGCTGGCCGGGCTTTCCGGCGAGACGCTGTTCACCGAGCTGGCGCTGGAGGACCTGCGCCGCGCCGCCGACCTGTTCCGCCCGGTGTTCGACGCCACCGGCCAGGTCGACGGCTGGGTCTCGATGGAGGTATCGCCGCTGCTGGCCGCCGATACCGCCGGCTCGATCGCCGCGGCGCGCCACATCCAGCACCTGGCCCACCGCGACAACCTGTTCGTGAAGATTCCCGGCACCCCCGAAGGCGTGCCGGCGATCGAGGAGGCGATCTTCCTCGGCATCCCGATCAACGTGACCCTGCTGTTTTCCTGTGCGCAGTACCAGGCGGTGGCCGAGGCCTACCTGCGCGGCATCGAGCGGCGCCTGGCCGCCGGGCTGGACCCGCACGTGGGCTCGGTCGCCTCGCTGTTCATCAGCCGCTGGGATGTGGCCGCCAACAAGCAGTTGCCGGACGCATTGCACAACAAGCTGGGCATCGCGGTGGGCCAGCAGACCTACCGCGCCTATCGCGAACTGCTGGCCTCGAAGCGCTGGCAGAAACTCGCCGCCGCCGGCGCGCGGCCGCAGCGCCTGCTGTGGGCCAGCACCGGCACCAAGGATCCGTCCGCGCCGGACACCCTGTACGTCAGCGCGCTGGCCGCGCCGGACACCATCAACACCATGCCGGAGAAGACCCTGCACGCATTCGCCGACCACGGCCAGCTGCACGGCGTGCTGTCCGACGACGGCGGTGACGCGGACGCGGTGCTGGCGCAGATCGCCAGGGCCGGCGTGGACATCGACGCGTTGGCGCTGAAGCTGCAGCAGGACGGCGCCGCGGCATTCGTGAAGTCGTGGCAGCAGCTGCTGCAGCGGATCGCCGACAAGGCCAGCGCACTGGACAAGGAATCCGAGCTGCCATGAGCGAACCGCGACTGACCCGCCTGCCGTCGTGGCAGGCGTTGCAACGGCATGCCGACGCGATCGGCCAGCGACACCTGCGCGAATGGTTCGCCGCCGATCCGCAGCGTGGCGAGCGCTTCGTGCTGGAAGACGTCGGCCTGTACCTCGATTACTCCAAGCAGCGCGTGGACGCCGACGCGCTGCGCCTGCTGCGTGAGCTGGCCGAAGCCTGCGGCCTGCCGCAGCGGATCGCGGCGATGTTCAACGGCGAACGGATCAACACCACCGAGCACCGCGCGGTGCTGCACGTGGCGTTGCGCGCGACGGCGGGCGAGCAGATCCTGGTCGACGGCCACGACGTGGTGGCGGACGTGCACGCGGTGCTCGACCGCATGGCCGCGTTTGCCGACCGCGTGCGCAGCGGCGCGTGGCTGGGCCATGGCGGCAGGCGCATCCGCAACGTGGTCAGCATCGGCATCGGCGGCTCGGACCTCGGCCCGGTGATGGCGTACGAAGCACTGCGCGCCTACAGCCGTCGCGACATGACGTTCCGCTTCGTCTCCAACGTGGACGGCACCGACTTCGCCGAGGCGGTGCACAGCCTGGACGCCGCCGAGACGCTGTTCATCGTCTGCTCGAAAACCTTCACCACGCTGGAGACCCTGGCCAACGCACATGCCGCGCGCGCATGGAGCGTGGCCGCACTGGGCGACGAGCGCGCGGTGGCGAAGCATTTCGTCGCCGTCTCCACCAATGCCGCCGAAGTCGCAAAGTTCGGCATCGACACCGCCAACATGTTCGGCTTCTGGGACTGGGTGGGCGGGCGCTATTCGATGGATTCGGCGATCGGCCTGTCCACCATGCTGGCGATCGGCCCGGAGCATTTCCGCGCAATGCTGGCCGGCTTCCACGCGATGGACGAGCATTTCCGGCACGCGCCGTTCGAGCGCAACCTGCCGGTGCTGATGGGCCTGCTGGCGGTGTGGAACAACAACTTCCTCGACGCCGCCAGCGTCGCGGTGCTGCCGTACGAGCAATACCTGAAGCGCTTCCCGGCCTACCTGCAGCAGCTGACCATGGAGAGCAACGGCAAGCGCGTCAGCCGCGACGGCGCCGCGGTGGACTACGCCACCGGGCCGATCTACTGGGGCGAGCCGGGCACCAACGGCCAGCACTCGTTCTACCAGCTGCTGCACCAGGGCACGCGGATCGTGCCGTGCGACTTCATCGGCTTCGGCCAGAGCCTGAACCCGCTCGGCGACCAGCACGACCTGCTGCTGGCGAACCTGATCGCCCAGGGCGAGGCGCTGGCGTTCGGCAAGACCGCGGAGGAAGTGCGTGCCGCCGGCACCGATGCGGCCCTGGCCCCGCACCGCACGTTCCCCGGCAACCGTCCCAGCACGACGATCCTCGCGCAGCGACTGACGCCACGCGTGCTCGGCAGCCTGATCGCGCTGTACGAACACAGCGTGTTCGTGCAGGGCGTGATCTGGGACATCGACTCGTTCGACCAGTGGGGTGTGGAATTGGGCAAGCAGCTGGCCAAGACCACCATCGCCGAGCTGACTGCGCCGGACGAACTGCCGCTCGCCCACGACAGTTCCACCAACAACCTGATACGCCGCTACCGCGCGCTGCGCGACGGCCACACCTGACGCGTTTTCTTGTAGGAGCGCACCCTGTGCGCGATGCTCTTGGGTTCCCAGGCGAAAGGCATCGCGCACAGGGTGCGCTCCTACAAGCATCTGCACACTTACCGAAAATTTTTCGAGAGCCCATGAGCCAGAAGATCAGCCCCCTCGCCGGCAAGCCGGCACCCCAGTCGATCCTGGTCGACATGCCGCAACTGCTGGCCGCCTACGCGGATCTGAAACCCGACCCGTCGGTGCCGGCGCAGCGGGTGGCCTTCGGCACCTCCGGCCATCGCGGCAACTCGTTCGAGCGCAGCTTCAACGAGGCGCACATCCTGGCGATCAGCCAGGCGATCTGCGAATACCGCCAGGGCAAGGGCATCGACGGCCCGCTGTTCATCGGCGCCGACACCCACGCACTGTCGCAGCCTGCGTTCGAGAACGCGCTGGAGGTGCTGGCCGCGAACGGTGTGCAGGCGATGATCTCCAGCGGCGGCGAGTACACGCCGACGCCGGCGGTGTCACACGCGATCCTCGTCCACAACCGCGGCCGCAGCTCGGGTCTCGCCGACGGTATCGTGATCACGCCCTCGCACAACCCGCCGGACAACGGCGGCTTCAAGTACAACCCCACCAACGGCGGCCCCGCCGACAGCGACATCACCAAGTGGGTGGAGAACCGCGCCAACGCCCTGCTCGAAGGCGGCCTGAAGGACGTGCGGCGGATGCCGTACGCGCAGGCGCGCAAGGCGGCCGGCACGCACGAGCACGATTACCTCAATGCCTACGTCGCCGACCTGGCGAACATCGTCGACTTCGACGTCATCCGCGGCGCCGGCGTGCACATGGGCGTGGACCCGCTGGGTGGTGCCGGCGTGCACTACTGGGCACCGATCGCCGAGCGCTACAAGCTCGACCTCACCGTGGTCAGCGAGACGGTCGACCCGCAATTCGCCTTCATGAGCGTGGACTGGGACGGCAAGATCCGCATGGACCCCTCGTCGAAGTACGCGATGCAGCGGCTGATCGGCCTGAAGGACCGCTACGACGTGGCGTTCGCCTGCGACACCGACCACGACCGCCACGGCATCGTCACCCGCAGCAGCGGACTGATGGAGCCGAACCATTATCTGTCAGTGCTGATCGACTACCTGTTCCGCCATCGCCCGCAGTGGGGCGCGCACGCGGCGGTGGGCAAGACCGTGGTCAGCACCGCGCTGATCGACCGCGTGGCGAAGCGGCTGCAGCGCAAACTCTATGAAGTGCCGGTCGGCTTCAAGTGGTTCGCACCCGGCCTGTTCGACGGCTCGCTCGGCTTCGGCTGCGAGGAAAGCGCGGGCGCCTCGCTGCTGCGCCGCGACGGTACGGCCTGGGTCACCGACAAGGATGGCCTGGTGCCGGCTCTGCTGTCGGCCGAGATCACCGCGCGCGGGGGCAAGGACCCGGGCGAGCTGTATGCCCGACTGACGAACGAACTCGGCAAACCGTTCGCCAGTCGCGTCGACGCCGCGGCCACGCCGGCGCAGAAGGCGAAGCTGGCGAAGCTGTCGCCCGACCAACTGAAAAGCGACCGGCTCGCCGGCGAGACCATCGAGCAGGTGCTGGACAAGGCGCCCGGCAACGGCGCGGCGATCGGCGGGATCAAGGCGATCACCGCCAGCGGCTGGTTCGCCGCGCGGCCGTCCGGCACCGAAGCGATCTACAAGGTCTACGCCGAAAGCTTCAAGAGCCAAGAGCATCTGCAAAGCCTGCTTGCCGAAGCGCAGCAGATCGTCGACACCGCGCTGGCCTGAATGCAGGCTTGGGCCTCCCGGACGACGTCATTCCCGCGCAAGCGGGAGGCGCTTTATCAACAGCGAAGCTGGTCATCCAGCGACTTCAAGGCCGTCGGCAAGGAGAGAGACACTGGATCCCCGCTTGCGCGGGGATGACGACGGTTTCCTCGCACCATTCCCTCACACCGGAGAACGCCATGTCCCACGACCTCGACCAGCCATGCATCGACCTGCTGCGCTTCCTGTCGGTGGACATGGTGCAGAAGGCCAACAGCGGCCACCCCGGCCTGCCGCTGGGCGCCGCGCCGATGGCGTACGCGCTGTGGACGCATCAGCTGAAGCACAACCCCGCCAATCCGCACTGGCCCGACCGCGACCGCTTCGTGCTGTCCGCCGGCCACGGCTCGGCGCTGCTGTACAGCCTGCTGTTCGCCACCGGCTACGACCTCACGCTGGACGACTTGAAGCAGTTCCGCCAGTGGGGCAGCAAGACGCCGGGGCACCCCGAATACGGCCACACGCCGGGCGTGGAGATCACCACCGGCCCGCTCGGCCAGGGGCTGGCGAACGCGGTGGGCATGGCGATCGGCGAGGCGCACCTGGCCGCGCGCTACAACCGCGACAACCACACGGTGATCGACCATCGCACCTGGGCCATCGTCAGCGATGGCGACCTGATGGAAGGTGTGGCCAGCGAAGCCGCCTCGCTGGCCGGGCACCTGCAGCTCGGCAAGCTGGTGTGCCTGTATGACGACAACTACGTCACCCTCGCCGCCGGTACCGACATCACCTTCTCCGAGGATCGCGGCAAGCGCTTCGAGGCCTACGGCTGGCAGGTCATCCACGTGGCCGACGGCAACGACCTGGCGGCGATCGACGCCGCACTCGACGACGCCCGCGCCGACGCCACGCGGCCTTCGCTGATCCTGGTGCGCACGCACCTCGGCTACGGCTCGCCCGAGCAGGATACGTTCAAGGCGCACGGCTCGCCGCTGGGCGTCGAGGACGTCAGGAGAACGAAGGAGAAACTGGGCTGGCCGGTCGAACCGGACTTCCTGCTGCCGGCACCGGCGCTCAAGCACCTGCGCGAAGCGCTGGACCGCGGCGCGGAGGCCGAACGCGCCTGGAACAGCCGTATGGACGTCTATACCCAGGCCTTTCCGGAACTGGCGCGCGAACTGCTGGGCCGCCTGGATGGCGCGCTGCCGGTCGGCTGGGATGCGGACATTCCGGTGTTCTCCACCGACGCCAAGGGCCTCGCCACCCGCGTCGCCGGCGGCAAGGTGATGAACGCGATCGCGCCGAAGCTGCCCGCGCTGTGTGGCGGCTCGGCCGATCTCGATCCGTCCACCCACACCGCGCTGAAGGATCTGGGCGACTTCAATCCGCCGCTGCTGCGGGGCGAGGACGGCCAGGGATCCGACAGCGGCGGCTGGAGCCACGCCGGGCGCAACCTGCACTTCGGCGTGCGCGAGCATGCGATGGGCGCGATCACCAACGGGCTGGCCGTGCACGGCGGCTTCATCCCCTACGGCTCGACCTTCCTGATCTTCTCCGATTACATGCGCCCGGCGATCCGCCTGGCGGCGTTGATGGGCGCGCACGTAGTGCACGTATTCACCCACGACAGCGTGGCGCTGGGCGAGGACGGCCCCACCCACCAGCCGGTGGAACAGCTGGCCAGCCTGCGTGCGATCCCCAACCTCACCGTGATCCGCCCCGCCGACGCCAACGAGACCGCGGTGGCGTGGAAGGTGGCGCTGGAAACGAAGCGGCGGCCGGTGCTGCTGGCGCTGACCCGGCAGAACGTGCCCACGCTGGACCGCAGCCGCTACGCCAGCGCCGACGGCCTGCGCCGCGGCGCGTACGTGCTCCGCGACGCGCCGGACGGCAAGCCCGCGCTGATCCTTATCGCCAGCGGCTCCGAGATCGGCCTGATCATCGCAGCCGCCGAAAAACTGCAGGCCGACGGCATCGCCGTGCGCTGCGTGTCGATGCCGAGCTGGGAACTGTTCGACGCGCAGCCGCAGGCCTATCGCGACAGCGTGCTGCCGCCGGATGTTTCAGCGCGACTGGCGGTGGAACTGGGCTCCCCGCAAGGCTGGGACCGCTACGTCGGTGCGCGCGGCGACATGCTCGGCATCGACCACTTCGGCGCCTCCGCCCCGGCCGAGGTGCTGCTGCGCGAGTTCGGCTTCACGGTGGAGAACGTGGTGGCCCGGGCGAAGAAAGTGCTGAACCCCGCCAAAAACGTGTAGGAGCGCACCCTGTGCGCGATGCCCTTCGTCACGTGACGGAAGAGCATCGCGCACAGGGTGCGCTCCTACAACAACGGCCTTCGCTACCGCTCAGTTGCGCGACTGCAGTTTCGACAGCAGGCGCAGCAGCTCCAGGTACAACCAGACCAGGGTGACCACCAGCGCGAACGCGCCATACCACTCCATGTACTTCGGCGCGCCCTGCTGGGCGCCGGTCTCGATCAGGTCGAAGTCGAGGATCAGGTTCAGCGCGGCGATCACCACCACCACCGCGCTGAACGCGATGCCGACGCCGCTGCTGCCGTTGATGAAGCCGATCGAGTGGCCGAAGAAGCCCATTGCGAAGTTGGCCAGGTACAGCAGCAGGATGCCGCCGGTGGCCGCGGCGATGCCCAGCTTGAACTTCTCGGTGGCGCGGATCAGCCCGCTGCGATAGGCCAGCAGCAGCGCGGCCATGGTGCCGAAGGTCAGCCCCACCGCCTGCATCACGATGCCGGGGTAGCGCATCTCGAAGATCGCCGACAGCGCGCCGATGAACAGCCCTTCCGCCACTGCGTACAGCGGCGCGGTGAACGGCGCCCAGGTCTTCTTAAACACGGTGACCAGCCCCAGCACCAGGCCACCGATGGCGCCACCGAGCACCAGCGGCATCATCGCCGGCAGGCTGTCCGGACCGGCGAACCGGCTCCAGCTGACCATCGCGCCGACCAGCACCAGGAGCAGCAGCAGGCCGGTCTTGTTGACCGTGCCGTTGATCGTCATCGCCTGGTCGTCGCGCGTGACGACAGCGCCGCTGGCCGCGTCGAGGAAGGTGTTCTTGTTGAGCGCCGGATTGCCGCTTTGCATGATCTGCTCCCGTGGTTTGCCCTCATCGTAGCGGCTTTGCCGCCGTCCTGCGCCAATCTGCCGTTACGCCGCCTTGCGCAAACTACGCGACAATGAGGGCCCGTCGAACGCCGCGGAGCCCCAATGAACCCTTCCACCCTGCGCATCGCCACCCGCAAGAGCGCACTCGCGCTGTGGCAGGCCGAGCACGTCGCGTCGCGGCTGCGCGCCACGCATCCCGGGCTGGCGGTGGAACTGGTGCCCTTGTCCACCCGCGGCGACGAGATCCTCGACCAGCCGCTGGCCACCATCGGCGGCAAGGGGCTGTTCCTGAAGGAGCTGGAGGTGGCGATGCTGGAAGGCCGCGCCGACCTCGCCGTGCATTCGCTGAAGGACGTGCCGGCGCAGCTGGAGCCGGGTTTCGCGCTGCCGGCGATGCTGCCGCGCGCGGATGCCGCCGACGCGTTCGTCAGCAACCATTACGCCGACCTCGCCGCGCTGCCGCACGGTGCGCGCGTGGGTACTTCGTCGCTGCGCCGGCAGGCGCAGTTGCGCGCGTTGCGGTCGGATCTGGTGCTGCTCGACCTGCGCGGCAACGTGGGCACGCGGCTGGCCAAGCTCGATGCCGGCGCCTACGACGCGATCGTGCTGGCCTGCGCGGGGCTGGAACGCCTCGACCTGGCCGTGCGCATCCGCTCGCGGCTGGCCGCCCCGGACTGGCTGCCGGCGCCGGGCCAGGCGGCGATCGCGATCGAGGCGCGCGCCGACCAGCCCGGCGTGCTGGCGCTGCTGGTCGCGCTGGACGACGCCGACACCCGGCTCACGGTGAGCGCCGAGCGCGCGATGAACCAGGCGCTGGGCGGCAGCTGCACGGTGCCGGTCGGCGCGTGGTGCATGCTGGGCGAACACGGCCTGCACCTGCGCGGCCTGGTTGGCGACGCCGCCGGCGGCCGGCTGCTGCGCGCGGAGGCCAGCGGCCCCAGTGACCAGGCGCTCGCGCTGGGCCGGCAGGTGGCGGCCGATCTGCTGGCGCAGGGCGCGGCGGAGTTTCTCGGGATCTGAAAGACTATAGGAGCGCAGGCGGGTTCCTGGCGTAAACGAAGACGGCCGCGCGGTTGCCCGGCGCGGCCGCTTTTATCGGAGGTGCAGCCACCGATGGCCGCCCGTTTGACCTTGACGATCAGGGACGATCGCCAGAGTCGTCCATCAGGCGGCCTTCGGCGCCGCCGTGTCCTCGCGGTCGACGTGGTGGGTGATCCACCACTGCTGGCCGAGGCCGACGATGCCGTTGACCGCGTAGTACAGGCACAGGCCGGCAGGGAAGAAGGCGAACATCACGGTGAACAGCAGCGGCATCACCTTCATCATCTTCGCCTGGGTCGGGTCCATGCCCGCGGCGACCGGGTTCAGCCACTGCGTGCCCAGCATCACCAGCGCGTAGATGATCGGCAGGATGTAGAACGGATCGGGCGCGCTGAGGTCGGGGATCCACAGGAACGGCGCGTGACGCAGTTCCAGGCTGTACTCGAGCACGAAGAACAGGCCGTAGAACACGGGCAAGGTGATCAGCACCGGCAGGCAGCCGCCCATCGGGTTGACCTTCTCCTTCTTGTACAGCTCCATCATCGCCATCTGCATCTTCTGCTTGTCGTCGCCGTAGCGCTCCTTGAGCGCCTGCACGCGCGGCTGCAGCTTGCGCATGCGGGCGCTGGAGCGGTACTGGATGGCGGTGAGCTTCCAGCTCAGGCCCTTGATCAGCAACACCAGCAGGATGATCGCCACGCCCCAGTTCTTGGTGATGGCGTGGAACTGCGACAGCACCCAGTGCATCGGCACGGCGATGATCTTGAACATGCCATAGTCGATGGTGAGGTCCAGCCCCGGCGCCACCGCGTCCATGGTGCCCTGCTTGTTCGGGCCGACGTACAGGCGCGACTGGCTGGTCAGGCTCTGTCCCGGCGCCACGCTGAGTGCGGGGCCGACGGTACGGATCAGGTAGCGCGGATGCGCGCTGTCCGGGTTGATGGTCTGGGTGACGTACTGCTCGGTCTGGCCGGCCGGCGGAATCCAGGCGGTGACGAAGTACAGCTTCAGCATCGCCGCCCAACCGCCCTTGATCGAGGCGTTGAGCTGGTCCTTCGGTTCGGCGAAGTCCTTGAACGTCAGCTTCTCGAACTTCTCGCCGGTATACCAGGCGGCGCCCTGGAAGCTGCGGATTTCCGGGTTGGTGTAGTTGGCCAGCCAGTTGCCGGCTTTCGGCCGCTCGACCCGCAGCAGCTGCTGGTAGGCGTTGCCATGCCAGGCGGTGGCGCTGCCGTTGTCGATGCGCTGGCTCACGCCAATCACGTAGCTGCCACGCCTGAAGGTATATGTCTTGGTGACCTTGAGGCCGGCGGCGTCCTGCCAGGTGAGATCGACCTTCAGCTCATCCTGGCCGTCGGCCAGCGCGTAGGCGGTCTGCTCGGCGTGGAACAGCGCCAGGTGGTTCGGCTGATCGGCCGGCGCGCTGTCGCTGCTGCTGACCAGGCCGTTCTGGGCAACGGAGTAATGCGCCTCGTCGCCGGACAGCAGCACGGTCGGCGGCGGGTTCGGTGCCTTGTGCGTGCGCGGCGCCTGCGGGTAGGCCAGCAGGTCGGCGTGCACCAGGCTGCCGCCGCGGGGGTCCACGCTCAGCTTCAACACGTCGGTGGTGACGGTGATCAACTGCGCCGGCGCGGCAGCGCTCTGGCCGCCATCCGCCATGGCGGCCGGGGAGGGAGTGGACTGGGTGACGGTGGGGACCGCACCCGGCACGCTGGCATCGGCCGACGAAGCGGCGGCGGTGCTGGCAACCTCCGGTGGCGGCGCCTTGGGGCCGTAATCCTTCTCCCAGGCCAGGAACAGGAAATAGGCCACGGCCAGCAGGGCGAACATGAGGAAGGTGCGCGTTTGATTCATCGCGTAGCAGATCCGGGTAACGCCACGACACGTGTCCACGCCGCGGAGACAGGAAGGGAAAAGGTCAACGCTCGATTGTGCGGGTGTCGCCGGCGGGCTTCAATGGCCCGGACGTTGCGGCATGGCCGGCCTGCAGTTTTTTCCACAGGCCGTCGAGTTCGGCCAGCAGCTGCGGCCCGGGTACGCCGGCAGCCTGTTCGCGCGCCATCACCATCATGTCGACCGCCGGCAGCCGGTGGCGCACGCGCCGGAACGACTCGCGCAGCAGGCGTTTGATCCGGTTGCGTTCGACCGCGCGCTTGGAGACGCGCTTGGAAATTGCCAGGCCGAGCCGGGCATGGTCGAGGCCGTTGTCACGATAGCGCATATGAAAACAGCGGCCGCCTGCGCGTCCGCTGCTGCTTCGCAAGGCGGCAAAGTCACCCGGCCGACGTAACCGCGCTTCGCGCGGCAGCTCGGCGTTGGCCATGACGCTCGCGCCGATTACGGGATCAGGCGCTTGCGGCCCTTGGCGCGACGGGCGCTGAGGACTTTGCGGCCGTCGGCGGTGGCCATACGGGCACGGAAACCGTGCGTGCGAGCGCGCTTGAGCTTGCTGGGCTGGAAGGTCCGCTTCATGGGTTGCTCCGAAGGGAATGTGGATAAAAAGGTTGGAAAGTATGTGGGCTAGCCGTTGCTGCTGTCAAATGACCGTAGTCGGCACGCTGTGGATACCGGTGTGGATATGTGGCGGCCGAGGGTGCGGGGGAGGCTGCTAGACTAGCCCATCACCCCGCGCGCAAGCGCTTCGAAGCTGTGGTTGATTTGTCC